>JBKBOI010000141.1:0-4331 GCA_046294935.1 Rhodocyclaceae bacterium
ACGAAGTCGCAGCCGTGGGAAATCGACGCGATCAGTGGCGCGACGATCACTTCGCGGGCGGTGGGCCGTGCGATCAACGATTCGGCACAGGTGCTCCTGCCGCGCATCACGCCGCATCTGGACGGACTGAAGGAAAAGCCATGAGCCAGACTTCGATCACCACCTGGGAAGAATTCATGGAGGGGGTCTGGCGCCAGAACCCCGTGTTCGTGATGGTGCTGGGGCTGTGCCCGACGCTGGCGGTGACCGTCTCGGCGATCAACGCCCTGTCGATGGGGCTCGCCACCACCTTCGTGCTCACCTGCTCCTGCCTCTTGGTATCGCTGCTGCGCAAGCTGATTCCGAAGGAAGTGCGCATCGCAACCTACATCGTCATCATCGCTACCTTCGTCACCGTTGTCGATTATCTGATCCAGGCGGTGAGCTTGGCGCTCTATGACGCGCTTGGCGCCTTCATCCAGCTGATCGTCGTCAACTGCATCATCCTCGGCCGCGCCGAAGCCCATGCCTCGAAACATCCGCCACTGACCGCCATCGTCAATGCGCTCGGCATGAGCGTCGGCTTCACGCTCGGCCTGCTGGCCTTGGGCAGCGTGCGCGAGATCCTCGGCGCCGGCACGCTGTTTGGTGTTTCCCTCTTCGGCGAGCATTTCCAGCCCTGGGTGGTGATGGTGCTGCCGCCGGGCGGCTTTTTCGTCCTCGGCATGTGGCTGCTAGTGTTCGCCGCGGGCTCGCGCTGGCGTCAGCGCCGCCAGGCCGCCACCAAGGAGGTGACGCAACATGCATGAGTCCGCCGCACAGATTTTCATCAATGCTTTCCTCGCCAACAATTTCGTGCTGGCGATGTTCCTCGGCCTGTGCCCGTTCATCGGCGTTTCCGGCAAGCTCGAAACCGCTCTGCCGATGGGCGCGGCGACGACGTTCGTGATGCTCGTCGCCTCGTCGTGCGCCTATGGTCTCAACCTGCTGCTCTCCTATTTCAACCTCGAATTCCTGCGGCTCATCGCCTACATCGTCATCATCGCCTCGGCGGTGCAGCTCGTCGAGATGGTGCTGAAGAAATACAGCCCCGCGCTGTTCCGCGCGCTGGGCATCTATCTGCCGCTGATCACCACCAACTGCGCGGTACTCGGCGTCGCGCTGTTCCAGACTGCGCGCGAATACGATTTCGTGCAATCGGTCACCTTCGCCGTCGGTGCCGGCGCCGGCTTCACGCTGGCGCTGGTGTTGATGGCCAGCGTGCGTGAGCGCCTGCGGCTCTCTGACGTGCCCGCGGTGGCGCAGGGCACGGCGCTATCCCTGATGCTGGCGGGCATCTTGTCGCTCGGCTTCATGGGTTTCGCTGGCTTGGGCGGTTGATGAGCACCTATCTCGTCACCATCGCGTTGATCTTCGGGCTGATGGTTGCCGGCATCGTGGTAGACCGGCTGTATCGCCGCTTCGCGGCGCGCCATCCCCAGCTCGGCCCGTTTCGCAACAGCGAGGGAGGTTGTGGCTGTTGTAGCGGCAGCTGCGACAGCGATGCGGGCTGTAGTAAATAATCTACTTATCCAAGTATAAGGTTGGTTGCTTGCTGACGCTGGCGGTGCGTTGGACAATGGCATCCCTTTTCGAGAGAAATCCAGACGATGAAACACCTGACGCTGCTATCGGCCCTTGCATTGGCGCTGTGCGCCTTTGCCGCCCGCGCGCTTGATGTCATGCCGTATCAGGCCGGCAGCTTCGCGCAAGCCCGAGCGGCCGGGAAGGTGACCGCCCTGCAGTTCCACAGTGGCTGGTGCCCGGTCTGCGTGATGCAATCCCGCAGCCTCGAGGGCCTCAAGAACGACCCGCAGCTTGCGAACGTCATCGTCTTTCAAGCCGATTTCGCCAAAGAGGATGAATTGCGCCGCCGCTTCGGCGTGCATGCCTTTTCGACCCTGGTGATCTTTCGCGGCGAGGAAGAGCGGGCGCGCGCCACGGGGGATTTCCAGCCAGAAAGACTGAAGGCGTTGTTCGCCAGGGCGCTGTGAATGTCCGATCCCGCCCTCGCGCCGGATCTCTACGCTCCTGCCAGCGCTGGGTTTACCTATGTGGCCGGCTTGCTGACGGCACTTTCACCCTGTGTGCTGCCGCTGTTGCCGATCGTCGTCGGCGGGGCGATGCAGCAGCACCGCGCGGCGCCGCTGCTGATGGGACTGGGCATGACGATGGCTTTCGCCACCGGCGGTTGGCTGCTCGGCGCGCTCGGCCCGGCGCTCGGCCTCGATCCGGTCTGGATGCATGGAATCGCCGCCTGGAGCCTGATCGTCTTTGGAGTTGCGCTGCTGATCGAACCCCTGACGCGCCTGGTCTCGCGGATGGTGCAGCCGTTGGCGATCACCGCCGACCTGATGGCCGAGGAGATCGGTTCGAACCGCTCGCCGCTGATGGCCTTCCTGTTCGGCGGCCTGTTGGGGCTGGCCTGGAGCCCGTGCGCCGGGCCGATGCTGGTGTCTTCGGCGGCGCTGGTGGCGACGGGGCAGGATGCTCTGCTCGGCGCCATTCTGCTGGGATTGTTTGGCCTCGGCGCGGCGACACCGATGGTGATGGCCGCCTATGCTTCCCGCTTCGGCTTCCGCCGCCTGCGCAACTGGGCGATGATCAACACCCGCCGGCTGCGCACCGGCTTCGGCCTGTTGGCGATCGTCTCTGGCATCATCCTGGTCACCGGTCTGGACAAGGCGATCGCCGCCCGAATCATGGCGATCCTTCCCGATGCCTGGCTGGAGCTGATCACCCGCTACTGATACATCAGCGCAGCATCTCGGGATTCATCACCGCCCGCAAGACCGTCTGATCACGGCCTTCACGGCTTCGCTTGGAAAACCACCAGACGGCGGCTTTCTTGAAACTCCAGTCGGCCTCGGCTCCCGACAGCAGCAAGGAGGCAAGACGCCCCAGGCTTGGCTGGTGGCCGATCAGCAACACGGCGCCCGAATGCTCTGGCCAGTTGGCGGCAGCCAACAAGTCGGCGGCATCGGCGCCGATGCCGATCTTCGGCTCGATCTCGAAAGGCAGCGCCAGCGCATGCGCGGTCTGCTGGGTGCGTAGGGTGGGGCTGACGAGGATGCGCGTTTTTTTCGGCAGATGGGCCCGTAGCCACTTCGCGACTTCATGGGCTTGCTTGTCGCCGCGGGCGGTGAGCCGGCGCTTGGCATCTGGCTGACCTTCTCGGGCTTCTTCGGCTTCGGCATGACGCCACAAGATCAGATCCATATTCACCCCGCTTCCTTGCTCGCTGGCGCAGTATGCGTCGCGGATGTGACACAACGGTGACGATCGCGCAACTTGGGCAAGGTCATGGCGCCCAACTTCGCCATCTCACGGGGTATCGCCGTCAGCAGCTTCTGGTAACGGGGGCCATGCCAACCGGCGATCAGGCTGACGGCCTCGCGCAAGGCCTGGTCGGTGCCGGCGCACTCCATCAGCAACGCGCCGGCATTGGCGAGATCGTTGATCTGCCCCAATGTCTCCTGCAGCGCCGCCAGATGCTCGAGGTGGCGTGCCGTCTTCTTCTTCGCGGAAAGCGGCGCGAAAAATTCCAATGCGTAGCGCAGCCGCTTGATGCCGATGCGCAGCGCGTGGAGTGTCTCGGGTTTTGCGGCATCGGCGTCACGGGCGAGGGCGAGCACCTGACGGCGCAACCGCCGCAGGCGCTCGTGCGCGAACTCGGGCAGGCTTGCTGGGAGGCCATCGGTGGCCACGGCCTGCGCTCGTGCCGGCGCTGAAATGCCATGCACCGAGGCGAGCAGCGAGAGGACGATCACGCCATAGCGCGGTGCGCCCAGAAGACGTAAGACTTCCTGGCGCACGGCGTGACGGCGCTCGGTGATGACGCCGACCAATGCGGCCAGGCGCGGCTCGTCGGGCAGCGCGGCGAGCACGGGATGGGCGATCTCGGCGAGCAAGACATCGACATCGCGTGCCTTGCCCAACGGCCTCATCAGCTCGCGCGCCAGCGGCAGCAGCCGTGCCGTGAAGTCTGTTGGCAGCACGGGCCGGAACAAGCGCAGCGCGGCGCGCAGCCGCCGCAAGGCGACGCGCATCTGGTGGATGTATTCGGGGTCGTCGTTCGTCAGGACGAGCGCATGGTTGCGCTGCAGCTGATCGAGGCAGGCCAGCGCGATGGCACGAAAGGCTTCCTGCGGCGGCATTTCGGCCGCAAGGGCGACGGGCTTGGCGCGCACCGGCGCAGGTTTCGTTTGCAGGAACAGCGCGTAACCGCGGTCGGCTTTCGACAGCGGCGCGGGAACCAGGGGCACGCGCTCGGCGAGCGCCAGGGCGAGGGAGAACAATTCGTTCGCTTCACC
>JBKBOI010000142.1:0-4313 GCA_046294935.1 Rhodocyclaceae bacterium
ACGGTGACGCGTGTGATGATGATCTCGGAGAAGCGCTTTTGCTCCAGCGTCTGTGTCAGCGCCGCGGCGAGCGTCAGCAGCGTCTTCCCGGTGCCGGCCTGCCCCAAGAGCGTCACGAAGTCGATGTCCGGATGCATCAAGAGGTTGAGCGCGAAGTTCTGCTCGCGGTTCCTGGCCATGATGCCCCAGACGGCATTCTTGGCATGCGAGTAGTCGATCAGGGTTTCCAGTTCCACCGTCTTGCCCGAGCGGGCGCGTACCCAGGCCTGCAGCGGCTGTGGGCCTTCCTGCCAGACGAACTGGTTGATCAGCAACTCGGCGCACAGCGGCCCGGTGATGCGGTAGTAGGTGCGGCCGTCCTTCTTCCATGATTCCAGGCCCTGCGCGTGGGTTTCCCAGAAGTCGGCGGGCAATTCGAGGCTGCCGGTGTAGAGCAGGTCGGTGTCCTCGAGCACCTTGTCGTTGAAGTAGTCCTGCGCTTCCAGACCCAGCGCGCGGGCCTTGATGCGCATGTTGATGTCCTTGGTGACGAGGATCACCGGCCGCTTGGGATGCTTCTGCCTCAGGTGCAGCGCGACGGCAATGATCTGGTTGTCGGCGCGCGAAGTCGGCAGCGATGCAGGCAACAGCCCATTGATCGCCTCGGTCTGCAGGAACAGCCGGCCGCTCGCCTGTCCGCGCGAGGGGGCGGAAAGGTCGATCCCGTCCTGGATGTCCTCCTCGCTGCCGGTGACGATCTCGTCGAGCAGGCGGCTGGCCTGACGCGCATTGCGCGCCACCTCCGACATGCCTTTCTTGTTGGCATCGAGCTCTTCCAGCGTCATCATCGGCACGAACAGATCGTGTTCCTCGAAGCGGAACAGACAGGTCGGGTCGTGCATCAGCACGTTGGTGTCGAGCACGAACAGCTTGGTGGGCTTGGCAAAGCGGCTGGACTTGGCAGTACTTTTGGTTTTCATCGAACTGGAGCGCCGAGCGAGAAAGTCAGAGCGATTTCACGGCATCGAGCACGGTCGCTGCATGGCCATCCGCCTTCACTCCGCGCCATTCGCGGGCCAGGCGACCGGCCGCGTCGATCAGGAAGGTGCTGCGCTCGATGCCACGCACCTGTTTGCCGTACATATTTTTCATTTTGATGACACCGAACAGCCGGCAGGCCGTCTCGTCGGCATCGGAAAGCAGCTCGAAGGGCAATCCCAGCTTGGTCTTGAAGCTTTCGTGCGACTTCAGGCCGTCGCGGGAGATGCCCCAGACCGTGGCGCCGTTGGCGACGAATTCAGCGTGGAGATCGCGGAACTGGCCGGCCTCGGTGGTGCAGCCCGGCGTACTGTCCTTCGGATAGAAATAGAGCACCACGGCCTGACCGCGCAGATCGGCAAGTCGAAAGGTTTTGCCGCCGGTGGCCGGCAGGGAGAAGTCGGGCACCGTCTGGCCGGTGCTGAGTGGTGGGATGGAAGCTTCGTTCATGCCGGGATTCTCCATTCAGCGAGGAATTCATCCCCCTGCAGCAGCAGGGGACGGGGATGGCCAGGGACCGTGCCGATGACGATTTCATGGCGCGGTAGTTGATCGATGACGAGCCCAGTGGCGAATATGTCGAGTGAAACGATCCGATAGCCCTGGGCACGCCAGCCGGCGAGCAGGCGCTCGAAATGCTGCGGCGCCTTCCCGATCGCCCGGCTCGCCGTAAGGTTGAAGACATGGCCGGCGGGTGAGGGTTTGGCGCTCAATGCCAGCAGCGCATCGACCGCGTCAGCCGTCCTTTCGTCCGAGGAGTTGGCCAGTTCTTCGAAGGTGGGCAGGGTCACGGGGATTTGAGGGCAGCGCACGATCTCGCCATTCCAGACCGGGATGAAGGGGTGGCGCCCGCGGGTGTCGCTGGAAATGCTGAAGCCTAGACGCTGCGTCAGGCGCAGGGAGTGTGGATTGCCCTGCCAGCCAGGTGCCGCCGTGAGTCGTGGTGTGTGGCCGAAAAGCTTTTCGAACGCCGTCCGGGCTTGATCGAGCTGTTTGCTCACCCAGGTGGCCGGCGCCGAATCGGCCCGTTCGACCCATTGCGTCGGCTGCCAGCCCAAGATGCCTAGATCGAAGCCGGCGGCACGCACCTGTTCGAGCAGGTGGCGGCATTGGCGCGCCGGGGAGCGGCCGAGCCAGTCGTTGCCGAATCCGACCAGGAAGCTCGCACCGGCTTCATGGTCTCGAAGCAGGTCGACGAGCGTCGGTAGGGCAGCGCAGGCACGATAACCGGGAATTTCGATGCGCAGGGCGATCGTGGACATCATGTCGCATCTTTTTCGAGGATCAACGCGGCCAGGGGCAGACGCCCTTCGCCGACCAGGAGGTTATAAGTACGGCAGGCGGCCGCGGTGTCCATGATCTCGAAACCGCGACCGGCTTCGACCAGTGGGCGCATCAGCTCAGGCGCGGGGAAGCGTTGCCGGCGACCGGTGCCGAGCAGCACCACGTCACAGGTTATGGTGACGAGCCGTTCCAAATGGGAGACGTTCAGGTCGGCAAAGACATCCGGGCCCCATTGCGTGTCGAGGCGATCGGGCAACAGCAGCAGACTGCGCGTCAGCACGCGGCCGCTCACCGCGATGAAATCGCTGGCGTACGCGGTGACGATGTTGTCGTTGCTGCGCGGGTCGGGATGAAGCTTCAAGACGGGTCTGCCGGGGCTGCTGCAAGGCGCTCGCGGCATGCTTTGGATTTGCCGCAGCGCAGGTCATTCGGTAGGATTATAACCTTTCGATTTTTCACTCCTCTGCCGTCATGCAACCCATCCTCAAATCCACCAAGCTCGCCAACGTCTGTTATGACATCCGTGGTCCGGTGCTCGCGCGGGCGCGTCAGATGGAGGAGGAGGGGCACCGCATCATCAAGCTCAACATCGGCAATCCTGCCGCCTTCGGCTTCGAGGCGCCGGAGGAGATCGTCGTCGACGTGATCCGCAACATCCGCGATGCTTCCGGCTATTCGGACTCGAAAGGTCTGTTCTCGGCGCGCAAGGCGGTGATGCATTACTGCCAGCAGAAGAAGATCCCGGGCGTGACGATCGACGACATCACGCTCGGCAACGGCGTCTCCGAGCTGATCGTGATGGCGATGCAGGGGCTACTCAACAACGGCGACGAGG
This sequence comes from Rhodocyclaceae bacterium, assembly GCA_046294935.1. Taxonomy (GTDB): domain Bacteria; phylum Pseudomonadota; class Gammaproteobacteria; order Burkholderiales; family Rhodocyclaceae; genus Sulfuricystis. Next base: position 3,137 of record JBKBOI010000142.1, read on the forward strand.
TGCTCGTGCCGGCGCCGGACTATCCGCTGTGGACCGCGGCGGTGAGCCTCTCCGGCGGCACGCCGCGCCATTACCTGTGCGACGAGGGCGCTGGCTGGCTGCCCGACCTCGCCGACATCCGCGCCAAGATCACGAAGGCTTCGCGCGCGATCGTCATCATCAACCCGAACAATCCGACGGGCGCCTTGTATCCCGACGACCTGCTCCAGGAGATCGTCGAGATCGCCCGTCAGCACGAGCTGATCGTCTTCGCCGACGAGATCTACGACAAGGTGCTCTATGACGGGCGCAAGCATACGTCGATCGCCAGCCTGGCCGACGACGTGCTGTTCATCACCTTCAATGGCCTGTCGAAGAACTACCGCGCCTGCGGTTTTCGCGCCGGCTGGATGATCGTTTCGGGGGAAAAACGCCATGCCCAGGATTACATCGAGGGACTGAACATCCTCGCCTCGATGCGGCTGTGTTCGAACGTGCCCGGTCAGCATGCGATCCAGACTGCGCTCGGCGGTTATCAGAGCATCGAGGATCTGGTGGCTCCCCACGGCAGACTTTGCAAGCAGCGAGATCTGGCTTGGGAAATGCTCTCGGCGATTCCCGGCGTGAGCTGCGTCAAGCCGCAGGCGGCGCTGTATTGTTTCCCACGGCTGGATCCGAAGATGTATCCGATCGACAACGACCAGCAATTCATCCTCGAATTGCTCGAGGAGGAAAAGGTCCTGCTGGTGCAGGGCAGCGGCTTCAACTGGCCCAACCCCGATCATTTTCGCGTCGTCTTCCTGCCGAACGTCGACGATCTCGCCGAGGCGATCGGTCGCATCGCCCGGTTCCTGGAAAGTTACCGTAAGCATCACGCAACCTGATTTCCTTTCGATTTTCGCCAGAACATCCATGAAGCCCATCCAAGTTGGACTGCTCGGCATCGGCACCGTCGGTGGCGGCACGTTTACCGTTTTATCCCGCAATGAAGCGGAAATCACCCGCCGCGCCGGGCGGCCGATCCGCATCGTGAAAGTGGCCGACAAGAATCTCGAACATGCCCGACGGGTGACGGGCGGCAAGGTGGCATTGACCGATGATGCCTTCGCCGTGGTGAATGATCCAGAAATCGACATCGTCGTCGAGCTGATCGGCGGCTATGGCGTCGCCAAGGAGCTGGTGTTGAAGGCGATCGACA
>JBKBOI010000143.1:0-4311 GCA_046294935.1 Rhodocyclaceae bacterium
CATCGCGATGTCGAGCGACATGGCGTTCTCGAACGCCTCGAAGGTGGCGATCGCACGCGGCAGCACGCCATCGTCGCCCTGCTCGTAGTGGCGGCGCGCCAGCTCGACGATCAGCCGGCCGGCCTTGACGAAGAGCTTTTCCCGGTCGGCATGCGTCGCGACCAGCGTGCCGTTGCCGGGCAGCGCGAGGCCCAGCGCCTCGGCGAGACAGTTCATCGAGTTGGCGGTGAACATCCCCGAACACGAGCCGCAGGTGGGGCAGGCCGCGCGCTCCATCGCGGCCACATCCTTGTCGGAGTTCCTGCTGTCGGCGGCCTCGATCATCGCGTCGATCAGATCAACCTTGCGCGTCTCGCCATGCCAGCGCACCTTGCCGGCCTCCATCGGCCCGCCGGAAACGAACACCGTCGGGATGTTCAAACGCAAGGCCGCCATCAGCATGCCGGGGGTGATCTTGTCGCAGTTCGAGATGCAGACCATCGCATCGACGGTATGCGCATTGCACATGTATTCGACCGAATCGGCGATCAGGTCGCGCGAGGGCAGACTGTAGAGCATGCCGCCATGGCCCATCGCGATGCCATCGTCGATGGCGATGGTGTTGAACTCCTTGGCCACGCCGCCGGCCGCCTCGATCTGACGGGCGACGAGCTGGCCCATGTCCCTCAGATGCACATGCCCCGGCACGAACTGGGTGAAGGAATTGACCACCGCGATGATCGGCTTGTCGAAGTCGCCATCCTTCATGCCGGTGGCGCGCCACAGCGCGCGGGCGCCGGCCATGTTGCGACCATGGGTGGAAGTGCGAGAACGATAGGCGGGCATCGGGACTCCTTTGCTGGCAACGTAGAATGCAGCTCATTAGTTTAGCCCTTGCCGTTCCCCCATGCTCATCCACCCGCAGTTCGATCCCGTCGCCATCAGTCTCGGCCCGCTGGCCGTGCGCTGGTATGGCCTGATGTATCTGCTGGCCTTTCTGGCCTTCCTGGGCTTGGGCAAGCGGCGCGCGCGGTCGCAGCCCTGGCATGGACTGACGCCCCAGCACATCGACGACCTGCTGTTCTACGGCGTGCTCGGCGTGGTGATCGGCGGCCGGCTCGGCCAGGTGCTGTTCTACGAGCCGGGTTACTACCTCGCGCATCCGCTCGAAATCCTCGCCGTCTGGAAAGGCGGCATGAGCTTCCACGGCGGCTTTCTCGGCGTGCTCGTCGCCGTGGGGCTCTACGCGAAAAAGCGTGGCCTGGGTTTCTGGCGGCTCACCGATTTCATTGCGCCGCTGGTGCCGATCGGCCTGGGACTCGGGCGCATCGGCAACTTCATCAACGGCGAGCTGTGGGGCCGCGTCGCTGCGCCCGACCTACCGTGGGCGATGGTCTTCCCGCAGGTCGATGGCCTGCCGCGCCATCCGTCGCAGCTCTATCAGGCCCTGGGCGAAGGGCTCCTGCTATGGGCGCTGCTGTGGTGGTTCTCGGCGCGGCAACGACCGCGCATGCAGGTCTCCGCCCTGTTCCTGGTCGGCTATGGCGTGGCACGCTGGATTGGCGAATACTTCCGCGAACCAGACGCCGGCATCTTCGGCCATTCCTACATCGTCAGCATGGGACAATGGCTGTCCCTGCCGATGATCGTCATCGGCATCGTCGTGTTCGTCGGAGGGAGAAAACGATGACAAGACCATTCAAGGTGCTGGGCATCCAGCAAATCGCGATCGGCGGGCCATCGAAGGAACGGCTGCGCCGGTTGTGGGTCGAGATGCTCGGCCTCGAAGTGACCGGCAATTTCGTCTCCGAGCGCGAGAATGTCGACGAGGACATCTGCGCGATCGGCTCTGGCCCCCACAAGGTCGAGGTCGATTTGATGCAGCCGCTCGATCCGGAGAAAAAGCCGGCCGTCCACACGACGCCGCTCAACCACGTCGGCCTGTGGATCGACGATCTGCCGAAGGCGGTCGAATGGCTTTCGAAGCAGGGCGTGCGTTTCGCGCCAGGCGGCATCAGGAAAGGTGCGGCGGGCCACGACATATGCTTCCTGCATCCGAAGGCGAGCGACGAATTCCCGATCGCCGGCGAGGGCGTGCTGATCGAGCTCGTCCAGGCGCCACCGGAGGTGATCGCGGCGCTGGGTTGAAACTCGGCGCTGGCGGAACGGCACTAGAGCAGGATTTCCAGCGGCAGGCGCACTGCCATCGCCACGACCAGAGCCGTAGTGACCGAGAGGGCGACCGAGAAAGCGGCTTCTTTCCGGCCGAGCAGCTTCAGCATCATCGCAAAGGTCGATACACAAGGCACGTAGAAGGTCAGGAAGACGAGAAAGGTGGCGATCTGCGTCGTCGTCAACATGCCGGCCAGCTCCTGCGTGCCGAGCGCCTGGAAGACCATCAAGAGCGACAGTTCCTTCCTCAGCACGCCGAACAGGATCGGCACGCCGAGCACGGCCGGCAGGCCCAACCACCACGACGTGATGGGCGTGAGTGCCAGGTTGATCCAGCGATCCATGCCGAAGTGTGCGAGCAGTGCGAGCACGATGCTGCCGGCAATGAGGAGCGGGAGCACGATGGTGACGATGTCGCGGCTCCTGTCCCAGGTGTTCCAGAGCAGCCTGCGCAAGTCCGGCAGCGCATAGGGCGGGATGTGCTGGATCATGCCGGGCGTGGTTTCGGGGTAGCGGTGCTTGAGCAACTTGCCGATCAGGCTGACGACGATGGGCGCGAGCATGAACAGCGCGAAAACGCCGAACCCGCCGAGATACTTGCCACCCAGCGCGAGGATGATCGCCGAGCGCGCCGAGCAGGGCAGGAAGGTGATCAACAGCGCCGCGACCGTGCGGTCGCGGCCGTGAGTGACGGCCGCCGTGGCGGCAAGCGCCGGCACGTTGCAGCCCAGCCCCATCAGGAAGGGCAGCGCTACGCCGCCATGAAGGCCGAGCCGATGGAAGCCGCGGTCGACGACGAAGGCGACGCGATGCATGATGCCGGACTCTTCGAGAAAGACCAGCAATAACACCAATGGGATCATGTAGGGAATGACGATGCCCGCGAGGCCGATCAATCCATCCAGCACGGCGCGCATGATCACGCCGGCAAGATCGGTCGGCTGCCAGGCAAGAGTCCATTCGATGACGCGGGCGACGGTGAGGCCATCGAGCCAGCCGCTGACTTCGAAGACGAAGAACAGCACCAGGGCGAATACCGCGAGTGTGCCGGCGAAGCCCCAGCGCGGATGCAGGAAGAGTTCATCGAGCGAACGTTGCCAGGCGGGCAGCTTTGCGCCACCGCCTGGGCGAGTGACGGCCTCGTAGAGCACAGCGGCGCGATGATGGCGATCGGCGTGGATTTCCTCGCCAAGCGGCCGCGGCAGCGCCGCATCGGCGGCCTCGCGCGCGGCGAGCAGAGCCTGATGGAGCTGCGGAAAGTGGCAGCGCAGTTCCTGGGAAAAATAATCATCGTTCTCGGCGAGCTGGAGCGCGAGGAAGCTCGTCGGCACCTTGAAAGCATCGACCACCGCCGGATTTTTTGCGATCTCGGCGATGGGCGACAGATGCGCCGCGATGTAGGGCGACGGCGGTTGCGGCGTCGGGGCGCGTTTTTCACGCGCGGCGCGCACGATGGCGGTAAACAGGTCGGCCAGCCCGATACCCATGTGAGCAACGGTCGGCACCACCGGCACGCCAAGCCGTTCGGAGAGCGCGCCGACATTGATGAACAGCCTTTTTGCGCGTGCCTCGTCCATGCGGTTCAACGCCACGACCAGCGGCTTGCCGATCTGCGCCAGTTCGAGCGCGAGTTCGATGTCGCGTTCGAGAGCCGTGGCGTCCATCACCAGCAGCAGCACGTCTGGCGCGGTGAAGGGGGAATGCGGCTGGGCGGCTTCATGCCGGGCGATGGCCGGCCAGCAATCGCCCCAGAGCAGATATTTCAGGATGACGGCCGAGTCATGCGAGAGGGTGTGGAAGGTTTCGACCGGCGGCAAATCGACGAGCGAAATCTGGTCGAGCCCGACTTCGACCCGGCATTCCTCATAGGCGGGCCCGACGCCGGCCAGGCGCTCGTGATGCACGACGGTACTCGATGCCGCGCGGAAGATGCGGCTCTTGCCCACGCGCGCCTGACCGATGATCGCCACGCGCGGACAGCGGCTGCCGCGCAACAGGGGGCCTGCGAGAGGAAAGGTATGGGGAGGCCGAGGCGACGAAGAGGACAAGGTCGGGGATGTGTTTATTTGAGAATCGTTCTCATTATGCAAGTAACTCGGCGAAGCTGTCAATGGCCGGATAGTCGCGTGTGTCTTTCGCCGGTTGCCGGCTGTCGGGGGT
>JBKBOI010000144.1:0-4267 GCA_046294935.1 Rhodocyclaceae bacterium
CTCCCTCGCCTATCTAATTGATATGTCTCGGTCGCTGCGCACCAATCGCCTTGCCCTCCACCCGCTCGCGACGGTTTCTCGAGGCGCCATTCCGGCATTACTTGTGGATGCCGAGCTTTTCGCGCCAGCCCGGGTAGAGCTTGTCGGCATCGAACGGGAAGGATTCGAAGGCGCGGGCGAATTCCTTGTGCTCCTTCGCCCATTCGATCGGGTCGGCCTTGGCCTTCCAGCACTCGTAGGCCTGTCTGAGCGAGATCGCGCCGGCCGCCGGGCCGTCGATGTGGCCATAGGAGCCGCCGCCGGCGGTATTGATGACGTTGCCATGGCCGAGATTCTCGAAAAAGCCGGGCAGGCGCAGCGCGTTCATGCCACCGGAGATGATCGGCGTGGTGGCCTTGACGCCATACCACTTCTGGTAATAGACCGGGCCTTGGCACTCGTCGCGCTCGATCATGTAGGCAATGACACGATCATCCTTGCCACCTTCCATCTTGCCATAGCCCATGGTGCCGACGTGGATGCCGGAAGCGCCCTGCAGGCGGGCCATCTTGGCCAGCACGAAGGCGGTGTAGCCGCGCTTCGATTGCGGGCTGGTGACGGCGCCGTGGCCGGCGCGGTGGAAGTGCAGGAACTGGTTCGGATACTGGCGCCGCGCGGTGGTGACCATACCCGGGCCACCGACGTATCCATCGACCAGGAAGGCGAGCTTGTTGGCATCCGGGCCGAAAGTCTCGAGCGCGAAATCGGCGCGTGCCATCATCTCGTAGTGGTCATCGGCGGTGATGTTCATCGAGAACAGCTTGGCCTGTCCGGTTTCGTCCATCGCGCGCTTCATCGCGTCATAGACGAGCGGCAAAGTCTTCTTGAGCGGCGCGAACACCTGGTTGCCCTGCGGTTCGTCGTTCTTGATGAAGTCGCCACCGAGCCAGAACTGATAGGCCGCCTGGGCGAAGGGCTCGGGCCTGAGACCCAGTTTCGGCTTGATGATGGTGCCGGCGATGTAGCCGCCATCCTTGACCGGCCGACCGAGGATGCGCCACAACTCCTCGATGTTGACGGCCGGGCAGTCGAACTGGCGAATCACCTCTTCCGGCACGTAGAAGTCGATCATCTTGGCGTATTCGATGTCGCCCATGCCCTGGTTGTTGCCGATGGTCAGGGTCAGGAAGGAGACCATCATCATGCGGCCATCGATGACGTTGCGGTCGAACAGTTCGAGCGGGAAGGCGATGCGCATGTCCTCGGTGGCCTCGTCGATGTAATAGACCAGCGCATCCACACCCTTGGTGAATTCGTCGGTGGTGCACACCTCGACGTTGGTGCCGGTCGAGGACTCGGCGGCGAAGTGCGCGGCGGCCTCGAGATAGCCCACGCCGGACTTCGGCTTCATCTTGTAGGCGCAGAGAATGTGCTTGCCGCCCTTGATCAGGTCTTCTTCCTTCAGGGAGAGATCGGCGTAGCGGCTGGATTGGTCGAGAGCCATCGTTTGTTTCCTCCGTAAGTGGTGATCTGGTTGTTCAGTAAAGCAATGCAAGCATCTTAAGTGAAAGGCCTATAAATAACAGTCACATGTTTTTATCGTGATCATCACGCCTTGCTGATGTAATTGGCGTGCCAGATCCGCAGCAGTTCCACATCCACATAACCCTTGCCGTGCATGTCGCCATGCCGTACCTCGCAGGGCTTGTCCTGTTCGCCCAGATCCGACAGCACGGCGAGCGCGCCGGTGAAGTCATGGTCGAGCGTGTATTCGCTTTCGGTGACGATCGTCGGCAGTCCGGCCGCGAGCGCAGCCTTGAGTCCGTTGGCGGAATCCTCGAAGGCGAGGCAGGCGCTGGCGGGCAAGCCGAGTTTTTCGAGCACCCAGAGGTAGATGTCGGGCGCGGGCTTCTTCTTCGGCACCACGTCGCCGGCGCCGATCACCTCGAACCAGCTCTCTGCGTCGGGCGCGAGGCTGGCCTCGAGCAGGCTCGTGACGTTCTCGGGCGTCGTCGTCGTCGCGATCGCCAGTCGCAGTCCCGCCGCGCGCGCTTCCCGCATCAGCCGCGCCACGCCCGGCTGCAGCGGGATGCCGCCTTTGCCGACCAGCTCCAGATAGTGCTTCGTCTTGGCCGCATGCAGCGCACGGATCAGGGCATCGGCATCGGTACGCTGCAGAAATGCCGGATCGTGCTTTTCACAGAAGAAGCGGATACGTTCCTTGCCACCCGTCACCGTGAGCAGCTCGCCGTAGAGCGCCGCATCCCAATGCCAGGGCAGGCCCGCCTCTGCGAAGGCGGCATTGAAGGCCAACCGATGCCCATCGCGCTCGGTATCGGCGAGCGTGCCATCGACATCGAAGATCAAAGCTTGCAGTGTCTCCATGGCCACGGAAGATAGTCGTAGCAGATCATAAGTAACAGTCACGATTTCTTATTCCAATGATAAGATTGAGGTCATGACAAATCGGCGCTGACGGGACGGCACCCGCAGCCGGGAGTGGATGAAATGAAGCATGTCACTTTGCGCCAGCTCAGGGTCTTCGAATCCGTCGCGCGCCATCTGTCGTTCTCGCGCGCGGCCGAAGAGCTGCATCTGACCCAGCCCGCGGTCTCGATGCAGGTCAAGCAGCTCGAAGAACAGGCAGGGCTGCCGCTCACCGAGATGATCGGCAAGAAGGTCTATTTGACCCAGGCCGGCGAAGAGCTCGCCCGTCATGCGCGCCGTATCGCCCAGCAGTTGCGCGAGGCGGAAGAGGCGCTCGATGCATTGAAGGGCGTCAAGGGAGGGCGGCTATCGCTCGGCGTGATCAGCACCGCGAAATATTTCGCGCCGCGCCTGTTGGCCGAATATCGCCGCCGACAGCCCGGCATCGAGATCGATTTCTGGGTCAGCAACCGCGAAACCATCGTGCGATTGCTCGCCGACAACGAGATCGATCTGGCCATCATGGGTCAGCCGCCACAGGAGTTCGCCACGATCGCGGCCACCTTCGCCGACCACCCGCTCGTCATCATCGCCGCGCCGGAACATCCGCTCGCCACGCGCAAAAAAATTGCTCCCGCACAGCTCGAAGCGGAAACCTTCATCATCCGCGAACCAGGCTCGGGCACGCGCGCGGCGATGGAGCGGTTTTTCACGGACAATGGCTTCAGACCGCGGCAGATGATGGAAATGGTCGGCAACGAAACCGTCAAACAGGCCGTGATGGCGGGGCTGGGGCTGGCCTTCATCTCCGCTCATACCGTCGCACTCGAGTGCGAAGTCGGCCGGCTCGTCGAGCTGCCGGTCACCGGCACGCCCGTGATGCGCCGCTGGTTCGTCGTCCATCGGGCGGAAAAGGCGTTGCCGCCGGTCGCCGAAAGCTTCCGGGAATTCCTGCTCGCCGAAGCGCCGGCGCTGATGGCCGGCAAGCCGGCAGGCCGAAAACCTCCGCTCAGGGCCTGATCTGCGGCGCCTGCCACAAGGTCACGGTGACGCCGAGCTTGCCGACGAATGCCTTGGCATAGAATCCGTCGAGGCGAATGCGCGGCCCGCCTTCCGGCAGCGCGGACATGACGATTTCCGTCAGTTGCGCCTCGGAAAGCCGGGTCGCGCCCTCCTCATGCCAAAGCTTGATGTGACCGCAGGCATCGCGATCGACCAGCAGGGCCCGGTCATGGCTGGCGGCCGGCAAGCGGATCACGATGCCCTCCGGCAATTCGAAGGCGCGCGCCGGCCCCAGAGGCGTTGGTATTTCCTCGCCGCCTTCCGGCGTCGCGCTCGCCATCAGCTCGAGCACGACATCGTCGTCGAGCAGGCTCGTTCCTTCGCCATGCCAGACGACGAAACCCTGCGGGCCGGTCTGCACCAACAGGACATTGTCATCAGCATGCGCCAACGCCGCAAGACAGCAGAGCAGTACCGCCCAGGCCCTCACGCCGACTTCCACTTGATCGAGCAGCCGATGCCCGGAATCTGCTCGCGCGGCCCCTGGCCGGTCTGGGCGATCTGCTTCATCGCTTCGAACAGATCGCGGCGCACGCCTTCCGGCGCGGTCTCCTTGCGCGATTCATCGAGCCGGCCACGGTATTGCAGTTCGAGATTGGCGTTGAAACCGAAAAAGTCCGGCGTGCACACGGCGCCATAGGCTTTGGCCACCTCCTGCGTCTCGTCGAGCACGTAAGGAAACGGGAACTGCTTCTCGCGCGCGATCCTCACCATGTTGTCCCAGGAATCCTCGGGGTAGTCGGTGGGATCGTTGGACATGATCGCGATCGAACCGATGCCGTATTCCTTGAGCTCTTTG
>JBKBOI010000145.1:0-4247 GCA_046294935.1 Rhodocyclaceae bacterium
GGATGCCCACCCAGGCCGTGGCGGTGCTGTGCGGGGGGGAAAAGAGCTTGAGCACGGCGGCGGTGATCAGCCCCAGCGTGCCCTCACTGCCGATGAACAGATGCTTGAGGTCGTAGCCGGTGTTGTCTTTGCGCAGGCCGCGCAAGCCGTTCCAGATGCGGCCGTCGGGCAGCACCACTTCGAGGCCGAGACAGAGCTCGCGGGCGTTGCCATAGCGCAGCACCTGCACGCCGCCGGCATTGGTGGCGAGGTTGCCGCCAATGGTGGCCGTGCCTTCCGCGGCGAGCGAGAGCGGGAAGAGGCGACCCGCGGTCGCGGCGGCTTCCTGCACGCTGGCCAGCGTGCAGCCGGCTTCGGCGATCAGCGTGTTGTTGTCGGTATCGATCGCGCGGATGCGGTCGAGTCGGGCGAGGCTGATGACGACTTCGCCGCCGATCGGCGTCGCGCCGCCGACCAGCCCGGTATTGCCGCCCTGCGGCACGACCGCGACGCCGGCCGAGGCGCAAGCGGCGACGACGGCGGCGACTTCGTCGGTATTGCCTGGACGGACGACGGCGAGCGGTTGGCCGTGATAGCGGCCGCGCCAGTCGGTGCAGTAGGGGGCGATGACGTCGGCTTCGGTCAGGACATGGGCGCTGCCGAGCAAGTCGCGCAAAGTGTCGATCATCTGGCTCATTGGCTCAGTGCGAATTCGATCGCCGGCAGCATGCGTTTGACGGCGGCGGCGCCTTCGGCGATGGCATCTTTGGCGCAGTGGAAGTCCATCAGACCGAGATGGGCGAGCCGCGGCGCGATCAGCGCGTCCGCCGGTTCGCCCGCCAGGCGGCTTCTAGCGATACGCGCCTGCATGATGTTGATGCTGGTGGCCAGAACCGCCGCGAGCGACGGGGCGGCGTCGTTGCGTTTGATGCCCAGGCTTTTGAGCAACAGATCGGTCCAGCGCGATTCCTGTTCGGCGTGCTGCTGCGTCTTTAGCCTGCGGCCGACGATGTCGGAGCCCAAGTCGACGGCGATGACGATTTCGGCGCCGAGCGCGCGGCACAACGATACCGGCACGGGGTTGACGAGCCCGCCATCGACGAGGATGCGGCCATCGTGACGCACCGGCGCGAACAACCCCGGCAGTGCGATCGAGGCGCGCACGGCAGCCGCGACCGAACCCTCCTTCAGCCAGATTTCCCGGCCGGTGGCGAGCTCGGTTGCCACACAGGCGAAGGGCAGCGGCAGCGCGGTGAAGTCTTTGTCGACGAAATGCCGTTCGAAGAAGGCGATCAGCTTGTCGCCTTTGATCAGCCCGCCCGATAGGCTGGGATCGAGCAAGCCCACGACATCTGGCCAGCGCAAGCCCGTCACCCAGCGCTCGAGCGCATCGAGATCGCCATCGGCATAGGCGGCGCCGACCAGCGCGCCGATCGAACAGCCGCAGACCAAGTCCGGGACGATGTTGGCATCTTCGAGGGCCCGGATCACGCCGATGTGCGCCCAGCCACGCGCCGCGCCACTGCCGAGCACCAAGCCGATCCTGTGTTTCATGACGTATCCGCCAGCGTGGCGTAAAGATCATGCACGTCGGAATCGGTAATCAAAACGGTGGCGAATTCGCCGATCTCGAGATCGTGGCCGTCGGCGATGTAGACCAGGCCGTCGATGTCGGGGGCGTCGCCTTGCGTGCGCGCGATCGCTCCATCGGCGTCGATCTCATCGACCAGCACCGTGAGCGTTTGGCCGATCTTCGCTTCCAGCCGCTCTTTCGAGATGTCTTCCTGATGGCGCAACAGGCGCATCTTGCGTTCCTCGCGCACCTCTTCGGGCAGCGCGCCAGGAAGGCCGTTGGCGGCCGCGCCCTCGACGGGCGAGTAGGCGAAGGCGCCGACGCGATCGAGCCGTGCCGCGTCGAGGAAGTCCAGCAGCTCGTTGAACTCGGCCTCCGTCTCGCCGGGGAAGCCGGCGATGAAGGTCGAGCGGATCGTCAGCTCGGGCACGAGCTTGCGCCAATGGCTGATGCGGTCGAGTACCTTGTCGACGTCGCCGGGCCGCTTCATCAGCTCGAGGATGCGGGGGCTCGCGTGCTGGAAGGGCACGTCGAGATAGGGCAGGAGCTTACCTTCCGCCATCAGGGGCAACAGGTCATCGACGTTCGGATAGGGATAGACGTAATGCAGGCGCACCCAGATGTCGAGTTCGCCCAGTTCCTTGCAGAGTTCGTAAAGCCGCGTCTTGACGGGCTTGCCGCCGACGAAGCCGGTGCGGTAGCGGACATCGACGCCGTAGGCGCTGGTGTCCTGCGAGATGACGATCAGTTCCTTGACGCCGGCTTTGGCGAGGATTTCGGCTTCCTCAAGCACCTCGCCGATCGGACGGCTGACGAGCGGCCCGCGCAGGCTCGGGATGATACAGAAGCTGCAGCGATGGTTGCAGCCTTCGGAAATCTTCAGATAGGCGTAATGCTCCGGCGTCAGCCGAATGCCCTGGGGCGGCAGCAGATCGACGAACGCATCGTGCGCAGGCGGCAGGGCGGCATGCACAGCATCCATCACCTCTTGGAGCGCATGGGGCCCGGTGACGGCGAGCACCTGAGGATAGGTCTGGCGCACGATCTCGCCCTTCGCACCGAGACAGCCGGTGACGATCACCTTGCCATTTTCCGCGAGCGCCTCGCCGATCGCATCGAGCGACTCCTCGATCGCCGGGTCGATGAAGCCGCAGGTATTGACGATCACCAGATCGGCGTCGTCATGGCCGCCGGAAATTTCGTAACCTTCGGCGCGTAGGCGGGTGAGGATCCGCTCGGCGTCGGACGCGGCCTTCGGGCAGCCGAGCGAGACGAAACCGACGCGCGGAATCCGCGTCTTCTTTCTTGCGATCACTTACTTTTTCTTCTCGGGCTTCGTCGGCGGCGACTGCATGGGCATCGAAAAGCCGCCAAACATCCTTTTCGTCTGTTCCTGGATGTTTTCCTGCATCTGCTGGAACATCTTCTGGCTTTGCTCGACGTAGGTGCGCATCATGCTCTGCATCGCCGGCCCCTGGAAGTTGAGGAACTGCGACCACAGGTCCTTGCTCACCGCGGCATTGTCACCATAGAGATGCTCGACCTGTTCCTGGAGCTTTTTCTGCATCTCGGTGAAGGCCATGATGTTGTTTTCCAGATACTGGCCCATCATGCCCTGCATCGCGTTGCCGTAGAAACGGATCATCTGGGCGAGCAGGTCGGAAGTGAACATCGGCGCGCCGCCGGCTTCTTCTTCGAGGATGATCTGCAACAAGATGTTGCGCGTCAGGTCTTCGCCGCTCTTGGCGTCGACGACGCGAAACTCTTCATGCTCGAGGACCAGCTCCTTGACGTCGGCCAGCGTGATGTAGGTGCTGGTGCGAGTGTCGTAGAGACGGCGGTTCGGGTATTTCTTGATCAAGCGGGTCGTTTCGGCCATGGTGTCGGTTCCTTCGTCGCACCGCGATATTACTCCTGCTGCCGTTTAGCTTTTTTCCTTGACATAGCGACCGGGCGCGGGCTCGATGGGCGGATGTTTCCTGTTGCCCAGCCGGCCGCGCGCGGGTATCCGTCCACCGGCGAACCGCCCCAGCCAATCGGCCCAACGGGGCCACCAGCTGCCGGGAACTTCGGTGGCCTCCGCCAGCCAGCGCTCGGCATCGGGCGTGTCGCCGTCGTTGACCCAATGACTGCGCTTGGCTCTTGCCGCCGGATTGATCACGCCGGCGATATGGCCCGATGCGCCGAGCACGAACGTCGATTCCCCACCCAGCAGCCGGCGGCCGAGGTAGGACGATTGCCACGGCACGATGTGATCTTCGCGGGTGGCGAGGATGAAGTGCGGCATGTCCACCTTGCCGAGATCGGCCCTGACGCCGCACATTTCCAGCTTGCCGGGCACGCGCAGGCTGTTTTCCAGATAAAGGTGGCGCAGATACCAGGCGGCGAACGGCCCCGGCAGGTTGGTCGAATCCGAGTTCCAGTAGAGCAGGTCGAAGGGCGCCGGCTTGTCGCCTTTCAGATAACTGCCGACGACGTATTGCCAGATCAGGTCGTTGGCGCGCAGCGCGGAAAAGGTCGTCGCCAGTTCGCGCGCGGTGAGCAGCCCGCCTTTGCCGATCGTCGCTTCCCGCTGGGCGACGGAGGCCTCATCGACGAACAGCCCGATCTCGCCGGTGTCGGTGAAATCGAGCAGGGTGGTGAGCAGCGTGAGCGACGTCACCGGGTCGTCGCCGCGGGCCTTGGCCACGGCGAG
>JBKBOI010000146.1:0-4220 GCA_046294935.1 Rhodocyclaceae bacterium
GGATGAAATCGGTCTGGCGGCACAGGAAGGCCGGGGTCTGCAGCACATCGACGGCTGCCGCGACGGGCGCCACATCGGCCTCGGTATGCACATCGGTGAGCACCGGCACCCCGATTTCGCGGCGCACGCGGGCGAGCCATTCCAGCCCCTTTTCCATGCCGGGGCCGCGCGGCGACTCACCCGAGCTGCGATTCGCCTTGTCGTAGGAAGCCTTGAAAACGTAGGGAATGCCCAACCCGCCGGTGATCTCCTTCATCCGGCCGGCGACGTCGAGACAGAGCTGTTCCGATTCCGCCGTGCACGGGCCGGCGATCAGGAAGAAGGGTTTGTCGAGGCCGATTTCGAAGCCACAGAGATTCACGTTAGCTCCCGTTTGGCCCAGGCCAGCAGGTCGTCGACCGCTCCCTGCGCTTCCTCGCACGTCACCTTCGGGGCAATCACGCCGATATAGCGAAACTCCACGGCGTAGGGGGCCAATCGCGCCATCAGATCGCGGGATACCGGCGGAGTCAGATGATGCCGCTTTGCCAGAGCGTACAGTTCGAGAAGATCATGGATGCGCGGAAAGACCACGCCTTTTGCCACCAAAGCCGCTTTCAGGCCTTTTTCGATGGCCTGCTGGGCATGAAACAAGGTGGTTTCGAGCGGCGCAGTCGCAGCGCGCCGCAAGATATCGAAGGTATGGCGATCTCGCTCGGCCGCGGCAAGCAACTCGCGCACCTGCTCCTCATGCGGACTCATAGAGCACCATGCCTTCGCGATCCGCCCAATACAACGGGGTCGTCCACCATTGCTTTTTCTTTTCGTATTCGGATTCAGACAGCAACAGCAAGTCGACGCTGGTGCCGATGCAGCCCACGGCATCGCGCAAGCGCAGATATTCGCGGGTATGATCCACCACCTGCTTTTCGACGACGACCAGATCCAGGTCGGAATCTTCCCGCGCATCGCCGCGAGCATAGGATCCAAACAAGATGACGCGAACCGGAGCGCTCGCCGCCGCGGCGATGCGTCGTGCCGCCTCCTGGATCGCAGCTGGATTCAACATGGCGCGGCCTTGGTTCTACGTCTCGCCAGCGCCGCCTTGACGAAGGCGATGAACAGCGGATGCCCCGTGCGCGGGTTCGAGGTGAATTCCGGATGGAACTGCACGCCCATGAACCACGGGTGCATGCTTTGCGTCAGCTCCATGATCTCCGGCAGATGCTCCGTCGGCGTGCGCGCAGAGATCACCAGTCCTGCCGCTTCGAGCTTCGGCACGTAGGCATTGTTCACCTCGTAGCGATGGCGATGGCGCTCATTGACTTCCTTGCCGTAGATCGAATGGGCCAGCGTGCCTTCCTTGACCGGGCAACGCTGCGCGCCCAGGCGCATCGTGCCGCCGAGGTTCGAATGGGCATCGCGCTTTTCGATGCGGCCTTCGCGGTCGGCCCATTCGGTGATCAGCGCCACGACCGGATGCGGCGTGTCGGGATCGAACTCGGTGCTGTTGGCACCATCCAGTCCCGCCACGTGGCGTGCGAATTCGATGGTGGCCAGCTGCATGCCCAGGCAGATGCCCAGGTAAGGCACCTTGTGCTCGCGCGCATAGCGGATCGCGACGATCTTGCCCTCGGTGCCACGCTTGCCGAAGCCACCCGGCACCAGCACGGCATCCATGCCCTTCAGCGACGCCGGCCCGTGCTTCTCGATCTCTTCCGAATCGAGGTAATGAATATTGACTTTGCTGCGCGTGTGGATCCCGGCATGCACCAGCGCCTCGGTCAGCGACTTGTAGGATTCGGTGAGATCGACGTATTTGCCGACGAAAGCGATGTCGACCTCGTGCTCCGGATGTTCGAGCGCATCGACGAGTTGCTTCCATACCGTGAGATTGGCCGCGCGCGCCAGGATGCCGAGCTTGTGGCAGACGATCTCGTCGAGCATCTGATCATGCAGCATGGCCGGGATCTTGTAGATCGAATCGGCATCGAGCGCGGCGATCACCGCCTCGGGCTGCACGTTGGTAAACAGCGCGATCTTCCTGCGCTCCTCGTCGGGAATCGGCCGGTCGGCGCGGCAGAGCAGGATGTCCGGCTGGATGCCGATCTCGCGCAGCTCCTTGACCGAGTGCTGCGTCGGTTTGGTCTTCAATTCGCCGGCCGTCGGAATGTAAGGCAGCAGCGTCAGATGGATGTAGCAGGCGTTGTTCTTGCCCTCTTCGATGCCCATCTGGCGGATCGCTTCGAGGAAGGGCAGCGATTCGATGTCGCCCACCGTGCCGCCGATCTCGACGATCGCCACCTCGGCGCCTTCCGCGCCGCGTTTGATGTAATGCTTGATTTCGTCGGTGATGTGCGGGATCACCTGTACCGTCTTGCCGAGATACTCACCGCGCCGCTCCTTCTTGATGACCGATTCGTAGATCTGGCCGGTGGTGAAGTTGTTGCGCTTGCCCATCTTGGCGCTGGTGAAGCGCTCATAGTGGCCGAGATCGAGGTCGGTCTCGGCGCCGTCCTCGGTGACGAACACCTCGCCATGCTGGAACGGCGACATCGTGCCGGGATCGACGTTGATGTAGGGATCGAGCTTGAGGTGGGTGACGCGGATGCCGCGCGATTCGAGAATGGCCCCCAAACTGGCGGCGGCAATGCCTTTGCCCAGGCTGGAGACGACACCCCCCGTGACGAAAACGTATTTGGTCATGACGACTACGCTGACGGGAAATGCGAATGATACCGGAAAGCGGAGCCGCTCAAAAACCCTTGCGGCGGATTTCCGGCCATGCCTTGCCGAGGTAATAGCCCATCGACCACAACGTCAGCGCAGCGGCGAGCCAGATCAGCGCCTCGCCCATCGCGGCGATCGGCAGGCCGGCCAGCGGGTCGTAAAAAAGCAGCATCGGGATCGCGATCATCTGCGCCGTGGTCTTCAGCTTGCCGATGAACGAGACCGCGACGCTCCCAGCCGCGCCGATGTGCGCCATCCACTCGCGCAGCGCGGAGATCGTGATCTCGCGGCCGATGATGACGATCGCCACGATGGCGTCGAGGCGTTCGAGCTGGACGAGCATCACCAGCACCGCGGCGACCATCAGTTTGTCGGCCACTGGGTCGAGGAAGGCGCCGAAGGCCGAAGTCTGGCCGAGCCGCCGGGCCAGCCAGCCATCGAACCAGTCGGTGATCGCGGCGACGACGAAGGCGCCGGTGGCGATGAAATTCTGCTCATGAATCGTCAGCGGCAGATAAAACACGCCGACCACCAGCGGGATCAGCACGATGCGTAGCCAGGTCAGCGAGTTGGGGAGGTTGAAAATCATGTTCGATGCAATTGCCGATGGATTTCCGTCGCCAGCCGGCGGCTGATGCCGGGCACCCGGCACAGATCCTCGACCGTCGCTGCCATGACGCCTTCCAGCCCGCCGAAATGGGCCAACAATGCACGTCGCCGTGTCGGGCCGATGCCGGGAATATCTTCCAGCGCCGATTTGCCGCGCGTCTTGGCCCGCCGCGCACGGTGGCCGACGATCGCGAAGCGGTGCGCCTCGTCGCGAATCTCCTGGATCAGGTGGAAGCCGGCGTTGTCCATGGCCAATTCTAGCGGCTCGCACCTGCCATGAACGAACAGCGTCTCGTGGCCGGGCTTTCTTTCCTCGCCCTTGGCCACGCCGATGCTCATCAAATCGTCCAAGCCGAGCTCCGCGAACACCTCGCGCGCCACCGCATGCTGCCCTTTGCCGCCGTCGATCAGCACCAGGTCGGGGCGTGCCGTCTCGCCAGCGCCGACTTTCTCGTAACGCCGTGTGAGCGCCTGACGCAGCGCCGCATAGTCGTCGCCCGGCGTAATACCAGTGACGTTGAAACGACGGTATTCGCTCTTCTTCATCGCGCCATCGACGCAGACCACGCAGGAGGCCACCGTGCCTTCGCCCATCGTATGGCTCACATCGAAGCATTCGATGCGGCGCGGTGGCTCGGCCAGATCGAGCGCGGCGCGCAGGGCTTCCAGCCGCACGCTGGCGCGCGTTTGGCTCTGCCGCCGCGCCGCCAGCGCCAGTTGCGCGTTCTTGCGCGCCATTTCCAGCCAGGCGCGTTCCATCTCGTTTCGCGCCGGGCCGGCGGGCAGGTTTTCCGGCAGCTCCTCCAGCGGCCACGGTTCGAGGATCAGCCGCGCGGGTGCCTCATGCGATGCATAGTGCTGATCGAGGAATGCCGCCATCCCCTCCTCCGCCGTCGCCTCGC
>JBKBOI010000147.1:0-4093 GCA_046294935.1 Rhodocyclaceae bacterium
CGGGCCGCCGTCCTCGAGGAGCTGATCAATTGCACCGTCTGGCACTTCAGCCACGAGGAACGGTTGATGCTCAAGTATCAATACAAGGACATGGAAGCGCACAAGGCGGAGCACCGCGAGCTGATCGAGACCGCCAAGGAACTGCAGCAGGAACTGTTGCAGGGCGGTGGCGAGATGACGGAACGGCACATCGAAATCCTCGAACGCTGGCTGACCGAACACATCCTCACCACCGACATGCGGCTGGGCGGCTACCTGGCCAATGTGATGTAGGGTGCCGTCCTGCCAACGCCGATTTTGAAGCGCTCAGGGCAAGAAAAATCGCTTTGACAACTCCGCCTCCAGCCCCAGAAAGGCGAGGATCTCCCTGAGCCGCACGCCGCGGTGGCGGGCAGGCTGACCGGTGCGGCGCGCGACGATCAGCTCGTTCTTCAACGAATGCTCCCAGCCGACCAGTTCGGTCACGCTCACCTGGTAGCCATGCGCTTCGAGCTGCAGGCAACGCAGCACGTTGGTGACGAGGCTGCCGAATTCGCGCGTATGCAGCGGATGACGCCACAGTTCGGCGAGCGGGTTGGCCAGTGCCCGGCTTTTGTGTTTTCTCAGCAGCGCGGCGACTTCGGCCTGGCAGCAGGGCACCAGCACGACGAATCGTGCCCGACGCTCGAGCGCGAAACGGATCGCGTCGTCGGTCGCGGTGTCGCAGGCGTGCAAGGCGGTGACGATGTCGATGCGTGACGGCAGCTTTGGACAGGAGCCCGCTCTCGCGGCATCCAGCGCATGAAAGCGCATGCCGGTGAAACCCAGCCGTGCGGCCAGCGCGCAGGATTTCTCGACCAGCTCGGCGCGTGCTTCGATGCCGTGCAGCGAGGCGGCAAGGCGCCCCTCTTTGAAAAACGAGTCATACAGCAGGAAACCCAGGTAGGATTTGCCGGCGCCGAAATCGACCAGATTCACCTCCGGCTGCTGCGCGGCGGCTTCCTGGATCAGCGGCTCGATGAAACCAATCAGGTGATGCACCTGCTTGAGCTTGCGCCGGCTGTCCTGGTTGAGCTGACCATCGCGCGTCAGGATGTGCAATTCTTTCAACAGTTCGGTCGATTGGCCGGGGCGGATGGCGTGTTTTTCTTGCATGAGGCTGTCGTGTTGATGGTATTCTGTTGCACTGCAACATCATTGCGGATTTCGAGGGACCGGCCAAAAGTCCAACCCCCCCATGAACGACGATAAACATTATCTCACCCCGCTCTTCGAGCCGACATCCATCGCCATCATCGGCGCTTCCGAGACCCCCGGATCCATCGGCTCGACGCTGGTGCGCAACGTCATCGACGGCGGCTACACCGGCAAGCTCTATTTCGTCAATCCACGCCATGAGACCGTCTATGGCCAGAAAGCCTACGATTCGGTGGAAAGCATCCCACAGCGTCTCGATCTCGCGGTGATCTGCACCAAGGCCGAGACCGTACCGGCCATCGTCGAAGCCTGTGGGCGGGCTGGCACCCGGCATGCGATCATCATTTCCGGTGGCTTCGTGGAAATGGGTGCGCGCGGCGCCACCCTGCTGCGTCAGGCGCTCGATTCCGCCCATCGCCACCGCCTGCGCCTGCTGGGGCCCAACTGTTTGGGCATCATGCGGCCCGCCAGCAACCTCAATGCCACCTTTGCCAACGGCAGCGCCCATCCCGGTACGATCGGGCTGATTTCCCAGTCCGGCGCGCTGTGCACCGCGATCCTCGACTGGGCGCTGCCGAACAAGGTGGGCTTTTCGAACGTCGTCTCGCTCGGCGCGGAAAGCGACATCGATTTCGGCGAAGTGCTCGACTACATGGTCGCCGACCCGCGCACCGAGAGCATCTTCCTCTACATCGAGGGCATCAAGAACGCGCGCCGCTTCATGAGCGCGTTGCGTGCCGCCGCGCGCGCGAAGCCGGTGCTCTTGATCAAGGTCGGACGCCATCCCGCAGGCCGCCAGGCCGCGCTGTCGCACACCGGCGCACTGGTCGGCGCCGACGATGTGTTCGACGCCGCGGTGCGCCGCGCCGGCGTGGTGCGTCTGGGCAAGATCGGCCAGATGTATGCCGCCGCCCAGGCATTGTTCTCACATTTCCGGCCGCGCGGCAATCGGCTGATGATCGTCACCAATGGCGGCGGCCCCGGTGTGATGGCCGCCGATTACGCCGGCGACATCGGCATTCCGCTCGCCACCATCGGCGCGGCGACGCGCGCGAAGCTCGATGCCGTGCTGCCGCCGACCTGGTCGAAAGGCAACCCGATCGACCTCGTCGGCGATGCCACCCCGGAACGCTATGCGGCCGTGCTCGATGTCTGCCTCGCGGATGACAGTGTCGATGGCGTGCTGGTGATCCTCACGCCTCAGGCGATGACCGACCCGACCCAGTCGGCGCGGGCGGTGATCGAAGCCTCGAAAAAATCCGACAAGCCGGTGGTCACCTGCTGGATGGGCGGCGAACAGGTCTATGAAGCGCGCCTGCTATTGAGGGGCGCCGGCATTCCGACCTTCCACACGCCGGAACCGGCGGTCGAGCTGTTCTCGTACATCTCCAGCTACTACCGCAACCAGCAGCTCCTGATGCAGGCGCCGGCCTCGATTGCCGACCATGTCGCGCCAAGACTCGAATCGGCGCGGCTGGTCATCGAAACCGCCCTGTCCGAAGGTTGCAAGGTACTCAACGAAATGGAATCCAAGGCCTTGCTGGCGGCCTTCCGCATTCCGATCGCCCAGACCGTCGTCGCCCGTTCGCCTTCCGAAGCGATGGTGCTCGCCGAGGAAATCGGCCTGCCGGTGGTGATGAAGGTCGACTCGCCGCAGATCACCAGCAAGAGCGATTCCGGCGGCGTGCGCCTGAATCTGAACAGCCTCGCCGCGGTGCGCGATGCCTATACCGAGATTCTCGAAGAAGTGAAGAAGCATCGTCCCGATGCGACCATCCACGGCATCGCGATCGAACCGATGATCCAGAAGGCCAATGGCCGCGAGCTCGTCGTCGGCATGATGCGCGATTCGATCTTCGGTCCGACCATCGTGTTCGGCACCCCGGACGGCAACGTCAAAAATGAAGGCATTTGCACACAACGCGCCGTCGCCTTGCCACCACTGAACAAATTCCTCATTGCCGACATGCTCGCCTCGACGCACATCGCCGCTCGTCTGGGCGAATACCGCAACATGCCGCCCGTCAACATGGAGGCGCTCGAAGCCGTGTTGCTGCGGGTCTCCGAAATGGTCTGCGAGCTTCCCTGGATCAGCGAAATGGACATCAATCCGCTGATCGTGGACGAATATGGCGCGGTGGCCGTCGATGCGCGCATCGCGATCGAAAACCTGCCGCTCACGGCGGGTCGCTATGACCACATGGCGATCCACCCCTATCCGTCGCATCTGATCACGGAATATCAGACGCCGGACGGTCAATTGGTGACGATCCGCCCGATCCGCCCGGAAGACGCGGAATTGGAGCAAGAATTCGTGCGCAGCCTGTCGCCGGAGACCAAGTATTACCGCTTCATGAACACGCTCAAGGAGCTCTCTCCCGCGCAGCTCGTGCGCCTGACGCAGATCGATTACGACCGCGAGATGGCCTTCGTCGCCACCATCGAGAGCGAAGGCAAGGAAACGGAAATCGGCGTCGCGCGCTACGCGATGAATTCAGATGGCGAATCCTGTGAATTCGCCATCGTCGTCGCCGACGCCTGGCAGGGCAAAGGACTCGCGCGCCGGCTGATGGGCGTGCTGATCGACACCGCGCGCTCGCGCGGTATCAAATACATGAATGGCGATTTCCTCGCCGAGAACCACCGCATGATCCAGTTCGTCACCAGCCTGGGCTTCGCGCTCTCGCCCCATCCGGAGGATCCGGGGCTCAAGCGTGGCGTGCTGGCCTTGAACTGAAAGTCGGCGCTGGCAGGACGGCATGGACGATCCGACGCGCTGCCCGTGGTGCGGTGACGACCCACTCTACGTCGCCTATCACGACACCGAATGGGGCGTGCCCTGCCATGACGAGCGTCGGCTGTTCGAGTTCCTGATCCTCGAAGGCATGCAGGCAGGATTGTCGTGGCTGACGATCCT
>JBKBOI010000148.1:0-4082 GCA_046294935.1 Rhodocyclaceae bacterium
ATGCTTGCGCAAGTCCAGTCCGGGTGTGTCGGAGTAGAGGTTGGTCAGACGATGGCTCTGCCTACGCACAGCCTGCCGCAGCAACGGATGGCGCAGGAAGGCGCGTCGAGCGGTTTCCGGCAGCGCCAGCTTGAGTTCGATCTCTTCGGCCATGGCGAGCCGATTCTAGGCTTGGTTGACTGGAAGAAATGTGACAATGGTTTGACTATTCATGCCGCAGCGCTTCGATCGGCGACAGGCGCGCCGCCTTGCGCGCCGGATACCAGCCGAAGAAGATGCCGATCGCCGCCGCGAAACCCACCGCCAGCAGCATCGACGTCGGCCCGAGCAGGATCGGCCAGCCGGCAAGCGATGCGATCAGTTCCGCCCCGCCGACGCCGAGCGCCACGCCGACCAGGCCGCCGATCAGCGACAATGTGATCGATTCGATGAGGAATTGCGACAGGATGTCGCGCGCGCGGGCGCCGACCGCGCGTCGCAGACCGATTTCGCGGATGCGCTCGGTGACCGAGACGAGCATGATGTTCATGATGCCGATGCCGCCGACGAGCAGGGAAACCGAGGCGACGGCGGCTAGCAGCATCGCCATCACGCGCGAAGAGTCTTCGCGCGCCTGCAGGATCTCGGTCATGTTGCGCAGCGTGAAGTCGTCGTCCTGGTCGGGCTGCAGACGGTGGCGCTGGCGTAGCAGCTCGCGTACTTTCTCGGCTGCCTCCTTGCCGTCCGCGCCATCGACGAGCTTGATCTGGATCGATCCCACCGCGCGGCTCTTGGCGAGCGCAGTGGCGCCGAGGACTCGATTCCGGGCAGTGGTGATCGGCATCAGCACGATGTCGTCGAGGTCCGCGCCACCGGGGCTTTGCCCCTTGGCCTCGAGCACCCCGATCACGGTGAGCGGCACGGTGCGGATGCGGATCACTCGGTCGAGCGGACTTTCCGCGCCGAACAGGTTGGTCGCCACCGTCTTGCCGATGATCGCCACCTTCGCCGCGCCATTGAGTTCGGCGGCCTCGAAGAAGCGACCTTCCGCCAGAGTCCATTCGCGCACCTCGAAATATTCCGGCGTCACGCCATGGAACGAGGTGGACCAGTTGGCGTTGCCGGCGACGATCTGACCTGAGCCGCGCAGCACTGGCGCTGCGGCGGCCACATGCACCGGCAGTTCGCGCGCGATCGCGTAGGCATCCTCCTCGCTGAGCGTGAAGGTGGAGCCGACCGCGGCACGAGCGCCAGTGAACGTCGGCGAAGCGGAAAAGATCATCATCAGGTTCGAGCCCAGGCTCTTGATCTGCGCCTCGACCTGGGCACGCGCGCCACCGCCGACGGCGATCATCACGATCACCGCGGCCACGCCGATGATGATGCCGAGCATGGTCAAGCTCGATCTCAGCTTGTTGGTGGCGAGCGCCTTCAGGGCGATGAGCAGCGTGGCGGCGAAGTTCATGTGGGCGCGAGAGCGGCAAGATCGGCGCTGGCGTCCCGGCACGTGGGATTGGGATGGTCACCAATCACCTGCCCGTCACGAAACTGGATGATGCGGTCGGCATAGGCGGCGATGTCGTGCTCGTGGGTGACGACGACGATCGTGATGCCAGCGCGGTTGAGTTCCTGCAATAGCGCCATGATCTCGATGCCGGTCTTCGAATCGAGCGCTCCGGTCGGTTCGTCGGCGAGGATCAAGGCCGGATCGCCCACCAGCGCGCGGGCGATGGCGACGCGCTGCTGCTGGCCGCCGGACAGTTGTGGCGGGTGGTGCGTCATGCGCTCGGCCAGGCCCACCTGGGCAAGCCGCCGTGCCGCGCGCGCCCGTCGTTCGGCGGCCTCGATGCCGCGATAGAGCAGCGGCAGCGCGACATTGTCGAGTGCCGAGGTGCGCGCGAGCAGATTGAAATGCTGGAAGACGAAGCCGATCTTGCGGTTGCGCACGCGCGAGAGAGCGTCGTCGTCGAGGCGCGAGACCTCTTCGCCATCCAGCCAATAGCGGCCGGCACTGGGCGCATCGAGGCAGCCCAGCAGGTTCATGAAGGTCGATTTGCCCGAGCCGGACGGCCCCATCACGGCGACGAAGCTGCCGCGCGCGATTTCCAGCGTCACGCCGCGCAGTGCCGGCACCTCGGTATCGCCGAGCCGGTAGTGTTTGACGAGGTTCTCGACGCGGATCAGGGGCACGTCAGAACATCCGCGGTTGCACCGGCTTGGCCTTCTCGTTTCGGACGTTCAGGCCGACGATGACCTGTTGGCCCGCGGCAATGTCGCCGGCGACGATTTCGGTGTGATTGCCATCGGTGATGCCGGTCTTCACCTCGATCGCCTTCGGTCTGCCGTCGTCGCCGAGCACCCAGAGCTTGCCGCTGCCGCCTTCCGCGCTGCTGCGTCCGCGTCCCGCGCCGCTGGGCGGACGTCCCGCCGGCAAGGTTTTTTCGTCGCCCTCCGGCGGATGAAAGCGCAGCGCGGCATTGGCGACTTTCAGCACGTCTTCCTTCCGGGCGGTGATGATGCGCACGTTGGCGGTCATGCCCGGCAGCAGGATCGAATCGGGGTTGGCGGCGGAAATCACGACCGTGTAGCTGACGACGTTCGAGACTACTTGTGCGGCCTTCCTGATCTGCTTGACCTCGCCCTTGAAGCGCCGGCCGGGAAAGGCATCGACGGTGAAGCTCACCTGCTGGCCCAGCTCGATGCGGCCGATGTCGGCCTCGTCGATCGCGGCCTCGACCTGCATGTCGGAAAGATTCTTGGCGATCACGAACATCTCCGGAGCCTGCAGGCTCGCCGCCACGGTCTGGCCCGGCTCGACGCTCTTCTTGATGACGATGCCATCGATGGGGGCGCGGATCTCGGTACGCGACAGATCGACACGGGCCTGGCCGAGGGCGGCCTCGCGTTGGCGGACGAGCGCGGCGCTGTTGGCGGCTTGCGCCTCGACCACGCGCAATTGGGCGCGTGCTGCATCGAGCAGGGTCTGCGCCTTGTCTAGCTCGGCGGGAGAAATGAAATTCTTTGCCACCAGCGTCTGCTTGCGGACGAAATCGCGCTCGGCCTCCGCGAGATTGACGCGGGCGCGGAACAGTTCGGCCTGCTGCGCGGCGACCAGCGCGCGGGCTGCCTCGAGATCGGCCTCGGCCTGTCGCACCCGGTGTTCGTAGGTTTCCGGGTTGAGACGTGCCAGCAGATCGCCGGCTTTCACGGTGCTGTTGAAATCGACGAGGATCTCGCGAATCTGACCGGAAATCTGCGAGCTCACTTGCACCGAGACCACCGGGTTGAGCGTGCCGGTGGCGGCGACCGCGGCGATGAGCGGGCCGGTCTCGAGGGTGGCGAACTTGTAAGCCGGCTTGTCGCCTGCGGCGGAGAAATGCCGCCAAGCGGCGAAGCCGCCGCCGAGCGTGATGACGAGCAGGACGTATGCGAGCAGGCGGCGTGGTTTCATGCGGCCGATTCTAGCCGATGGACTCTGGGGTGCCGTCCCGCCAGCGCCGGGTTTTACGGATCGTTACGCTGGAATACGAAACGGCCCGGACGAGGCCGGGCCGCCGAAGGTCTTGTATGGCTCAGCAACCACTCGTCGTTACGGTAACGACACCATTCGTGGGATTGTAGGCCGCCTGGCAGGTCGCCGAGCCGCCCCTTCTTGACCTGGTGCATCTCGGGATCCCGAGCTTTGTCTTCGTTCTTGGTCGAGGGGGGCGCCGCGATCAGCGTGGCATCGACAATCGTGCCGCCGGAAACCTTGACACCCTTGGCCTGCAACAGGGCGCCGACGCGGGCAAACATCTCCTTGCCAAAGTCGTTCTCTTCCAGCAGGTGCCGGAACTTCAGCAGGGTGGTGGCATCGGGAATCCGTTCCCGGCCCAGATCGAAGCCGCAGAATTCGCGGAATACCGCAATGTCGTACATGGCGTCTTCGCAGGCTTCGTCAGCCAGGTTGAACCAGTTGGCCACCCAGTACATGCGCAGCATCCGCTCCAGTCCAATCGGCGGCCGGCCGTTGCCGGCCTTGGGATAGTGCGGCTCAATCAGCGCGCACAGTTCCGCCCACGGCATCAACCCGTCCATCTTCGCCAGAAACTCCGCCTTGCGCG
>JBKBOI010000149.1:0-4057 GCA_046294935.1 Rhodocyclaceae bacterium
GGGCGAAGCGCCCGCGAGCATCGCCGTGACGGCACGCGGCAGCTCCAACCTACCGCTGAAGCTCGCCGCCGTCTGGACGCTGCTGATCGCTTACGGCAGCCTCTATCCTTTTTCCGGCTGGCAGGCGACGGGCGTCGATCCGCTCGCATTCCTGATGGCCGGCTGGCCACGCTATTTCACCGCCTTCGATCTGGCCGCCAATCTGCTGGCCTACCTGCCGCTCGGTTTTTTCTGGACGGCGGCGCTGATCCGGCGCCTGGCCCCGATCCTCGCGCTCGGCCTGGCGCTGCTGATCGGCGCGGGCCTCAGTCTGGGCGTCGAAATCGTGCAGAACTACCTGCCCAGCCGCGTGCCTTCGAATCTCGATTTCGCCTGCAACACGGTGGGCGCGCTTCTGGGCGCAATCCTTGGTCTCGCGGGAGGGCGCGCGCTGCTCGACGGCGGGCGCCTCCACCGCTGGCGCGCCCAGCACTTCCTGGCGGGCGCTCACGGCGATGCGGGCCTCATGCTCGTCGCGCTGTGGCTGCTTGGCCAGCTCGATCCGGCAAGCCTGCCATTCGGCAACGGCAACCTGCGCAGCCTCATCGGCCTGCCCACCGCGTTCGAATTCGAAGCCAACCGGATCAGAAACTTCGAGCTGGCGACAGTCGCTGCGCAGACGCTGGCAGTCGCGCTGATCGGCGCCCGACTTGCCCGGCGGCACCCGTTCATGTTTCCCGTGGGGCTGATCCTGCTCGCGCTACTCGTCAAGAGCGTGGCGCTCACCGTGCTGATGCAGGGCATCGGTGGGCTTGCTTGGGCCACCCCCGGCACGTTGGCTGGGCTGGCGCTGGGGCTGCTGATGTGGGGGAGCGCAATGGCGCTCCCGGCCGGCGCGCGCCAGGCCATCGCGGCGATCTCGCTGATGCTGGCCACCGTGCTCGCCAACCTGATGCCGGACAATCCTTACCTCGAAGACAGCTTGCGCGTCTGGCAGCAGGGCCATTTCCTCAACTTCAATGGGCTCACCCGGCTGGTCAGCGCCTCGTGGCCCTTCCTCGCCCTGCCGTGGCTGATGCTTTCCCGGAGCGAACGATGAATGAGACGATCGATGACCTCGAAACCCTGAAGCAGGCACTGCGCGAGTTCGCCGCCGCGCGCGACTGGCGACGCTTTCATACGCCAAAAAATCTGGCGATGGCCTTGATCGTCGAGGCTGCCGAACTGGTCGAGCACTTCCAGTGGGCCACGCCTGAAGAGAGCCTCGCGCCCCCGCCGGAAAAGCTCGCCGAGATCCGCGACGAGGTGGCCGATACGCTGATCTATCTGGTGGAGCTCGCCGACGTGCTCGGCATCGACCTGATCGCCGCGGCGCGCGACAAGATCGCCAAGAACGCGGTCAAGTATCCCGCTATCCGCTAAAAAAGCCCGCGCAGGCGGCATCACGGTAAATGGCCGGCAGGCCGGACTACATCATGCCGTCCCGCGAGCGCCGACTTTTGCTACATTGGCGCACGCCGACCCAATCCAACTGGAGACAAGGATGAGCTATTACCAATACCACCTGTTTTTCTGCACCAACCAGCGCGAGCCCGGCGAAATGTGCTGCAACGACCACGATGCCCAGGCAATGCGCGACTATTGCAAGGAACGCGTCAAGGCGGCGGGCGAGGCGATTCCGGGCAAGGTGCGCGTCAATACCGCCGGCTGTCTCGATCGCTGCGACAAAGGGCCGGTGATCGTCGTCTACCCGGAAGCCGTCTGGTACACCTACGTCGATCGGGAAGACATCGACGAGATCGTCGAATCGCACCTGATCGGTGGCAAGATCGTCGAACGGCTGCTCGTCAGGTGAGCCTTGACATGGAAGAAATGCCGGGCGTCATGGTCGCGCCGCAAATCGACCTCTTCCATCCCATAGTGGATTCGGGCTGGGACAAGACGGAAAGATTGCTCGTCGACCCTCGCACACGTGGGTTGTGGATAGAGCGAGAGTTGTGGACATCGCGCCAGCGGCAAGGCAGCAGCCTGCACGAAATATCCTATCGCGCCTGTTTCAAGCCGCAGCTGCCCCATTTCTTCATCACTCGCCTGACGCAGCCCGGCGAGCGGGTTTTCGATCCATTTTCCGGGCGGGGAACCACGGTCATCGAGGCGGCGCTGCTCGGTCGGCGGGTGGCGGCCAACGACATCAATCCGTTGAGCGAGATTCTTGCCCGTCCGCGCATCGCTCCGCCGCGGCTCGATGCCGTGCGCGGGCGACTCGCCGAAATCGATTTTCAGGCAGAGACGGCAAGCGATCCGCAAGACCCCGATCTCACGCCCTTCTACCATCCCCAGACCGAGCGACAGATTCGCGCGCTTAAAGATTATCTCAACGAACGAAGGAGAACGGGGTGCGAAGACGCCGTGGATCGCTGGATTCGCATGGTCGCCACCAACCGCTTGACAGGGCATTCTCCAGGATTCTTCTCGGTCTATACCTTGCCGCCCAATCAGGCGACGACACCGGAACGCCAGCGCGAGATCAATCTCCAACGTAATCAGACTCCTCCGCTGCGCGATGTCGCGGCAATCATTTGGAAAAAAACGATCCAGCTGTTGTCGGGCTTGAGCGAGGCACAACGGGCGCGCATGGCGGCACTCGCCGTGGATGCCATGTTCATGACGGGAAGGGCTCAGGAGGTGCGGCAACTCTCGGACGAGAGCGTAACGCTCACCGTCACCTCTCCGCCTTTCCTCGATGTCGTGCAATACGCGGAAGACAATTGGCTGCGCTGCTGGTTCAATGGCATCGACGTTCGAGAGGTCGCCGCGAGGATGTCCGTCAGCCGCTCGTTGTCAGTATGGAGCGAGGAAATGGCGGCGACCTTGCGAGAATTGTTCCGCATCACACGTCGTGGTGGACATGTTGCCTTCGAGGTTGGCGAGGTGCGCAATGGCCAAATCAGGCTCGATGAAGTCATCGCCCCTCTGGGAGAGGCAGCAGGCTTCGAGGTCAAAGCCGTGTTGATCAACCAGCAAAGCTTCACGAAAACCTCGAACATCTGGGGGGTCGATAACAATCGCAAGGGCACCAACACGAATCGCATCGTGTTGTTCATCAAGGATTGACCATGGACGCCGGGCAAGCGAAACGCCAATACGTCGCTCGTTTGGAGAGCGTGATTCGCCAGATGCTGAAGCCGCTCAAAGGAGTGCCATTCAATCTCGTCATCGAAGCGATGACGGGACATCGGGTGATCGCATTCGACGACGGCAAGGAGGATCACCGCCGGCTGCGCGATGCGCTCGTCGCTGGCGCGATCAGCGCAGGCAAGGCCATCAATCGCTCCGGCATCGTCAGCAAACGCGTCAATGAAGTCGGCAACAAGATCGAACCCTTCGTGCGCGATGCGCTCAATGCCCTGCCCGGTGCGCGCGCCGACATTCCGAAGGCGCCAAGTGGCAAGCGAAAGAGCGCCGGCTACCCGGACATCGAATTCACGCTCGGCGATACCACCTGTTACATCGAGTGCAAGACCTTCAATCCCGATACTTTAAACACCACGCAGCGTAGTTTCTACTTTTCGCCCGCAGCGGATTTCAAAGTCACTCGTGACGCCTTACATTTCCTGCTTTCTTACGAAATGACCAGCCAAGGTGGATGCTACAAGACCTCCCGTTTCAAGTTGCTGGCCATCGAGTCCTTGTCGCTCGACGTCAAGCACGAGTTCAATTCCGACAACCATCGCCTCTATTCCGGCAATGATGGAGCGCGTTTGCTCGCCGAACGGGAATTCAGCGAATCATGAACCGCCACGACCGCGTCTTCCTCGACGGCCCGGCGGGCTCGATCGAGGTGTTCGTCGACACGCGCGATGAGCCGCAAGGCATCGCGCTGATCGCGCATCCTCATCCGCTCTACGGCGGCACCGCCGAGAACAAGGTGGTCACCACGCTCGCGCGGACTTTCCGCGAGCTCGGCTGTGTTGCGCTGCGGCCGAACTTCCGCGGCGTCGGCGCCTCCGAAGGCGCGCATGACCAGGGCAGCGGCGAGACCGACGACCTGCTCGTCGTGCATTCGTATGCGCGCCAG
>JBKBOI010000150.1:0-4024 GCA_046294935.1 Rhodocyclaceae bacterium
GCGCTGATCGGCGACGATGCCGGCTTCCTAGTCGCCTCGCGCATCAAGGGCTCGCACGCGGCGATCAAATCGGGCATGCTGGCTGCCGAAGCCGTCGCTGCCGCACTCGCGGAAGGCCGCAGTGGCGACGAGCTCACGGCTTATCCTGCGGCTTTCCGCGATTCGTGGCTGTTCGAGGAGCTTTACCGCGCGCGCAATTTCAAGCCCTCGATGGCCAAGGGACTCTGGAAAGGCTCTGTCCTCTTCGGCATCGATCAGCAGATTTTTCGTGGCAAGGCGCCTTGGACGCTGCATCTCACCGCGGATCACGTCAAGCTCAAACCCGCCGCACAGTGCCAACCGATCGACTATCCGAAGCCCGATGGCGTCATCACCTTCGATCGACTCTCGTCGGTGTTTCTCTCCAACACCCACCACGAGGAAAACCAGCCCTGCCATCTGCGACTGAAGGACGATGAGGCACCGATCACCCACAATCTGGCACTCTATGCCGCACCCGAGCAACGCTACTGCCCGGCCGGCGTCTATGAGATCGTCGAGGAAGGCGGCGCCCCGCGCTTGCAGATCAACGCGCAAAACTGCGTGCATTGCAAGACCTGCGACATCAAGGACCCGGGGCAGAACATCGACTGGGTGCCCCCGCAGGGCGGCGAAGGTCCGATCTACCAGGGCATGTGAAACTCTGCGCTGGCAAGACGGCACCCTCCGGCTCTCATCGTTCGTCAGCGCGGTTCTTTCTTTTTCCAAAGATAGCGCCGGTCGTCGAAGCTCGAAACGAAGCGCGGGTAATAGACGACCAGCAGCGTGATCGCTGCACCGTTGAGCCAGGATTCGGCGAAACAGAGCAGAACGTAAAATGGCAAATAATCCGACAGCAGCAACTCGAAGCCGTAGATGCCGGCACTCCATAACAACAGGCCGCTGGTAAGCCCACTCGCCAGCGCCGCGGCGCCGCCGCCAAAGAAGGCCGCGACGAAGAAATAGACGAAGATGTTCGCCGGCAGGAAGCGTTCGACGAAGCGCCACATGACGTGGGCCACGAACACCGGCACGGCGATCAGCACCAAGGCATTCAACCCATACGCCTGCCAACCGGCGATGCCTTTCAGCCCGGTATTGAAGGTCACCGCCGCGAGCACCACCGAGAGCCCGAGCAAGGCCAATTGCCTGCCGAACATCAGAGTGAAGGCGGTAGCGCCGAGCAGATGCAGATGCAGCCCTGGCTTGGCGCCGGCCTTGAGGCTCCAGAACAGTGTCAGCACGACGATGGTGCCCATCCAGACGTGCATTTGTGCATTGTCGGCCAGGCGTTTCCACGGCGCAGTGCGCACGGCCCACAGCAACAGCAGGACATGGGGAACGAATGCCCCATAGGCCCAGAGGTCGCCGAACAGGCCGTCGGTGAAGTTCATCGCCCTGCGCTCACAGCGCCGCGGTCAGCTCCGGCACGGCCTGGAACAGATCGGCGACCAGCCCATAGTCGGCCACCTGGAAGATCGGCGCGTCCGGGTCCTTGTTGATCGCGACGATCACCTTGCTGTCTTTCATCCCGGCCAGATGCTGGATCGCGCCCGAGATGCCGATCGCGATGTAAAGTTGTGGCGCAACCACCTTTCCGGTCTGCCCGACCTGGTAGTCGTTCGGCACGAAGCCGGCATCGACCGCGGCGCGGCTGGCGCCGAGCGCCGCGCCGAGCTTGTCGGCCAGCGGTTCGAGCAGCTTGTGGTAGTTCTCTCCGGAAGCGAGGCCGCGGCCACCGGAGACGATGATCTTCGCCGCGCCCAGTTCGGGCCGCGCCGATTTCGTCAGCTCGCGGCCGACGAGCCGCGTCAGTCCGAGATCCGGACCCGCCGCGATGTTTTCGATGACAGCGCTGCCGCCCTGCCCCACGGCATCGAAAGCCGTGGTGCGCACCGTGATCACCTTCACCGCATCGGCGGATTTCACCGTCGCCAGCGCATTGCCGGCATAGATCGGCCGCACGAAGGTATCCGGACTTTCGATGCCGCAGATTTCGGAAATCTGCGCCACGTCGAGCAGCGCGGCGACGCGCGGCAACAGGTTCTTGCCGAAGGTCGTTGCCGGGGCAAGGATATGCGTATAGCCCTGGGCGTTGGCGACGATCAAGGCAGCCAGGTTCTCGGCGGTCTGGTCGGCGTAGTGCGGAGCCTCGGCGAGTTTCACCTTGCTCACGCCCGCGAGCGACGCGGCTGCCTGGGCGACCGCGGCGCAGCCGCTGCCGGCCACCAGCACGTGAATCTCGCTGCCGAGCTTCTGCGCGGCGGCAACGGTGTTGAGGGTGGCCGCCTTCAGCGCGGCGTGGTCGTGTTCGGCGATGACGAGTATGGCCATGATCAGATCACCTTCGCTTCGTTCTTGAGTTTGGCGACGAGTTCCGCGACGTCCGCCACCTTGACGCCAGCCTGGCGCTTCGGCGGTTCGGTGACTTTCAGCGTCGTCAGGCGCGGCGCGATGTCGACGCCGAGATCGGCGGGTTTGATCACATCCAACGGCTTCTTCTTCGCCTTCATGATGTTCGGCAGGGTTGCATAGCGCGGTTCGTTGAGGCGCAGGTCGGTGGTCACCACGGCCGGCAGCTTGAGCGACAGGGTTTCCAGGCCGCCATCGATCTCGCGCGTCACTGTCGCTTTGCCGTCGGCGATCACGACTTTGGAAGCGAAGGTCGCCTGCGGCCAGCCCAGCAGCGCGGCGAGCATCTGGCCGGTCTGGTTCGCGTCGTCGTCGATCGCCTGCTTGCCGAGGATCACGAGGCTGGGCTGCTCCTTGTCGCAGACCGACTCGAGCAGCTTGGCGACGGCCAAGGGCTGCAGGTTTTCGGCCTGGGCTGCCTCCATCTCGACGAGGATCGCGCGATCGGCGCCGAGCGCCAGCGCGGTGCGCAGCTGCTCCTGGCAGGCCGAGGCGCCGCAGGAAACGGCGACGACCTCGGTGGCGATGCCGGCTTCCTTGAGCCGCACCGCCTCTTCCACCGCGATCTCGTCGAAAGGGTTCATCGCCATCTTGACGCCGGAAAGTTCCACACCGCTTCGATCGGCCTTGACGCGCACCTTGACGTTGTAGTCGATCACCCTTTTGACGGGCACCAGCACTTTCATGAAAAACTCCTTTGAGTCGGACGGGGGCATTCTACGGCCGGGAATTTAGCGTGGGGTGAGCGTCGGGCGCTGTCGCCGGCAAGACAATCGCCTCGACGTGCCGTTTCACCAGCGCCGAGTCTCATGCCGTGGGCGCATCATGCCCACTATCACCGAAAACGAGCCTCTTCAAGCGGAACAGCTCGTCGCGTGCGGCAGCGGCGGCCTCGAATTCGAGGTTCTTCGCATGTTCCTGCATCGCTTTTTCCAGCCGCTTGATCTCGCGCGCGAGCGCCTTCTCGCTCATGGCCTCGTAGCGCGCCTGCTGCTCGGCCACTTTCAGATCGGTCACCGCGATCTCGTGATCGTAGACGCCGTCGATGATGTCCTTGATGCGTTTCTTCACGCCTTTCGGGGTAATGCCGTGTTCGGCGTTGTAGGCGAGCTGCTTCTTGCGCCGCCGCTCGGTCTCGGTGATGGCCCGCTTCATCGAGTCCGTGATGCGGTCGGCGTAGAGGATCGCCGTGCCGTTGATGTGCCGCGCCGCGCGGCCGATGGTCTGGATCAGCGAACGCTCGGAGCGCAGGAAGCCTTCCTTGTCGGCGTCCAGAATCGCCACCAGCGATACTTCGGGGATGTCGAGTCCCTCGCGCAGCAGGTTGATGCCGACCAGCACGTCGAAGACGCCCAGCCGCAGGTCGCGGATGATCTCGACGCGCTCGACGGTATCGATGTCGGAATGCAGATAGCGGACCTTGATCCCGTTGTCGGCGAGGAACTCGGTGAGCTGCTCGGCGAGCCGCTTGGTCAGCACCGTGACGAGAACGCGCTCTTCTTGCGCGACACGCTTTTTTATCTCCCCGAGCAGGTCGTCGACCTGGGTGGAGGCTGGCCGCACCTCGACTTTCGGGTCGACCAGCCCGGTCGGC
>JBKBOI010000151.1:0-3963 GCA_046294935.1 Rhodocyclaceae bacterium
CTGAGCCAGGGGGCACTTCGAGGTCCTTGGCGTAAACCATGCCCCCTAGTCCCGAAGGCTTCGAATAGGCGCCGGTCGTATCATGGCACGCCAGACAGTCGACGAGCGTTTCATCGTCCTTCACCCCCTTGTCGGTCATCGCCGCATAGCCGATGTGACAGCTGGCGCAGGCTTTCAGGTTCGACTGCGAAGAGGTGCAGAAGTTGTTGATGACATGAATCTTGCCGAGCTTCTGATCAGTCTTCGGGTTGAGATATTCCCACTTCCAGTGCTCGGTGTGCATGATCTGCTTGGCCGCTTCGGTGTGGCAGGACAGGCAGGCCTTGGTCACCTCCGGGCCAGACTGGAACTCTTGCTGCAGCTCCTTGAACTTGCTGTGATCGGCGGTGCTACCAGCCTTCGGCTGATCGGCGGCATGCACGAAACAGCCGGCCATCAAGGACAGCCAGCCGATGAATAGCGCCTTGGCGATATGAGGTGTGCGTTGCATCAAAACTCCCTCTCTGTTCGTAGCGGTATCCGTATCCTAGGGGGGGCTCGGCGCGGCGCCAATTACCCCTTTGGAGTATCAGGGGTTTTACGACACGAAACCCGACACGAACCCGATACGCACCATTTTCCCTATGACATATGAAATCATCCGCGAAACCGCGGTCGACCGCGCTTCGTGAGCCACAAACTGCCGATTCGTTGACGACATCCTGTCATTGGTGATTTCTCCTGTTCTCTGATGCGCAACGAAGCGGATTGCACGTCTCGCGGCGCATGGCGGCATCAACGCCTTCGGCAGGGGAGATGCCCTGCCGCATCGAAGTGCCTTACCTTGCGCCGCGATGTACGCACGCTCCATGCCATCCAACCGAGGTTTTTAAATTATTAGAATTTTCTGATATTTATGCGGCTTGCTAACCCATTTGGCTAGTCGCAAAGGAATGACTTTGGTGCTAACGTAGATTCATTCCGCCTTTGGGGATGCGGTCTGTCGGCCGTAAGGGCGGGAAATACACCATATGTTTTTTCGATCAGGGAGCATGCACTGATGAGCAACGCGTTTGCCGGCTTCAAGGCCGACTACGAAAAAATCTTCGTCGAGGAATGGTCGCACTATCTCGGCGCCATTTTGTTGATCATGATCATCCTGGCGATGATGGTGAATGGTACGGTGTGGGGAGTGTTCGGTGGCGTGCGCTACTGGGGCGATCGGATCAACGGTCTGCTCGGCCTCGCCCCGCTGCTGGAAATCCAGGTGCCCGAAGAAGGCTTGCTGACACACCGCATGTCGCTGATGAACATCATGTTGCTGCTCGGTTCTTTCACAGCCGCGCTGATGTCGCGTCAGTTCCAGATCAACCGGCCGCCCAAACTGGAATTCCTTTGGGGCGCGCTCGGCGGCACCCTGATGGGCATCGGCGCCTCGTTCGCCGGCGGCTGCACCACCGGCGGCTTCTTCAACCCAGTCGTGCATTCCTCGCCGTCTGGCTGGGTCATGGCGCTCGGCTTGATCGTTGGCGCAGTCATCGGCCTCAAGCTACTGCTGTGGACGCTCGAGCACATCTCCTGGGGCATGGAAGCACCGCCGACGCTCAACGCCCCTGAGGGGTTGGTAAAAAAATATCCGCTGATCGGCTTTCTGATCATCGGCGGCATCATCCTCTGGTCATACGACTGGTATCACTCGGATGATCGCATCTGGGCGAGCCGCGCGGTGATCGTCGTGCTCGGCTTCGCGATCGGTTTCGTCATGCACCGCTCGCGCCTGTGCTTCGCGCGCGCTTTCCGCGAACCCTTCATGACCGCCGAGGGCGACATGACGAAGGCGATCATCCTCGCCCTTTCCATCGGCATTCCGATCGCTGCCTTCCTGTTCCAGCGCAAGGTGATCGATCCGTTCTCCGCCATTCCTGCCTCGTTCTGGATCGGCTCGCTGGTCGGCGGCGTGATCTTCGGCATCGGCATGGTGTTCGCCGGCGGCTGCGCCTCTGGCTCGCTGTGGCGCATGGGCGAAGGTCATCTCAAACTGTGGGTGGCGATGTTCTTCTTCGCCTGGATGGGCTCGACCACCAGCGCCATCCTGAAGATGACCGGCCTGACGCGCTCGATTCCAGACAATGATGCCGACTTCGAAATCACCGCCGTCGGCTATCAGGCCTACTGGCCGGACATGCTCGGTGGCTGGGCGCCGACATTGCTCATCTCTGGCGCACTCTTGCTGGCTTGGTATGCCTTCGTGCGCTACAACGAATCGACGGAGAAATTCACCGTCGTATGATTTTTCCAATAAGAAAGGAGTGTGTGATGAAAAACGAGCTTCTCGTTGTCGCCATCTCGATCGCACTCGTCGGCGGCTGCGCCCAGGCGCCGCAACAGGCGGAATCGACCGAAGCGAAGATCGCCGTGGGCGGCGTTGGCGTCGGCAACTACAGGCCCTACACCCGCATCGTCGATTATGCTTATGTGAAACCCCATGCCACGCCGCCGATCGACCGCGTCAAGAACGCCATTGTCATCGATGCACGGCCGACCAAGCAGCGTTACGATCCGGGCCATCTGCCCGGCGCGATCAACCTCGTCGAACCGCTGTTCGACAAGCAGAAGGACTGACTGCCCGCCGACAAAGGCAAGGAGATCATCTTCTACTGCCAGGGACCATCCTGCGAGCTGTCCCATAGCGCGGCCTTCAAGACCGAAAAGCTCGGCTACACGAACATCAAGGTCTATCAGGGCGGTGTTCCGGACTGGGAAGCCAACGGTGGCATCCTGTCGGTGAGTACCGACTACATCAAGAAGCTGCTCGATGAAAAGGCCGATGTCGTGTTGATCGACGCACGCCCCGAGCGCACGGCGGAAAAGGGCATGATCCCCGGTGCGATCAACATGCCGGACAACAAGTTCGACGCCGCCAAGCTGCCCGCTGACAAGACCAAGCCGCTGATCTTCTATTGCGGCGGATTGGCCTGCGATCTTTCCAACAAGTCGGCGCTCAAGGCCAAGCAGGCCGGTTACACGAATGTGCGCATCTATACCGAAGGTTACCCGGCTTGGGCGGCCGCCAACCAGGCCAAGCCGGCAACGACGCCGGCAGCGGCCGTTGGTCAGGCGATGCAGAGTGCGGCCGCTGCGATGGCCACCGCGGCGGGTGCAGCGACGAAATTCATCGTCGAAACGACGAAGGACAAGGAGGTCATCAGCACGCCGTTTTTCGAACGCATCGTCAACACCGATCCAACCAAACTGACGATCATCGACGTGCGCAAGATCGAGCAGTGCCAGGCCGGCACCTGGCCGGGCGCGCAATGCATCCCGCTCGCCGAGCTGGAAGGCAAGCTCGCCAGCCTGCCGAAGGACAAGCCGATCGTGTTCACTTGCGGCACCGGCGCTCAGGCGAGCATGGCCCACGACTTGTTCACCGAGAAGAAGATGCCGGGCGAAGCCTACATCCTCGATGCCGAAGTCGAGGTCGTCGACGGCAAGGCGCGCATCAAGAAGTAGCCCACCATCGTTTCGCCGCACCAGGAATATTCGGCGCTGGCGGCACGGCACGACGCCATCCGCGAGCGGATGGCGTTTTCATTTCGGCCAGTCCGCCCTGCGGCTGCCGTGCAGAATGTCGAGCTCGGGCCGGTAAATCGACGTCTCGATTTCGAGAAAGCCCAACACGGTGTGGAACAGATTGTCGTGGGTGTATGGCTGCTGGCGCTTCTCACGCAGCGCGGCAAGATCGACATCGTGATGATGGGCGCCAAACCACATGATCGCCGGCACGTGTAATTGCGCTTTCGGCGCGATGGCGCGCGGCAGGCCATGCAGCCAGGTTCCCCCTTCGCCGAGCGACTCGCCGTGATCGCTGACATAGATCAATGCGGTTTCGAAGCGCTCGCTGTTGCGCTTCAACAGCTCGATGGTCTTGGCTAAAAAATAATCGGTGTAGAGCAATGCGTTATCGTAGGCGTTGATGATTTCCTC
>JBKBOI010000152.1:0-3920 GCA_046294935.1 Rhodocyclaceae bacterium
CCCCGGCAATTCCGGACTACCGCTCCTTCACCACCGCGAGGCACCCATGCGCCCATTTCCTGTCAGCCCGTCCCTGCTCATGCTGCTGCCGATTGCCGCCGCGGCGCAAGTCTATTCATGGAAAGACGCCAGCGGCAAAGTGCATTATGGCGATCGTCCCCCTGCACAGCGCCAGGCCCAGGTGCGGCAGTTGCCGGGCGCGCCCGCCGCGACCAGCGATATCGAGGCCGCGCGCAAGGCTGCGGCCGAACGTCGGTTCGCCCAGCGGGAAAAACAGATCGAAAGCGAAGGCAGACAGATGCCAGAAGATCCCGCACAGGCGAAGATCCGCGCGGAAAACTGCCAGCGTGCCAAAAATACGCTCGCCGCGCTCGAATCCGGAGAAATTCGCTTCGGGCTGAACGAAAAAGGCGAACGCATCGCGCTCGATGGTGCAGTAAGAGAGGCCGAGCTCAGCCGCGCCCGCAAATCGGTCGCGGATTGGTGTTCCCCACCCCCCGCCGTCAAGTAGTCACTCGGCGGCGGATTTAGTCACTCGGCGGCGAATTCCGCCGCGCCGCCGCCCTTTTTCATGACCTTGCCCTCGGCGGCACGCTGCTTGCGCACTTCCTTCGGATCGGCGATCAACGGCCGGTAGATTTCCACCCGGTCGCGGTCGCGCAGCACCGTGTCCAGCTTGGCGAGTTTGCTGTAGATGCCGAACTTGCCGCGGGCCAAATCGATTTCCGGATATTTGGCGAGCAGCCCAGAGGCTTCGAGCGCCTGTTGCAGCGTCGCGCCGGCGGGGAGGGTGAGCGGAATCACTTCCTGCTTGGTGGGCAGGGCATAGGCCACTTCGACTTTGATCGTTTCAGCCATGGATCTGATGAGCGCGCTTGACGAAGGAATCGACGAAGGTATTGACGATGTGACCGAACACCGGCCCCAGCGCCTTTTCGAGCAGTTTGTTGGAGAACTCGTAGTTCAGGTGGAACTCGATCTTGCAGCCTCGATCCCCCAGTCGCGTGAAGCGCCAGCTGCCGTCCAGGCGCCGAAACGGGCCTTCGCGGAACGCCAGCTTCATCAGGTAGGGCGGTTCCTTGCTGTTCTCGGTAGCGAAATGCGCACGGATGCCGCGATAGTGGATGTGGATGCGCGCGGCAGTCTTGTCGTGCGTGCGTTCCAGCACTTCGACCCCGCCGCACCACGGCAGGAAATGCGGATAGTCCTCGACCTGATCGACCAGCGCGAACATCTGTTCGGGCGTGCGCATGATCAGAACGGATTTTTCGACGCGGGACATGGCGCAAGGCTGCATTTAGAATGCGTTCATTCTAACGCTTCGCCCCTTCCGCCTCCACGTCCGTCATCATGAGCATCGTCGAAAACAAGAAAGCCTTCCACGACTACTTCGTCGAGGAAAAGCTCGAGGCCGGTCTGGTACTCGAAGGCTGGGAGGTGAAGGCGATCCGCGCCGGCAGGGTGCAGCTCAAGGAAGCCTATGTGATCGTCAAAAACGGCGAGGTCTGGCTGCTCGGCTGCCATATCAGTCCTCTTTCGACGGCCTCGACCCACGTCAGGCACGATCCGGTGAGGACCCGAAAACTGTTGCTGCACGAGCGCGAGATCGCCAAGCTGATCGGCAAGGTCGAGCGTGCCGGCTACGCGCTGGTGCCGCTCGACCTGCATTTTTCCAAGGGCCGCATCAAGCTCACGATCGGTCTGGCCAAGGGTAAGAAGCAATACGACAAACGGGCGGCGGAAAAGGAACGCGACTGGCAGAGAGAAAAAGCACGGCTGATGCGCGAGAAGGCATGAGTCCGGCGACGATCGTCTGGCCGATCGCCGGCAGCCTGATCTGCAGCCGCCGCCGACCGACCTCTGTTGCCTCTTCGCCGCATCTGGCCGCCGATTTCGGCG
Organism: Rhodocyclaceae bacterium; assembly: GCA_046294935.1. Taxonomy (GTDB): domain Bacteria; phylum Pseudomonadota; class Gammaproteobacteria; order Burkholderiales; family Rhodocyclaceae; genus Sulfuricystis. The sequence goes on from JBKBOI010000152.1 coordinate 1,900, forward strand.
TCACGCCGAAGGCGCTGCAGACGCTCTCCTGGGTCTCGTGGGTATTGCGCCGACAGCGCGACACCGCCGCCTGATCAGGCTTTCTTGCCGAGCAGCGAACGCAGGGTTTCCTGCAAATCGCCCGGAATCAGGATCGTCTTGGCATTGTCCGATTCGGCGAGCTTCGTCATCGCAGCGATATATTTTTCGCCGAGCAGGTAACGCATCGGCGCCTCGTGATCGCCGATTGCCGCCGTCACGCGCTCGATCGCCTCGGCAGAGGCCTCGGCCAGCGTCACCTGCGCTTCGGCGTCGCGGCGGGCGGACTCGAGCCGCGCCTCGGCCTGCAGGATCATCGACTGCTTCTCGCCTTCGGATTTCGTCACCATCGCCTTCCTTTCGCGCTCGGCGGCAGCCTGCATCTCCATCGCCTTCTGCATCGAGGGGCTGGGCTTGATATCCTGGATCTCGACCGATTTGACCGTCAGGCCCCAGTCGATCGCCTCGTCGGCGATGCTCTCCCGCAGGCGCGCCTTGATCTTGTCGCGGTTGGAGAGCGCCTCGTCGAGGTTCATCTCGCCGATGATCGAACGCAGCGTGGTCATGATCATGTTGCGGATCGCCTCGGCGAAGTCGGTGACGCCATACACCGCCTTGATCGGGTCGGTGACCTTGATGAAGGCGATCGCGTTGGTGACGATCACCGCGTTGTCGCGCGTGATCACCTCCTGCTCCTGCACGTCGAGGATGATGTCCTTGGTGACCAGCTTGTAGCGCACCTGGTCGAGGTAGGGAATGATGATGTTCAGCCCCGGATGCAAGGTGCCGTGGTACTTGCCGAGCCGCTCGACGATCCATTCCTCGCCCTGCGGCACGATGCGAATGCCCTTGGCGAGCGTGATGCCGGCGAACACCAAGAGTGCGACGACGAAGATCATCATGTCCATGTCAAATCCTTTCGACTTTCAGAAAACTGCCCTCGACGGCGACGACGCGCACGCGCTCGCCGCTCTTGATCGTCTCGTCGGCGATGCAGGTCCACACATCGTCGCCGAGGATCGGTTTTTGGAAGCGCACCTCTCCTTTCTCGAAGGGCGCCACGTCGCGCACCAAGATGCCGATCTCGCCGATCACGTCGGCAGCGGCCATGCCGATCTTGGTCTTGTGCATGTTCGGCTTGAAGATGCGGAACCAGGCCGCCACCAGCGTAAGCGAGACGATCAGCCACAGACCGAGCTGCGTGGTGAGCGTCAGATCGGCGAGCGCCACGGCCAAGGCCACGACCAGCGCGCCGGCGCCGAACCATATCAACACGAACGAAGGCACCACCAGTTCCGCGACGATGAGCACGATGCCACCGACCGCCCAATGCCACCAGGAAAGCTCCATCCGTTTTCCCCCGTCATGTCATGGCGACGATTACGACTTTACCTGAAATCGCGCTGCCGGCGCATTTCAAAGAGACAAACCGCAGCGGCCGCCGCTACGTTCAGCGATTCGCAATCGGGGGCGAGCGGAATGGTCGCGCGCCGCCGCGCCAGCGCGACCAGCTCCGGAGAAAGCCCCTGCCCTTCGTTGCCGAACAGCCAGGCGAGCGGCGGGCGCAGGTCGAGCGCATAGAGGGATTCACCCTCACGCGCCACGGTGGCGACCGAGATTCCGGGATAGCCTTTTAGGAAGACCGCGAGATCGACCTGCTCATGGAGGCGCAGAGCGAAGTGGGCGCCTTGCGCGGCGCGCAGCACGCGCGGCGCCCAGGCGCCCGCGCAGCCGGGGCCGAGCAGCACGTCGCGCACCCCCGCGGCCGCCGCGGTGCGCAGCAACGTGCCGACGTTGCCGGCATCTTGCACCGCATCGAGCAGCAGACAGTCGCCTGTCACGCCAAAAGTCGGCGCTGGCAAAACGGCACCCGCCGGGCCGGAGGGAACGGCGATGCGCGCGAGGATGCCGAGCGGGCTGGCCAGTTCGCTCAGACTGCGGAACAAGGCATCGGGCAGGCAGAGCGTTTCAGCCTGGCCAGCGCGTTTCAGCAAGGTCGCGAC
>JBKBOI010000153.1:0-3908 GCA_046294935.1 Rhodocyclaceae bacterium
CGATCTTCTCACCGGGGCGGTTCCTGCCGCGTGACTGGTTGTTCTCGGCGACGCAGGCATGCACGCAGCGGCGACAGCCGATGCACTTGCGGATGTTGAGTGCATAGCCCATCAGCACGCCGGGCTGGGCAGGCGTGGTGTCGACGGTGACCTTCTTGCCATATTCTTCGGAATAACGCTTCTCGAGCCGGGCACGCGCCTCGGCTTTTTCTTCGTCGGTCATCAGCCGGTAGTTCTTCTGAAAATGCTCGGCCCACTCGATGGCGGCGTTTGCATCATCGGACTGCGTCATCAGCGCCGCCGTACCCATCAGCGAGGACAAGCTCAACATGCCGCTCGATTTCAAGAAGTCGCGGCGCGAGGTCTTCAAGGCTGCCTGGGAAGGATCGGCGGATGCCGGTAGTGCCGGCTGGCTTGGAGAAACCTCCTGCCTGGCATCGGCCTTCGAACTCCTGTCGTCTTGTGTCACGGTTTTCCTCCGTCGTAGATATTGAACCGCCTGACGCGCTCGGAATGCGCTAATTCAAAAGGTTCGCATCATAAGAATTCATTCATGTTTTGTTTTGATGTAGATCAAAGTCGTTCGGGGCTTCATTGCCCGCCGCCTGACTGTTACAAATCAATCATTGCATTTGCCAACGAAAGCGCGCATAGTGCGGCCCAGCGATTTTCAAGTAGTGTCGTTGTTGTCTGGTAGTGTCGTTGTTGTCTGGCGTCGTACTCGCGGTCCGATTCCCGGATCGGCGTCTTTACCCTGCACCATACCGCTGTCTTGAGCGTCGCCCCAGCACGGGGGGCAACCCCGGTTTCTTGTTTTTTTCAGGATATTCAAGACATGGCAACAGGTACAGTGAAGTGGTTCAACGATTCCAAGGGCTTTGGTTTCATTACACCGGAAGCCGGCGGAGACGATCTTTTCGCCCATTTTTCCGCGATCCAGGTGAGCGGCTTCAAGACGCTGCGCGAGGGTCAGCGCGTCAGCTTCGACGTCAGCCGTGGCCCCAAGGGCCAGCAGGCGTCGAACATTCGGCCGATCGACTGAAGGCGTGACACGCACAGCCCATCCAAGCGATTGGCGGGCCATCTGACGAAGCCCGGGTCATCCCGGGCTTTTTCGGCGCAAATGCTGGCCGATCTACGAGCCGCCCTATCCGGCAATCCCAAGCCAGAATCCGCTCTTGCGGTCGAGGAAATCCGTATGGCTCAGATAGTGTGAGCCATCGCAGGAAAAAGTCAGACTCACCATGCCGTTGAAGATGTTGATCGAAGCCGAGCGCAGGTAGATGGTGCGATCGGCCAGGCGCAGCTCGCGCATGCCAGCGAGGATCGGTTTGATGGCATCGCGTGGCATGGTCGCGTCGGCGGGCCAGGGTCGACGCGGATAGAGCAGACAGACATCCGGGTCGGCGAGCGCCTCGTCGTCGATGAGGCGGTAGCGATAAGGGTCATCGAGAAACCAGGCGGTGACCCGGCTGCTGGAAAAATGGATCACCGCCTGGAACATTCCCCGGTCGGTGATCAACTCCTCGAGGATCGTCAGCGCCTGATCGATGTGGCGGTCCATCGGGCTGTCGATGCGCTCCTGCAGGAACACGGTGCCGCGGATCGACGGATCGCCCTTGATCTGCCGCCAGGCCCGCGACTCCTCATGCAAGGCGGTAGCCGTCGGCAGATGGCGCACATCGAAGTCGGCGCCCAGATAGCCCAGCAGCGTATCGCCCTGCCGGACGACATGTAGCGCGGTGATCGAGGGGCGCCCCGACTGGCTGACATAGGCATCGGAGAGCAGGAAGCCCCAGGGGGGCATGGCTTCGCGCATGTAAGAGCGATGCGAGCGGTCACGTCCGAAATGAGCGGTAGAAAAGCGATCCGCGGCGACGTTGTCGCAGATCTGAATCCCCTTGGGATCCAGGCAGTAGAGATACTTGGCGTGGGGCACCTCGTGGAAATGCTCGCGCAGCAAGGCATCGAGCTTTTCCCTGTCCCCCCATAGCGGCGGGCACAGCGAGGCCAGGCGCGCCATCGGCGCATGCAGCTGTTGCGCGAGCTCGGCGCGCTGGCGTTCGATCGAAGCTTTCCAGTTTTCCGTCACGTCACCAGACTCCGCCGGGTTCAGCGGGCCAGCACCTTCCCGAGCGCAGCCGCGAAAGTGTCGACCGTGCGATCGACGGCGTACAACTTGTCGAGGCCGAACAGACCGATGCGGAAAGTCCGGAAATCGGCGGGCTCGTCGCATTGGAGCGGCACGCCCGCCGCCGTCTGCATGCCTTGGGCGATGAATTTCTTGCCCGACTGGATGTCCGGATCGTCCGTGTAGCAGACGACGACCCCCGGCGCTTCGAATCCTGGCGCGGCGACACTTTTGAACCCGGCATCGGCGAGCACCCTGCGCACCTTGCCGCCCAGCTCGATCTGCGCCGCGCGCAGCCTTTCGAAACCGTAATCCTCGGCCTCGCGCATCACGTCGCGCAAGGCGACGAGCGCATCGGTCGGCGGCGTCGCATGATAGGCATGGCCACCCTTTTCATAGGTTTGCATGATCTGCAGCCATTTCTTGAGATCCATCGCAAAACTGGTGCTGGTCGTCGCCTCGAGGCGCGTCAGCGCAATCGCGCCCAGGCACACCAGGGCGGCACACGGCGAGCCGCTCCAGCCTTTTTGCGGCGCCGTGACGAGGATGTCGATCCCCAGGTCGGCCATGTCCACCCACAATGCCCCCGAGGCGACGCAATCGAGCACGAACATCCCACCCTGCGCATGCGTGGCCTTTGCAACGGCGCGCAAATAATCGTCCGGCAGTAGCATCCCCGAAGAAGTCTCGATATGCGGGGCGAACACGAGCTCGGGCTTCTCGGCCGCGATCGTCGCGACGACTTCGTCGATCGGCGCCGGTGCGAAAGGCGCTTGCGTAACATCGGCAGTCCGCCGCGCCTTCAGCACCGTGGTCGCGGAGGGAATCGCGCCCATCTCGAAAATCTGGCTCCAGCGATAGCTGAACCAGCCGTTACGGATCACGAGACATTTCTTGCCAGTGGCGAACTGCCGTGCGACGGCTTCCATGCCGAAAGTGCCGCTTCCGGGCACGACGATGGCGGCCTCGGCGCGATAGACGGCTTTGAGGATACGCGAGATGTCGCGCATCGCCCCCTGGAATTTCGCCGACATGTGATTCAGCGCGCGGTCGCTATAGACGACCGAATATTCCAGCAGACCATCTGGATCGACGTTCGGCAGCAAGCTGGGCATAGCAATCTCCTGGTGCTTTGGGGGTGCGAGTATGACAAAAAAGTCGGCGCTGGCGCAGCGGCACTCAGAACGCCGGGGGCGCCTTGTCGAGGCCATCGATTCGATCGCCGGGCTTGAGCCCGCGCGCTGCGAACCAGCCACGATTCATTTCCAGCGCATAGCGCGCCGGCTTCGTTGCGCAGTGGTTGTCCTCGGTTTGTGGCTGCATCTCCTCGATGTCGAGGATGCGACCCGAGGCATCGAGGAAGGCCACGGACAACGGCAGATAGGTGTTCTTCATCCACATGCAGTGTCGCGCCTCCTGGTCGAAGACGAACAGCATGCCCCGCTGCGGTGGCAGCTGCGTGCGCTGCATCAACCCGCGCATGCGCTGCGCGTTGCTGGCGGCGACCTCGGCCTCGATGCGGTGAATGCCGGCATTGAGTTCGATCACCGGCAGTGACTGGGCACCGGCAGCGCCCGCGAGCAGCAGGGCGGCCATCATGAGGAGAGCTTTCATGCGTTGCCTTTCCTTTCGGCAAAACGGTGGCAAAAGCGTTGGGCTTCGGGATAGGGGAAGAAATCGCGGATCTTCCCGCTGCGGATGTCTTCCTGCGCGCGTTGCCAGAAACCGACGTCGAGCAGATCGGCATGATGCTTCATGAACGCGGCACGGATGCGCG
>JBKBOI010000154.1:0-3895 GCA_046294935.1 Rhodocyclaceae bacterium
TCCCGCCGCTGGTCGCCCGCTATGTCGCGGCGGTGCGCGCCGACAATCCGGACGGCAAGTTGCGCCGCTATCCCGGCTCCCCGCTCCTGGCCTTGCGCACGATGCGGCCGGCAGACCGGCTGCGGCTGTTCGAACTGCATCCGGCCGATGTGGAGCTGCTGGCGCAGGCCATCGCCGCGGCAGCGCCAGATGCGCAAAAGCGCGTGCAGATCAGGCAGGAAGACGGTTTCTCTGGGATGAAGGCGCTGCTGCCGCCCCCGCCGCGCCGCGGGCTGGTGCTGATCGACCCATCCTACGAGGACAAGCGTGATTACGCGGCCGTGGTCACAGCGGTCAAAGAAGGCTTGCAGCGCTTCGCCACCGGCATCTTCCTTATCTGGTATCCGTTGCTACAGCGAAACGAAAGCCTGACACTGGCCGGCAAGCTGAAGAAACTCGCACCGGACTGGCAAAACGCCACGCTCAGCGTCCAGCCCCCTTCACCCGATGGGCTGGGGATGCACGGCAGTGGCGTGTTCATCGTCAATCCGCCGTGGACGCTGGCTGCCCAATTGAAAGAGGCCCTGCCCTGGCTGGCTGGGGTGTTGAAGCTCGGCGCCGACGGGACGGCAGGCTACCGCCTGGAAACCTCAGCTCGATAGTTCCGGCCGATTGCGAAACAGCTCGAGCGCCTCGGGATTCGCCAGCGCCTCGAGGTTCTTCACCGGCCGGCCATGCACCACCTCGCGCACCGCGAGTTCGACGAGCTTGCCGCTCTTGGTACGGGGGATGTCCGCGACTTGGAGGATTTTCGCCGGCACGTGGCGCGGCGAAGCATTGGCGCGGATCTGCGCCTCGATGCGCTCGATGAGCGCATCGTCGAGCGTCAGCCCTTCCTTCAATTTGACGAACAGCACCACGCGCACGTCGCGATCCCACTCCTGGCCGATGACGATCGATTCGAGCACCTCGGGCAGCTTCTCGACCTGGCGGTAGATTTCCGCCGTGCCGATGCGCACGCCGCCGGGGTTGAGCGTCGCATCCGAGCGGCCGTGGATGATGAAACCGCCATGCGCCGTCTTCTCGGCGAAGTCGCCATGGCACCAGATGCCGGGAAAGCGCTCGAAATAGGCGGCGCGATATTTCTTGCCGTCCGGATCGTTCCAGAAGCCGACCGGCATCGAGGGAAAGGGCTTGGTGCAGACCAGTTCGCCTTTTTCGCCGACCGGCGCGGGCCGGCCCTCCTCGTCATAGACATCGACGGCCATGCCGAGCCCCGGCCCCTGGATCTCGCCGCGCCACACCGGCTGCCACGGATTGCCCAGCACGAAGCAGGAGACGATGTCGGTGCCGCCGGAAATGGAAGCGAGCTGCACGTCCTGCTTCCAGTCGCGATAGACGTAATCGAAGCTCTCGGGCGCGAGCGGGCTGCCGGTCGAAAAGATCGTGCGCAGCGCCGCCAGATCGTGGCTGGCGCGCGGTTCGAGACCCGCTTTCGCGCAGGCGTCGATGAATTTCGCCGAGGTGCCGAAATGCGTCATGCCTTCGTCCTGCGCGTAGTCGAACAGCACGCGACCGCGACCGACGAAGGGCGAGCCGTCGTAGAGCAGCAGCGTCGCCTCCGAGGCCAGCGCCGAAACCAGCCAGTTCCACATCATCCAGCCGCAGGTGGTGAAGTAGAACAGCCTGTCGCCGGGCTTGATGTCCGATTGCAGCCGATGCTCCTTGAGATGTTGCAAGAGCGCGCCGCCGGCACGGTGCAAGATGCATTTCGGCACGCCGGTGGTGCCCGACGAATAGAGGATGTAGAGCGGATGATCGAACGGCAACCGGGCGAATTCGATCTCGCGCACCTGATGCCAGGGTGCGACGAGGTCGTCGCCTGTCAGCGCGTTCGGTAGCGATGAAAGATCGTGCCCGGCCTCGTGCAGATAGGGCGAGACGATCACCTTGCGCACGGAGGGCAGTTGCGCGGCGATCTCGCGCGCCTTGCCGAGCGTATCGATCTCCTTGCCGTTGTAGAAGTAACCGTCGGCGACGAACAGCAGCTTAGGATCGACCTGGCCGAAGCGGTCGAGCACGCCTTGCACGCCGAAATCGGGCGAAGCCGAGGTGAAGATCGCGCCGAGCGAAGATGCCGCCAAAAACGCGATCAGGGTCTCGGGCAGGTTGGGCATGTAGGCGGCGACCACGTCGCCGGCCACGATGCCTTCCGCCTTCATCGCCGCCGCGAGCCGCGCGACGCGCAAGTAGAGCTCGGCATGGGTGATGCGCCGCGCGACCTTGTCCTCGCCGCGGAACACCAGCGCCAAGGTCTCGTCGCGCCGGCGCAGCAGGTTTTCGGCATAGTTCAGGCGCGCCTCGGGAAACCAGCGTGCGGCGAGCATCCTCTCGCCATCGACGAGAATGCGTTGCCCCTTCTCGCCGCGCACCTCGGCGAAATCCCACACCGCCGACCAGAAATCGGCAGGATGCTCGATCGACCAGCGGTGCAGCGCCCGATAGTCGGTGCCGGCAAAACGGCACACCCGCTGAGCGAAGGCAGTGAGCTGGGAGGCAGCGATGCGCTGCGCCGAAGGTTGCCACGAAGGATGATCATTCATGGGGATAAAGCCTACGGATGAAATCCGGCAGCGTCTGCGACTTGCCGGTTTTCGGGTTCCACCAGACGATCTTGGCCGCGCCTTCGGCATAGAGCGCATCGTCGCCAAGGCAGCGCATTTCGTAAAAGGTCGGCAGGCTGCTCTTGCCCGGCCTACCGATCAGCGTGCGCACCTCGACGGTCGCCGGGAACGTGATCGGTTTGAAAAAGGTGCAGCTTGCATTGACGATCACCGGCCCTTCGTCGGTATTGACGATGTCATGGACGCCGAGCGTCATCAACCAGTCGATGCGCGCCTGCTCGGCATAGCGGAAATAGACGGTGTTATTGACGTGGCCGAGCGCATCCAAATCGCCCCAGCGCACGGGAATGTGAGCAGTGTGGACGAGCAGGCGCGGCGATTCCATTTCATGGACAGGGAGCGGCGGACGGCCCGATTATAATCAGCCGCACGCGCAAGCCGGAGGGAGAATGACGATGCAACGAGAAGTGATGGAATTCGACGTGGTGGTGGTCGGCGGCGGCCCGGCGGGTCTGGCGGCGGCGATCCGCCTGAAGCAGCTCGATGCAAACATCAACGTCTGCCTGATCGACAAGGGCGCGGAAATCGGCGCCCACATCCTTTCCGGCGCGGTGATGGACCCGCGCGCACTCACCGAGCTCTTTTCCGACTGGCAGGAACGCGATGCGCCACTCGATACGCCGGTGACCGAAGACCGTCTGCTGTTCCTCTCCGAAAAAACCGCCTGGGCTCTACCTGCCGCGCTGCTGCCGGCCTGCTTCCACAACGAAGGCAATTACATCATCAGTCTGGGCGAGGTCTGCCGCTGGCTCGGAAGCCAGGCCGAAGCGCTCGGCGTCGAGGTCTATGCCGGCTTTGCCGGCGCCGACGTCCTCTATGACGGCGACAAGGTCGCTGGGGTAATCACCGGCGATGTGGGGGTGCGGAAAGATGGCACGCCGGGCCCCAATTTCCAGCCCGGCATGGAGCTACGCGCGAAATACACGCTGTTCGCCGAGGGCTGCCGCGGCCATCTCGGCAAGCGGCTCGAACGGCGCTTCAACCTGCGTTCCGGGGCCGACCCACAGGTGTATGGCATCGGCATCAAAGAGCTCTGGCAGGTTTCTCCGCAGCAGCACCACAAGGGTCTGGTCATGCATACCGCTGGCTGGCCATTGGACAACGATACCTACGGCGGCGGCTTTTGCTATCACTACGGCAACGAAGCCCAGCCCCATCTCGTTTCCTTCGGCCTCGTCGTCGGCTTGAGCTACGCGAACCCCTATCTCTCCCCTTACGAGGAAATGCAGCGG
>JBKBOI010000155.1:0-3882 GCA_046294935.1 Rhodocyclaceae bacterium
GATCAGCCGCCCCCCTGCCGTAGCGGGCATGTTCTATCCCGGCGAACCACGCACGCTTGCCGCGGAAGTCGAAACCATGATCGCACGTGCACGTGCCGTCTCGCCAGCGCCGAATTTCGGACAGCCGAAGGCGTTGATCGCGCCGCACGCCGGTTATATCTATTCTGGACCGGTCGCGGCGAGCGCGTATGCCTGTCTCGTCCCCTATGCGCAGGTGATCCAGCGGGTGATTCTGCTCGGGCCGTGCCATCGTGTCGCCGTGCGCGGGCTCGCGGTGCCGCATGCCCAATCGTTCAGCACGCCGCTCGGCGCTGTGCCGCTCGACCAGGCTGCGATTGCCGCCGCGCTCGAACTGCCACAGGTGATCCGCCATAACGGTGCGCATGCCGAAGAGCATTCTCTGGAGGTGCATCTGCCTTTTCTGCAGGCCACCGTGGAGGACTTCACGCTGGTTCCATTCGCTGTCGGCTACGCTTCAGCCGAAGAAGTAGCCGAGGTGCTCGAACTGCTCTGGGGCGGGCCGGAAACGCTGATCGTCGTCAGTTCGGACCTTTCCCACTACCACCCCTATGCCGCCGCCCAGCGGCTGGATGGCCATACTGCCGACGAGATCCTGCATCTGCATCTGCTACACGATCACGAGCAAGCCTGCGGCGCGACGCCGATCAATGGCTTGATCGAAGTGGCCCGGCGGCGCGGCCTGGTGCCGCATCTGCTCGACCTGCGCAATTCCGGCGATACGGCGGGTGACAAATCGCATGTCGTCGGCTATGCGAGTTTCGCATTCACGGAGCCGGAACATGGCTGATCCAGCGCTGGGTGACGCCTTGTTGATCCGGGCGCGCAATGCAATCGGCGAAGAGTTCGGCATCCAGGCAGAGCCAGAACCCGAACATCCTGCGCTGCGCCAGCCCGGCGCCACTTTCGTCACGCTGACCCAGCAAGGCCAGTTACGGGGTTGTATCGGCTCTTTGGAAGCCTGGCGGCCACTCGCGGAAGACGTGAAAGCCAATGCCAAGGCCGCAGCGTTCGCTGATCCACGTTTTCCGCCGCTGACGAAGGACGAATTCGAGCATACGCGCATCGAAGTCTCGCTATTGACGCCGCCCACGCCACTCACCTTCACCGACGAGGCAGACGCGATCCGGCAGATGCGCCCCGGCATCGACGGCATGATATTCGAATATCACGGCCGGCGCGGCACGTTCCTGCCGCAAGTTTGGGAAAGCCTGCCCGAGCCGCGACGGTTCTTCGCCCATCTGAAACAGAAGGCCGGATTCCCCGCCACTTTCTGGTCTCCCGACGTCCGGCTCTATCGTTACGAGGTGCAAAAATGGAAGGAACCCGAGAAGCCCTGACCGGCGCGCCTGCCCGCTGGTGGCATTCCCTGCCCGATGGGCGCATCCAATGCGACCTGTGTCCGCGTGACTGCAAGCTGCACGATGGCCAGCGCGCCGCCTGTTTCGTGCGCGCGAATCAGGGCGGTCAGATGATCCTCACCACCTATGGCCGCAGTAGCGGTTTTTGCATCGACCCGATCGAGAAAAAGCCGCTCTACCATTACCATCCCGGTTCGAGCATCCTCTCTTTCGGCACGGCGGGCTGCAATCTCGCCTGCAAGTTCTGCCAGAACTGGGACATTTCCAAGTCGCGCGAGATGGATACGCTGATGGACCAGGCGAGCCCCGAAGCGATCGCCCAGGCGGCCAAGCGCCATGGCGCCTTGAGTGTGGCATATACCTACAACGACCCGGTGATCTTCGCCGAATATGCGATGGACACCGCCGACGCCTGTCATGCCTTGGGCATCGGCTCGGTCGCCGTCACCGCGGGTTACATGCATCTCGGGCCGGCCCGCGAGTTCTATGCCAAGATGGACGCCGCCAACATCGACCTCAAGGCCTTTACGGATGAGTTCTATTTCAAACTCTGTGGTGGTCACCTGCAGCCGGTGCTCGACCTGATTTCGATGGTGCATCACGAAACCGACTGCTGGATCGAGCTGACCACGCTCTTGATCCCCGGTGAAAACGACAGCGACGGCGAAATTCGCCAGCTCGCGGAATGGTGTTACAAGGAATTGGGCCCGGACGTGCCGCTGCATTTTTCGGCCTTTCACCCCGATTTCAAACTGATGGACCATCCGCCGACGCCTTTGGCGACGTTGCAGCGAGCCCGCCGCATCGCGCTCGATGCGGGCTTGCATTACGTCTATACGGGCAACGTACATGACCGCGCAGGCGACAGCACCTATTGTCCCGGCTGCGGCAAGGTGGTCATCGAGCGTGACTGGTACGAAATCCTCAGCTATTCACTCGACGACACGGGCCACTGCAAGCACTGCGGCGCCGCCATCGCCGGGTGTTTCGGTCACTTCGGACGCCCCTTCGGTGCGCGGCGCATTCCGATCAGGATCGCCGCAATATAGCCGGATGCGAATCCCGCGGTTACAGTCTTTCCGGCGCTCCAGCCAAGCGCAGCTTGAGCGCGAGATCGGTCTTCGAATCGGCATGACTGAGCGCCTCTTCGGGAGTGATGCGCCTGGCGTGGCACAGCGATAGATGTATTCGATCGGATCCTCGACCGAGAGGATATGGCCATCTTCGATGTCACCGTCCATCATATCCAAGCATCATCGCCAGGGAAAGTAGAATGTCGCTTTCGATCCGAAAAGCCGAACAGCGACATGGAAATCCAAATCAGCGAATCCGCCGGCGTGCGCTACCTGCATTTCAGCTCGCACTGGATCCAGGGCGCGATGCGCATCGCCCGCCCCTGGGCGCTGGAACTCGACTACACGCGCGAGATGATGGCCGCACTGCTGCTGCGCCCGGACCCGGACTGGCCGCGCACGGCGCTGCTGATCGGCCTTGGCGCCGGTTCGCTGACCAAGTTTCTCTATCGCCATCGTCCGCAGGCTCGACTGACCGTCGTCGAGATCGACCCGGAAGTCGTCGATGCCGCGCGCCTGTTTTTCAAGCTGCCACCCGAAGACGAGCGGCTGACCATCCAGCTCGACGATGGCGCCGATTTCATCGCCAAGACACGCCAGCAGTTCGACCTGATCATGGTCGACGGCTTCGATGAGAACGCGCGCACCGGCATGCTCGACACCCTGCCCTTCTATCTGAACTGCAAGGCCCACATGTCGGACAGTGGCCTGCTGGTCACCAATTTGCTGACGAAGCGCCGCGGTGTGCGCCCTTCTCTGGAGCGTCTCGAATCCGCCTTCGATGGCCGCGCGCTGGCCTTTCCTTCCTGCGCCAGCGGCAACGTGATCGCCTTCGCCGCGACCGGCGCCCCAGTGGATCATTCCTTGAGCGAACTCAAAATATTGGCACGCGAACTCAAGGCGCAAACCGATCTGAATTTGTTGCCGACCCTCAACCGGCTTGAACATGCCAAGCGGTGTCCCGGCGGTAAACTGCGCCTCTGACATGCTTTTCGTCGGAGGCACCATGATCAAAATCTATGGCATCAAGAATTGCGACTCGATGAAAAAAGCCTTCAAATGGCTCGACGAGCGCAATATCCCCTACGAGTTCCATGATTACAAGAAGGCCGGCGTGCCACGCTAGCGGCTCGTGGCCTGGTGCAAGGCATTGGGCTGGAAAACCCTGCTCAACACCAAGGGGCCGACCTGGCGCAAACTGACCCCCGAACAGCAGGAAATCACTACGCAAAGCCAGGCGGTCGCGATCATGATGGAATATCCGAGCGTGATCCGCCGCCCCATCGTCGAAACGGAGAGCGGCCATCTGCTGGTCGGCTTCGACCCGACGATGTTCGAGAGTTTCATCAGGGTGCCTCGAAAAACCGTCGCGAGCGGGTGGAGGGCAAGGCGCACGGAGCGCAGCGACCGAGACATAACAAGTAGTTAGG
>JBKBOI010000156.1:0-3873 GCA_046294935.1 Rhodocyclaceae bacterium
TCGAACGCTTCCTGCTGGATAACGGGCTGCCAGTGATCGCCCATCTGCGCGACACACAGAATTACGTCCAGGCGGCGGCGCACGGGCTGACGATCTTCGAGCTTTCCGCCTCGCGCGCGGCGCAGGACTGGGAGCAGTGGGCGCCGATCCTGTTCTGGGCTGAGGGCTCGTGAAAATTTCTGCTATGCGTCCCGATGGCTGTGTTGCGCGGTGCTCGGATGCTCGCCTACCACTTGGATATGTGGCTCCGACGTTACATGCACTGCGCGCATGTGAGTCTTCGCCGAAACTTCGCCTTCGGCTCGTTTTCTCGCATCCTGCGCACCCATCATTTTGCCCTCGGGTCGCGCGCGACGAAATTCTTCACGCGCCCGGGGGCGCGTGGATATTCCTCGAGGAACGGACATGAATTTCGAGAAGGTCGTGTTTGGATTCTTCATCGTGCTGGCCGCGACGCTGAACTTCGGCTTCTTCATCGGCGACATCGACCGGCCCGAGCTGCATCACATCTATGAATTGTTCGCGGCGATCATCGTCAATCTGATCGCCACGGTGTTGAAGTTCGGCGACCGCACACAGATCGGCGCGATCCACCTCGCCACCAGTTTGGTTGCCGACCTGCAGCTGATCGTCGCGGCGAGTGTCTGGGCCGTCGCGGTGCATGTCAGCGGCGAGGGCATGACGCCGGCGATTACCGCCAGCGTGGTATCGCTGTCCGGCGGGGCATTGCTCGCCAACATCGTTTCGCTGGCGATCCTGGTGGCCGAAACGGTGATGATGCGGCGCTAGCCGGCGCGCCATATGCATCCGGGCAGTGCCTTCTTCATCATCCTGCGGCGCATGCGCGCGCCGCTGATCCTGCTGATCGTCGTCTATGCCGTCGCGATCCTCGGCCTGACGCTGATTCCAGGCGTCGATGGCGACGGCCAGCCGGCGCCGCCGATGTCTTTCCTGCATGCGTTCTACTTCGTCAGCTACACGGCGACGACAATCGGCTTCGGCGAGATTCCGCAGGCCTTCTCGGAAGCGCAGCGGATGTGGGTGACGGCGATCATCTATGCCACGGTGATCGTCTGGACTTATGCGATCCTCACCATCCTGGCGCTGTTCTCCGATCGTGCCTTCCAGCAGACGCTCTCCACCGGACGCTTCAAGCGGCGCGTGCAGCGTCTGGCTGAACCGTTCTACATCGTTTGCGGCTGCGGCGAGACGGGGGGGAGGGTGCTCGCGGCACTGGACAAGATGGATGCGCGTGCCGTCGCGATCGACTTGGACGAGAACCGGCTGGCGGAGCTCGAGCTCGAGGATTTCCGCTCGGAGACGCCGGCGCTCGCCGGCGATGCGGCGCAGACTCAGAATCTGCTCGCTGCGGGTCTGCAGCACCGTTTCTGCCGCGGCATCTTGGCGTTGACCAACGACGATCAGGCGAATCTCGCCATCGCCGCGCATGTGCGCCTGCTACGCCCGCAGCTGCCAGTGATCCTGCGCGTCGAACACGACGCGATCGCGCAGCGTATGGCGGCTTTCGGTGCGACTCAGACGATCAATCCATTCGCCACCTTCGCTCGTCTGCTCGCGCTCGCCATCCATGCGCCAGCGCTGTACCGGCTACACGACTGGCTGACGGGAACGCCGGGCACCCTCCTCGCCACCACGCGCGATCCGCCGCGTGGCCGCTGGATCATCTGCGGCTACGGCCGCTTCGGTCATTCCCTGGTCGCCGAATTGCTGCGCGAGGGCATGGAGATCGCATTGATCGACCAGCATCCGCTCGAAGCGCCGGGCTTCACCGCGATCGTCGGCAGTGGTGTCGAACCCGAGGTACTCACTGCGGCCGGTGTGGCCAGCGCCGACGGTCTCGTCGCCGCCACCGACGACGATCTGACCAATCTCTCGATCGCCGTCGTCGCCCGCGAGCTGAACCCCGGTCTGTTCATCGTCATGCGTCAGAACCAGCAAAATCGCGCCGAGCTGTTTGCCGCCTTGCAACCGGAAATGATCATGGCGCCGGCCGAGATCATCGCCCATGCGGCGCTGGCGCGGCTGACGACGCCACTACTTCCGGACTTCCTGCGGGCCGCGGAGGAACGCGGCGATGATTGGGCCTGGGCGGTGCAGTCGCGGTTGCGGATCGAGCTCGGCTCGGCCGTTCCCTTGTGCTGGCAGCTTTCGATCGACGCCAACGTGGCCACGGCCATCATCTCGTTGATCACCGAAGGCCAGAAAGTGACCTTGGCGCCTTTGCTGCACGACCCCTCCAATCGTGACCAGCGACTTCACTGTGTCGCGCTGGTCTTGCGCCGTGACGAATGCGACATGCTGCTCCCGGATGGCGATACGCCGCTCGTGGTGGGGGATCAGATTCTTTTCATCGGCACCGCTACGGCGCGCGCGCAACAGGAGCTGACCGCCCGCAACCGCAATGTGCTGCACTACCTGATGACCGGTCGGGAAGAAACCGGCTGGTTGTGGCAGCGCCTGGTGCGGCAAGGCTCAGAGCAAGCCATGCAGCATCTTCGCGAGTAGCAGCAGGATCACGCCGGCGAAGATCTTCTTCAGCGCCGCAACCGGCAGGCGGTGCGCGGCCTTGGCGCCGAGCGGCGCGGTCAGCATGCTCATCATGACACAGGCCGCGAGCGCTGGAAGATAGACATAGCCGAAGCTCCAAGCAGGCAGGCCGGTGGCGTGCCAGCCGCCGACCAGATAGCCGACGCTGCCCGCCACGGCGATCGGAAAACCGATCGCCGCCGAGGTGCCGATCGCTTCGTGCATCTTCACGTTGCACCAGACCATGAACGGCACCGACAGCGAGCCGCCGCCGATCGCGGCGAGTGCCGAGATGGCGCCGATGCCAGATCCAACGAGAAACATGCCGAAGCGGCCGGGCAACTGACGTGAGGGTTTCGGCTTGACGTTCGCCAACATCTGGAAGGCGACGTAGCTCATGAACACGGCGAAAAAGATCGCCAGCGGCCGGGTCGGCATCAGGCTCGCGAGTTGCGCGCCCAGAAAAGTGCCGACGAGGATGCCTGGCGCCATGATCCTCACGATCGGCCAGCGTACTGCGCCATGGGCATGATGCGCGCGCAAGGACGAGATCGAGGTGAACACGATCGCCGCCATCGAGGTGCCGAGCGCCAGATGCATCAAGTGCGTTTCTGGAAAACCCTGTGCGGTGAAAAGGAGCGCCAGCACCGGCACCATGATCGCGCCGCCGCCCACACCCAGCAGGCCGGCGAAGAAGCCGGCTACGGCGCCGAGCGCCAGATAGGCGGCAAACCAGATCACTTGACGAGATTCTTGATGATGAAGTCCCACTCCGCCGGATCGACAGGCGTGATCGACAGCCGGTTGCCGCGCTGCAAGACGCGCATGTGCGCCAATTCTGGATGGCGGCGCAGCTCGGCGAGCGAGATCAGCACAATCTTCTTCACGACACGCACATCGACATTGACCCAGCGTGGGTTTTCCGGCGTCGATTTCGGGTCGTAGTAGGGGCTCGCAGGATCGAACTGGGTGCGGTCGGGATATGCGGGCGAGGCCACCTCGGCGATCCCGGCGATGCCTGGCTGCGGACAGGACGAGTGATAAAACAGCACGCCATCGCCGACTTTCATCTGGTCGCGCATGAAATTGCGCGCCTGGTAGTTGCGCACGCCCCACCAGTCGACGGTCTGGTTCGGCATCCTGAGCACGTCGTCGATGCCGACGACGGCGGGCTCGGTCTTCATCAGCCAGTAACGCATGGAAAGTCCGTAATCTTTCGGGTGGATCCGTTCCCGATCGATTGTAAATCACCTGAATCCGTGTTCCTAAACCCCACCCCTTGTCCAGAGGGTTTTGCTGCATGATTTTTTCCGCAACTGGCGGGCT
>JBKBOI010000157.1:0-3836 GCA_046294935.1 Rhodocyclaceae bacterium
CCCTGCCGAGGAGAAACAACACCGCCATGCGCCGCGAGGGGCGTGCAATCCACGCCGTAGCGCCTCACCCAACGGGTGAAATCGCCAATGTCAGGATGTCGCCATCGAATCAGCAGCTTGCAACTCATGAAGCGCGGTCGACTGCAGTTTTTAGGATCATTGTTTCGATCAGTTACGGCATTTCCGCCAAAAACCTGAGGGTAAAGGCAATATGCGACTGATCGGCTGAGAGGGGCGTCAATAGCCAACCTCGATACTGCCGTCGGCGCGGGCCGTGCCGCTGATGACCTGGCCGCTGCCGAGACGAACCTGGGCGAGTTCGCCTTCGCGGGCGTTCGTGATCGCGCGACCTTCATTGGCCACCGCGAATCCCGGACCGCGGGAGATGATCCTGACCTTCTGGCCTTGGCGGATCACGAGCGGCGATTTGATCAGATCGGCGCGCAGCGGCCGGCCGGCGGGGATCGCCACCGCAGCGGTCTTGCCGATGGCCTGAGCTGTATCGGTGAGGATGTTGGGGGGCAGTTCGGAGAGGTCGCCCATCTGCGAGGCAAGATCGTCCTCGGTGATCGTCTGCCCTTGTGCGATCGGCCGAGCCGTGATCAGGTAATCGCCCTTCACGCGCACATGCACCGGCACATAAATGCGCCACCCTGCCTCGCCGAGGCAACGAACGATCAAGTGCGTGCGCCCCCACGAACGGGCACCGGGCGGGGCGCCGATGTCGAACTGACGACAGGGGGCGAGCTGGTTGCCGGGATCGAGGCTGCCGATCTCCCAGCTCACCTGGCCAGGCAACCCCCTCGTCTGGATTTTCAGCCAGGCATCGATGGCCTTTTTCACCGGCGCCGGATCCTGTTGGGCAGACGTCAGGAAAGCCGGGAGCAGGAGAGAACAGAAAATGGCGAGGCGGGCGAAAAAGCTCATGCAGCAATTAAAGCATGCACTGCCCACGACCGCGAACCTTGCGGGCACAGGCAGAAATTGCCGCCTTGCCGGCAAATGCGAGCCGTTTCAGGCGGTGCGTCGCCTCGTTGGCGTGGAAAGACATGGCAGCGCTGCCGCCGGGCCGTCCTAAGGCAGCGCGGCTTGCCTTCCGGCGCAATCCGCGACGTGCTTGCCACGAAGACGCTCATATATGTTCGGCATGGCACGAAAGCTGCATTGAAAGGCCTGTCACATTCCGGACACGCAGATCATGATCGACCGCCTCGAACAGGATTTGAGCTTCTTCCGTCACGCGCTGGACGTGCGAGGTTACCGTCAGGAGCTGCTCGCCTCGAACATCGCCAACGCGGACACGCCGCATTACAAGGCGCGTGATCTCGATTTCCGTGCGGCGCTCGGTGTGGCGCAGGGCAAAGCCATCGTAGTGCCGCCGGTGACGCTGGCACGCACCCAGCCGGGCCATCTCGGCGGCGACGGCGCTTTGCCTTACGCCGGCGCGTTGCGCTACCGCGCCGAATATCAGGGCTCGGTCGACGGCAACACGGTGAACATGGACGTCGAGCGCGCTGCGTTCGTCGAGAACGCGATGCAGATCGAAGCGCTGATCACCATCGTCAATCACCGCTTCCGCAACATGGCGGCCGCGCTGCAAGGGCAATGACCATGAGTGATTTCAGGATCTTCGCCATCGCCGGTTCCGCGCTCACGGCACAATCTGCCCGTCTGAACGCCGTGGCGAGCAATCTCGCCAATGCCGACAGCGTCGTCGGCGCTGACGGCCGGCCCTACCGCGCCAAGCAGGTGGTGTTCGCCGCGGTGCCCGTCGAAGGTGGGGGCTTGGGCGTGCGCGTCACCCAGGTCGTCGAAAGCGCGGCGCCCTTGCGCATGCAATACGACCCGGCCAACCCCGCTGCCGACGAGAAGGGCTATGTCGCGCTACCGAACGTGAATGTCGTCGAGGAGATGGTCAACATGATCTCGGCTTCGCGTGCCTATCAGACCAATGCCGAGGTGATGAACACCGCGAAGGCGCTGATGGCCAAGACCCTGGCGATCGGCCAGTGAGAAAGGAAGACAGATGGCAGCCACCGCAGTGACCACCAGCCAGGCGGAACAGATCTACCAGAGCCTGAACCCGACGCGCGAAAAGAGCCTGTCGGTCATCAATGAAGCGGAGAACCGTTTTCTGACGCTGCTCACGACGCAGCTCAAGAACCAGGACCCGTTGAATCCACTCGACAACGCGCAGCTCACCTCGCAGCTCGCGCAGATCAGCACGGTCAATGGCATCGAGAAGCTCAATGCTACGTTGCAGAAGCTGCTGGCGGGTCTGCAGGACACGCAGGCGATGGAAGCCGCGGCACTGGTGAATCACGGCGTGCTGGTGCCGGGTTCGAGCCTGACCCTGGGCGAGCAGGGTGGTATCGGCGGTTTCGAGCTGGCCGCACCCGCTGAGGAGGTCAGCGTCACGATCAAGGACGGCAACGGGCTCGTCGTGCGCACCCTGAATCTCGGCGCCCAGGAAGCCGGTGTCGTGCCGTTCGTCTGGGATGGCAAGACCGACAGTGGCGCGCAGGCGGTGCCCGGAAAGTACAGCTACAGCGTCAGCGCCAAGTCGGGCACGACGACCTCGACCCCCACGACGCTCGCCTATGGCCTGGTGCAGGCGGTGACCCGTGGCAGCGGCGGCATGACCCTCGATCTCGGTGTCTTGGGCGAATTCACCTTCAACGACGTCAAACAGATTTTCTGACAGGAGCAGCGCCATGAGTTTTCAACAGGGTTTGAGCGGATTGAATGCCTCTTCGAAGGCCATCGACGTCGTCGGCAACAACATCGCCAACTCCGGCACGGTCGGCTTCAAGACGGCGAACGCCACCTTCGCCGATGTCTTCGCCGCGACGATGAGCGGCATCAACCAGATCGGCATCGGCACCTCGATCGCCAGCATCAATCAGCAATTCACCCAAGGCACCATCTCGGTGACCAACAACCCGCTCGATCTGGCGATCAATGGCCAAGGGTTTTTCCGCCTGTCCAACAATGGTGCGATCACCTGGACGCGCAACGGCCAGTTCAACGTCGACAAGGATGGCTACATCGTCAATGCCAATGGCTATCGCCTGACGGGCTATCTGGCCGATGCGACGAATACGATCGTGCCTTCGACGCCGAAAGAGATTTTCATCAATACGGCCGATCTACAACCGCAAGCCACGGGAGGCAGTCCAACCCATACGGGACTGGAAATAGGGCTGAATCTCGATTCGCGCGAGACGGCGATCAGCGCCGCTTTCGACCCCAACAATCCAGCCACCTACAACAGCTCGACCTCGGCGACGGTCTATGACTCGCTGGGCAATGCGCACTTGCTGTCGATCTATTTCGTCAAGACGGGGCCGAATGCGTGGAATGTCTATACGAATCTCGATGGAGGAACGGCTTCAGGGCCAGACGCGATCACATTCGATGCGACTGGCAAATTGACCTCCCCGGCTAGCGGCATCATCCCGCAATCGCATGCCGTGACCACGGGCGCGACGACGCCGTTGGCCTTCGATCTGAACCTGACGGGCTCGACCCAGTTCGGCAGCCTCTTCGGCGTCAACAGCATCAAGCAGGATGGCTATGCTTCCGGCCGGCTCGCCGGCCTGTCCGTCGCGGTCGATGGCACGATCCAGGGGCGCTACAGTAATGGCCAGACGCGCGATCTCGCCCAGGTGGTGCTGGGCAACTTCAACAATCCCAATGGTCTGGTCTCGCTGGGCAACAATCAGTGGGGCGAGACGGCCGATTCCGGCCAGCCGTTGATCGGCGTGCCGGGCTCGGGCTCGCTCGGCGTGATCCAGTCGGCGGCAGTCGAAGAATCGAACGTCGATCTGACCCAG
>JBKBOI010000158.1:0-3744 GCA_046294935.1 Rhodocyclaceae bacterium
GCCGGGGTGATCCACACCGACTTCGAGCGCGGCTTCATACGCGCGCAGACCATTTCGTATGAGGACTTCATCGCCTATGGCGGCGAGCAGGGCGCGAGGGAAGCCGGCAAGATGCGCGCCGAGGGCAAAGAGTACGTCGTCCGCGATGGCGACGTGATGAATTTCCTGTTCAACGTCTGAGCACCTCGATAAACCTGCTGCGCGGGCGGATGGCTGCGTTGCGCGGTGCTCGCTCCCTCGCCTATCTATTTGATATGTCTCGGTCGCTGCGCTCCGTGCGCCTTGCCCTCCACCCGCTCGCGACGGTTTCTCGAGGCGCCCGTCTGATCACTGCCATCCCGTTGGCGCTGCCGCCTGCCGACAAGGCATCTGGAACACGCGTCCGTCATCGAGCCGCACCGCGGTCAGCGAGCCGCCCCACAGGCAGCCGGAATCGAGCGCCAGCAGCTTGTCCATCCGGCGAAAACCGAGCGCCGACCAGTGGCCGAAGACGATCAGATGATCCGCGCTCTTGCGGCCCGGCGCGGCGTACCAGGGCAAGGTGCCGGCTGGCCCGCGCTCGGGCGGGCCTTTCGCGCCGGGCGCGCGGAATTCCATGCGGCCGTCGGGCCAGACGAAGCGCATCCGCGTCATCGCATTCACGATCACGCGCAGCCGGTCCCAGCCGGTGAGATCATCGCGCCAGGCATCCGGTTCCGACCCCCACATGTGGGCGAGGAAATCGCGGTAATTCGGCGCGCCGAGCGCGGCGGAGACCTCGTCGGACAACGCCTGCGCTTTCGCCACCCCCCACTCTGGCAGAAGACCCGCATGCACCATGCCCCAGCCGTTTTCGACGTGGAACAGGGGTTGACTGCGTAGCCAGGAAAGTAACTCGTCGCGATCGGGCGCTGCGAGCACCGTGTCGAGCGTGTCTTCCTCGTGGGCCTTGCCGAAGCCTTCGGCCTGCATCACCAGATGCAGATCGTGATTGCCGAGCACGGTGCGCGCCGCCGGCCCAAGTCCCTTGACGAACCGGAGCACTTCGAGCGAATCCGGGCCGCGATTGACCAGATCGCCGACGAACCACAGCCGGTCCGTCGCAGGCGAGAAGCGGATGTAATCGAGCAGCCGTTGCAGCGGCTCGAAACAGCCTTGGACGTCACCGATCGCGTAGGTGGCCAATTTACTTCTCCAGCGCCGCGCGCACGTCTTCGGCGCCGACGCCGGCGATGCGCACGCGCTTGGCGCGCGAGGTCTGGCCGCCGATGATCTCGACTGCCGTCCTGCCAGCGCCGAGTTTCTTCGCCAAAAAGTCGATCAACGCGTCGTTGGCCTTGCCATCGACCGGCGGCGCGGCGAGGCGGATCTTCAGCGCATCGCCGTGCCGGCCGGCGATTTCGGTCTTCTTCGCGCCCGGTTGGATGTGCAGCGTGAGGGTCACGCCGTGATCGTCGGCCCTGATCCATTCCGCCATCAGCGCAAGTTCTCCAGCACGATCAGCACTACCTGCAGCAGCAGGACGACGACCAGCGGGGCGAAATCGAGCCCGCCGATTACAGGAATGACACGGCGCACCGGCAGCAAGAGCGGCGCGGAGAGGTTGTGGAACAACGGCGCCGCTGGCGCATAGGGCGCGATCCACGACAGCAGCGCGGCGATGATCACGATGCCCATCAGCAGATAGACGAACAGCTTGAGGAGCGCGAGGGTCGCGGCCCAGACGATGGCGAGGAAGCCGCCGAGGGTGAGGATGGCGACACCGCTCAGGCTGGCCATGACGAAGAAATACACGCATTGGGCCAGCCACGCGGCGAGCACACTGGCGAGATCGAGGCCGAACAAGCCGGGCACGATGCGCCGCAAGGGCAGCACGGCCCAGTTCGTGGACACGGTCACGAATTGGCCGACCGGGTTGCGAAACGATGCCCGCGTCCATTGCAGCCAAAAGCGCGCGAGGAAGGCCAGGGTCAGCACAGTGGCGGCTGCGCCGAGGAGGAAAGAGAGAATTTGCGTCAGCATCGATCGCGTCCCAGTTGCACGGAGAGCTCCCGCCCCCGCGCGGCCGCCGCCTCGACGCCACGCGCGATGATCGTGGCAAGCGCTTCGTGCTCGAACACTGCGAGCGCCGCCGCCGTCGTGCCCCCTTTCGAGGTGACCCTTTCACGCAAGGTGGCGAGGGGCTCATCGCCGTTCGCGGCGAGCTTGGCCGCGCCAAGGAAGGTCTCGACCGCGAGCAGACGCGCCGTGTCCTCGGGCAGACCGAGCGATGTCCCTGCATTGGCCAGAGCTTCGATGAAGTAGAAGACATAGGCGGGGCCACTGCCCGAGACGGCGGTGACCACGTCCATCAGCGCTTCGTCATCGACCCACAGCGTGCGGCCCACCGCGCGCAGGATCTTCTCGGCGGTGGCGCGGCCTTCGTGATCGACCGTCGGCGGGGCGTAAAGCCCCGTGATGCCGGCGCCGATCAGCGCCGGCGTGTTGGGCATGCAGCGCACCAGGCGGGCGTGGCCGCCCAGCCAGCGGGAAATGTCGGCCAACCCAAGACCCGCGGCGATGCTGATCACGAGCTGGCCAGTGAGCTTTCCGGCAACCGGGGCAAGGGCTTCCTTCATCACTTGCGGCTTGACTGCGAGCATCAATACCTCGCAGTCGAGGGCGGCGGCGTCGATGGCCGGCGTGCAGCGCACGCCGAAAGCGTCGGCAAGCCGTGCGCGGGTTGCCTCGACCGGCTCGACGACCTGGATCGCGGCAACCGAGAAGCCCTGCTTCTTCAGGCCGCCGATCAGCGCGGCGGCCATGTTGCCGCCGCCGATGAAGGTGATTTTCATGTCGTGGTATTCCTCTCGCCAAAGATTGCCGTGCCGACGCGTACGATGGTCGCGCCTTCCATGATCGCTTCCTCCAGATCGTCGCTCATGCCCATCGACAGCGTGTCGAGCATCAAGCCTTGCCGGTTGATTTGTTCGAACAGCATCCGCAGCATGGCGAACTGCCGTCGCGCCAGCGCCGAGTTTTCCGTCGGACTGCCATGGCCCGGCGCGGGAATCGTCATCAGGCCACGCAGCCGCAAGCGGGGCAGCCCGGCTACCATGCGGCACAAAAGCGGCGCTTGTTCCGGTGTGCAGCCGCTCTTGCTGGCTTCGCCGCCGACATTGATTTCGACACAGACATTCAAAGGAGGAAGGTGATCTGGTCGTTGCGCCGAGAGCCTTTCAGCGATCTTCGACCGATCGACCGAATGCACCCAGGAGAAATGTTCGGCCACCGCGCGCGTCTTGTTGCTTTGCAAAGGGCCGATGAAATGCCATTCGAGAGCGAGATCGGCGAGCTCGGCCTGCTTGGCGAGCGCTTCCTTGACGTAGCTTTCGCCGAAGGCCCGCTGGCCGGCGGCATGGGCTTGCCGCACCGCTTGGGCGGGAAAGGTTTTCGAGACGGCCAGCAATGTCACCGTGCCCGGATCGCGCCCGGCGACGGAACAGGCAGCGACGATGCGCCTTTTCACGGCTTGCAGGTTGGCGTAAATTGTTGTCATATAGCGGTCAGATCACCGGACAGTATACCGAAGCGGCCTGACCGGTCGCAGGGAGCTCGACTCAGATGGACATCACCGAACTGCTGGCGTTTGCCGTCAAGAACAAGGCCTCGGACTTGCATCTTTCCTCCGGCCTGCCGCCGATGATCCGTGTGCATGGCGACATCCGGCGCATCAACCTGCCGCCGATGGAGCACAAGGACGTGCACGCGATGATTTATGACATC
>JBKBOI010000159.1:0-3665 GCA_046294935.1 Rhodocyclaceae bacterium
AAGTTAGCCTGCGCCGAAACTTCGTTTTCGCTCCCGCGCCTAACTGATAGTTATTCTTGGTAGCTGCGCTCCGTGCGCCTTGCCCTCGGGCCGCTCGCAACGAAATTTTTCACAAGCTCTGTGCTTAACCCTCAGAACAGCAGCAACTGGGCGGCAGCGACCTTCTTCTCCTGAAAAAGCGGCATGCCGACCAGAAGCCGCATGCTGGCATATTGCTTTTCGGTGACGGTCATCGCACGCACCGAGCCTTCCGGCGGCAGGTTCTCGGCAAGCCGAGCCAGATGCTTCTTCTCGGCGTCGATGCCGTTGAGGATGCGGGCATAGACCGACCATTGGATCATGTCGTAGCCATCGTTGAGCAGGAACTTGCGGAACTGCACGTAGGCGCGCTTTTCGGCCTTGGTGACCATCGGCAGGTCGAAGAAAACCAGCAGTCGCATGTAACGCCTCGTCTCTATGCTCACGTCAATACTCCAGGCGGTGCGCCTGCAAGCCAGCGAGGATGGGTAGCTGGAGTTCCTTCGTCTCTCCTTCGTAAATCCGCACCAGACTCTCGACGGCGTACTCGATGGCCGAGAGCGCGGACATCCGGCCTTGTGGCATGGCGACATCGACATTGAGAAGCGCTACCAGTGCCCGTTTGTCGGCCGGGATCAGGTCGCCTTCGGTCAGCGCCGCATGCTTGGCGACGTGCAGGTCGACGAGGGGGCGGAAGGGCTCGATCAGGTCGTCGGCGAGATTGAAGGCGTTTTGCTCGCTGTCATGGAACAGGCCGATGGTTGGATGCAACCCGTGCGCGACCAGCCCGCGCGCGATGGCGCCGCGCAGCACGGCATAGCCATAGTCGAGCGCGGCATTTACCCAGCGGGCATCTTCCCGGCTGAAATCGTTGCCGAACAACTGCGCGAAGTAGAAGGCAGCGGCCTGCGCTTCGAGATTGTCCGGGTCGCCCGAACGCACGCGACGCGCATAAGAGGCGAGCCGGTCGGCGCCTTTCTTCCCGCAGAGCCTCAGGCAGGCGGCCTGGTTCTCGATCTTGCGGCGGACGATGCTGGCCCAGGCTTGTTTGGCGGCGGGGCGGCCAATGCCGAGCTGCAAACGCATCATGCGCGTGGTGCGCGAATGCGGCAGGAAGGGCAGGAATACGCCCGCCGGTTGATGCGTGCGGCCGGTGGCAAAGAGCCCGATGCCGTATTCGGCGCAGGCCGAGAGCACCGGATGGGTCAGCGTGATTTCCTGATGGTCGAGGACGATCACGGCGATGTCCTCGAAGGGCACGAATGCCGTTTCCTCCTGCTCGATGGCCAGCGAATAATGCTCCCGCCGCAGCCGGGCGGGGCGGGAGATCATCACGCTACGCCAGACCACGGCGCTCTTCCTTCGACGCAGGGTAGAGTTTGCCGAGGACGTCGACGTGGAATTTTTCGAAAGCGATTGAAGTTTTCACACCAGTACGGAGGTAACCCTCCTTGCCGACTTTCTGGTTTCTGTCGTGTATCCATAGGCCAATGTTTCCCGTCGAGCGGTCGCATGAAGCAAAATAGCCCTCCAAGGTTTCGTCTTTGAGTCTTACCCGGACGAAGTCATTCGGATGAAGCGAAAAAAGGAAATCGAAATGATCGCCATCGATCGGCGTCCACTCGGCTTCATCCTTGAAGGCCACGATCGCACGGTTCGGCAATTCTCCGGTGCGCTTGTAGATGGCCACGTGATGGACGTAGATCGGCACCAGATGAAACTTGCCGTCCTTCTTGCTGCGGAAGACGTCGACGCGCAGCATGGTGTCGTTCTTGGCGATGCCGCCGCGCACCGGGATGCCGGAGAGCTTGTCGATGACCATCGTCACGCTGCGCACGATGGGGCCGGTCGGATTACCCTCGCGGTCGGGCTTGCGTAGCGGATTGTCGGGCGGGAAAGCCTTGTCGCCCTTGCCACCGTGCGCCTCCAACCGTGCGCGGATCGCGGCATAGAGCCTTTCGTTGCGGTGTGGGTCGATCAGCTTGTCGAGGTCTTTCAGTGTCAGGCTGGAAAGCGGCACACGTAGCGTGACGCTTCCCTGCGCCTTGAGCCGCTCGGGTTGGCCGTAAATGGTGTCTTTGTGCGCGGCTCCGCCATTGCGCCGCTGCGGCGCGCGCGAGACGAACAAAGGCCGCACGGCATCGAGCGCTTCCGCCGGATATGTGCCGAAGCCTTCCAGGCGCTCGCGCATCTCCTGCGGCTCGTCGATGAACAGCCGCGCTTCGAGCTCTTGGCGGAAATGCGGCCAGGGGCTGGGGAAATGCGTGGCCAAGCGCTGGAACATCGTCGGGTCGAGGACCTCGCCGGTTTCGGGATCGGGAAAGCCGGCACGTAAGCCCTCCAGTTCCTTGCGCCGCGAATAGTCGGCCAGGCGCTTGACCATGGCATGGCTGCACGCTGCGACCACGGCGGCGTCGAGGGCGTGGTGGCGGTCGCTCTCGCCGCGCAGTTTGACGAGCCCCCAGCGCGCGCGCAGGAAGGCGGTGGTCTGGCCATTGACGACGACGCAACGTTTCGCGGCAGGCAGTGCCGTTCCATCAGCGCCGACTCTCTCGGCGAATCGCAGACGATTTTCGACCCAGTTCTTGAAGAAGCGGCAGATGTAGCGCGTGTCATACAGGTTGCGCTCGCGGAACTCCTCGGCGGCCTTGCCCGTGAAATCCTTACGCAGCAGGCGCTGCCGCTTGGCGAGCCGGTAGTTCTTGTTCGCCTCGACGAAGGCGGCGAACTGTCGCCAGCGTTCGCCCGAGGGATCGATCGCCATCAGGTATTCGTAAGGCGTGCGGTTGCCCTTGTTACGGTTTTCCTCGGTCAGCGCCAGCACCTTGTTGTTCTTGCCGTCATCAAAGCTGCGCGAGTAGGGCAGGGCGTGATCGACCTCGGCATAGCCGGGTTCGAAGATCACGCGATGCAGGTCGAGAGGCTTGAGTGAATAGGCACATTTGCCTTGCTGCTCGCGGTAGAGCTGGAATTTCTCGAATTCGCGGCTTTTTGCGGCGATACCGAATTCGTTGGCGAACGCGGCTTTGTCTTTTTCGTTCTTTTCGCGATATTCCGCCTGCGCCTTCTCGATCTTCTTGCGCTCATCGAAAGGCCGCGAGAGGTCGCGCGCCATCTCGACATGCACGGCGGCGGGCGAGCCGTATTCGCGGATCAAGGCGTTCATTACCTTGCGTGCCTGATTGAGCGCGCGCAGGACGACGGGGTTCCTGGGCACGTCCAGCCTGTCGTCGAAGATCATCCGCCCATCCTTGTCGCGGCCGACATACAGCGGCGGCAGGTAGAGCGATTTTACGCCCGCGCCGTTTTGCGGCTGGCTGTGATGGTAGCCGGCGGCCTGACAGGCTTCGTCATAGCGCAGCCCTTTTTCCATCTGCGGCACGATCTTCCTGAGAGCCTTGAGGGATAGATTGTGAAACTTGTCGAAGCCGATTTCCGAGAGCGCCTCGATCATCCGCTCGCCGCCTGGAAGATCCAGCTTGCGTAGCTCGGCTTCGATCTCGGCGCCGTCCTTGTAAACGGAAAGCACCCAGGCGATGGCGTCGAGCTGCGTCGGGTCGCCACCGATGGCCCGGCCCGCCATGCCTTCCCATTCGGTTTCGAGACCCTTCTCTTTCAGCGTCTTGCGCAAAGTCTGCCAAGCCGAC
>JBKBOI010000160.1:0-3640 GCA_046294935.1 Rhodocyclaceae bacterium
GGCACGCTGATGTCGGTGACACCCAGAAGGAAGGCCACGATGGGGGCAAAGGCCACCACCATGATCAGGTCGTTCACCGAGACCTGCACCAGCGTGTAGTTCGGATCGCCCTTCGTCAGCTGCGACCAGACGAAGACCATGGCAGTGCAGGGCGCGGCGCCGAGCAGGATCAGGCCCGCGATGTATTCCGGCGCGCGCTCGGGATCGATCAGCCCGGCAAAGACGTGGTTGAAGAACAGGACCGCAAGCGCCGCCATCGTGAAGGGCTTGATGAGCCAGTTGATCGCCAGCGTGATGACGAGACCCTTTGGGCGTTGCCCCACCGCCTTGAGCGAACCGAGGTCCACCGCGATCATCATCGGATAGACCATCGCCCAGATCAGGACGGCGACGACGAGGTTGACCGAGGCGACCTCCAGCGCGGCCAGCGCGCCGAAGAGACCCGGCGCGAGGCTGCCGAGGACGAGCCCGGCCAGGATGCAGAGGGCGACCCAGAGGGTCAGCCAACGTTCGAACAGGCTCATGAAAGTTCCTTCTCGTCGGGCACGCAGCAGACCGCAGCGGATGGCGCGGTTAGCGTGCCGATGAATTCTGCCAGCGGCTCGAGCGCGGCGGGGTTCAACGCGTAGCAAGTACGCGGGCCGGAGATCTCGCCGGTGATGACGCCGGCGGCCTTCAGGATGCGCAGGTGCTCAGAAACCGTGGATTGCGCCAGGCCGACAGCCTCCACGATGTCGCCGCCGATGCAGCCGGGCGTGGCGAGCAGCAGCCGCAGGATGCGCAGACGCGCGGGATGCGCGAGCGCCTTGGCCAGCTCAGCATTTCCGATGTCGCTATGTGGCATGCAGCATCCTTTTTTCGTATATCGTCGATAGTCGATTAAATGCGGCGATGCAATGATCTTCCGCGCGGAATCAACGGAAGACTCGAAGCTCTTGTGGTGATGGTCGCGGATCGTGGGCCGCGTCAGCCAAGCCTCAGCCCGGTGATGGCACGACGGGCTGCGCGCGGCGCCGCGCCAGCTCGCGATAGAGGGCTTCCCGCGTGACGCCCAGCTCGGCGGCCACGTCTTGCCAGCGGCCTTTCTCCGGCAGGGAGTTCCCCTGGCCAAGCCATGCGTCGAGACGGTCCGAAACGCGCGGCAGGTTGCGGATCTCGGCCCTGAGCCGGGCGGCCTGGACACTGCGCGCCAGCAGGGCGGACCAACTTGCGGCCAGTGTCGGATCATCGGAGAGCGCTGACAGGAACTATGCCTTCTGCAAGCCTGCGACGACGCTCTCCTCTGCGGCGACGGCATCACAATGGTAGCGGGTCGAATAGGCCGATGCCTCGGCGACCACCGCGCCCGGGCCCGCGTTCTGCAGGACCATCTGCGCACCATGCATGGTGTGTCGCTGCAGATGCACCCGGCCGGAGCGCACTATGAAAATATCAGTGACGTCTTTGCCCGCCGCGAACAGCGCCTCACCGGGGGCAAGCTAGGTGTCGCGTGCATCCTGAAAAAGCAATGAAATCGACTTTTGCATGATCCGTGATCATATGGCTGTCGCCATTCTTCTGCAACAAGGAGGCCATGCATCCAATGGAGTCCTCATGATCCGTCTCATCTTCGTCGTCGCATTTCTTTCCGTTCCCGGCCTGGCGCTGGCGCAGAGTGCGGGCCGTGTCCCGCGTGGTGGTGTAGGAGCGCCGCGCGCGGAGCCTTCGGCGTAGCGCAGCGCGCGGCCGCGGGTGACGCTGGCGGTCATCGCCGATCTTCGGAGAAGGTTTGGGTTGCGAGACCTGGAACCGACAACGGAGATGACGATGACCGATGACAGAATGGCGCTGATCGAGCTGGTTGAGAAGCAGGCCGATGGCGACCTCGTGCGCGAGATGCTGGCCTTCGCGGCCGACCGCATCATGGAGGCCGAGGTTGAGGCGCGGACCGGCGCGTCCAAGGGCGCGCGAACGCCGATGCGGGAGGTCCAGCGCAACGGATATCGCGACCGCGACTGGGATACCCGTGCGGGTCGGATCGCGCTGGAGATCCCGAAGCTCAGGAAAGGCAGCTACTTCCCCAGCTTTCTGGAGCCGCGCCGCACGGCCGAGAAGGCCTTGGTTGCCGTGATCCAGGAGGCCTACGTTCACGGCGTCTCGACGCGGTCGGTCGATGACCTGGTCAAGGCGATGGGCGCAGGCGGCATGTCCAAGAGCCAGGTGAGCCGCCTCTGCGCCGAGATCGACGAGCGGGTGAACGCCTTCCTCTCCCGGCCGCTGGAAGGAACCTGGCCCTATCTGTGGCTCGACGCCGCATACCTGAAGGTGCGCGAGGGCGGGCGCATCGTCAGCCGCGCCGTGATAGTGGCTGTGGCGGTGAACGAGGATGGCAAGCGCGAGGTTCTGGGCGTCACCACTGGCCCCTCCGAGGCTGAGACGTTCTGGACCGATTTCCTGCGCTCACTGGCAGACCGCGGCCTGCGGGGCGTGAAGCTTGTGATCGCCGACGACCACAAGGGCCTGCGGGCCGCGGCACGCCGGGTCTTCAACGCCACCCACCAGAGGTGCCGCATTCACTGGATGCGAAACGCCCTGGCGCACGCCCCGGCCAAGCAGCGCACCGCCGTGGCGGCGATGCTGAAGACGATCTTCGCGCAGGAGAACAAGACCGAGGCCGAGCAGCAGTGGGACATCGTGGCCGACGCCTTGCGCGAGAAGCAGCCCAAGCTTGGCGCCCTGATGGACAGCTCCCGCGACGATGTCCTGGCCTACATGTCCTTCCCCCGTGAGCACTGGGCCCAGATCGCCTCGACGAACCCGCTGGAGCGTGTGAACCGCGAGGTGAAACGCCGCTCGGATGTGATCGGCATCTTCCCCAACGACGAGGCCATCATCCGCCTTGTCGGCGCGCTGATGCTCGAGACCAATGACGAATGGGCGGTCGCGCGACGCTACATGTCGCTTGAAACGCTCGCGCGCGTCACCGACAATCCCACCGTCAGGCTGCCCGCCGTGGCCACCTGATCAAGCCCTGACCTCTCCAAGGGTCGGCGCTCCTACACCACGCCGTGGGACACGATCGCGGCATCCACAAGAGAAGGTTGGATATCAAACCCATCCCCTCCGCCATCATCCCTGTTGCGAACACGGACAGGCGCCCATCGCGGTGCGGAAATTGTCGTGTTTTCAAAGGGCTTTGCTACTCCCATGCGAACCTCTGAGACCGCGCGCCAAGCCCGTTCCGGGCTCTGAACGGCGCTCCGTCTCTGTTCGGGCGAACCTCGCCGATTTCGGTTCGGTCGGATTTTTCGGCGTATTTCCAATGACCTGACTTTCAACACCGCCAAAACTTCGGGCCGTGTGTCAATCGGCCTTCGAGGGGAACAGAGCCGCAACACGCGAGAGGCGCAGCCGCTCGGTGCGCTGGCCGAATAGCGCGTAGCTATGACGGTGGTTTGCGTGGGTCAAGGAACTGTGAACTGAGCGCGGTCCCGCAACTCGCCACTGGTCAAGTTGCTGGTGCGGAAAGGGGATTCACATCCGCCTCGGGGCAAGATAAGAGAGGGAATGCAGAATACTTCGCACGCTGTCATGGCTCAACGCCATGAGCCAAAAGACAGTCCGGACGACTTTCCAACCCCACCTTGGGCAACCAGGGCAT
>JBKBOI010000161.1:0-3629 GCA_046294935.1 Rhodocyclaceae bacterium
GTGGAAATCGACCAGGATCGTGCCCGCGCCCTCGGCGTTTCCAGCCAGGAAGTGGCCCAGGCATTGCAGGCGCAGCAGCAGGGCATCACGCTGACCCAGTTTCGCGAAGGTGACCAGCTGATCGACATCGTTTGGCGGGGAGATGGCAGCGAGCGCAACAGTCTCGACCGACTGGCCGATCTGCCGATTCCGATTCCTGGCGGCAGATGGGTGCCGCTCGCCCAGGTGGCGCGATTGGAACCGATGCTCGAAGAGGGCGTCATCTGGCGCCGCAACCGCCTGCCCACGATCCAGGTGCGTGGCGATCTGGCCAATGACCGGCTCACCGCGGCGACGGTCAGCTTGCAGATCGAACCCCGGCTCGACGCGCTGCGCCAGCATCTGCCGGCTGGCTACGCGATCGAAACGGGCGGCATGATCGAGGAATCGGCCAAGAACGAAAATGGCCTCAAGGCGGTGGTGCCGTTCATGGTCGTCGCGGTGATCACGCTGCTGATGATCCAGTTGCAGAGCATGCGGCTTGCCTTCCTGGCGCTCTTGACCGCGCCCCTTGGCCTGATCGGCGTGGCCCTGGCGCTCTTCGCCCTCGGCAAGCCTTTCGGCTTCGTCGCCAATCTCGGCGTCATCGCCTTGATGGGCATGATCCTCAGAAACAGCGTGATCCTGCTCGACCAGATCGAGCAGGATGAGAAGGCCGGCAAGAGCCGCTGGGAAGCGATCGTCGGCTCGGCGGTGCGCCGCTTCCGGCCGATCATGCTCACTGCCGCCGCGGCGGTACTGGCGATGATTCCGCTTTCACGCCAGATCTTCTGGGGGCCGATGGCGGTGGCGATCATGGGCGGGCTGATCGTCGCCACGGTGCTGACCCTGCTGTTCCTTCCGGCCCTGTATGCGGCGGTCTATCGGGTCCGGGAGCCGCAGTAGAATTGCGCCATGCCAATCCCAATATGAGATGTGTCTGACTGGAGTATCAGGATGAATTTCGAATCAGCCCGTCATCACATGATCGAACAGCAGCTGCGCCCCTGGTGCATCACCGACCAGGAAGTCGTCGAGCAGCTCTACGCCGACCGGCGCGAGGATTTCGTGCCGGAAGCCCATCGTGCGCTGGCCTTCGCCGACGTCGAGATTCCGCTCGGTCATGGCGCGGTGATGCTGCGCCCCGTGCTCGAAGGGCGCATCCTCCAGGCATTGGCCGGCATGCGCATCCGGCATGCCCTGGAGGTCGGCGCCGGCTCCGGCCACATGGCCGCATTGCTGGCGCAGCGTGCGCAAGAAGTGTGGACCATCGAAATCGAGCCGGCGCTCGCCGAACTCGCGCGCGCCAATCTCGAGCGGGCCGAAATCGACAATGTGCATGTCGAAACCGGCGATGGCCTGGCCGGTCTGCTCGATCATGCGCCTTACGATGCTATCGTCCTCTCGGGCGGCGTGCGCGAGATCCCGCAAGCGCTGATCGACCAGCTCGCCGATGGTGGGCGTTTGATCGCTTTCGTGCCGCTGGCTGGCAGGGAGCCGTTGATGGCGATGCGCGTACTCAAGCGAAGTGCTGCCGATGCCCTGTCGAGCGAGGATGTGCTGGAAACCATCGTCCCCGTCTTGCGGCAGCCACCGGCAAAGAAGTTCGTGTTCTGACCCATGAGGCAAATGACCGCCACCGAGCTCAAGGCTTGGCTCGACGACCCGAAGCGTGCGAAACCGGTGCTGCTCGACGTGCGCGAGCCGTGGGAATTCGATATCGTGCACCTTCCCGGCGCGCGGCTGATGCCGATGCGCTCCGTGCCGGCGCGCTATCCGGAGCTGGAGCGCGACGCCGAGATCGTCGTCATCTGTCACCATGGCGCGCGCAGCTACCAGGTGGCGATGTTTCTCGAACACCAGGGGTTTACGAACGTCATCAACCTGTATGGCGGCATGGCGGCCTGGTCGCGCGATGCCGATCCGTCTGCCCCGACCTACTGAATCTTTCTGGAGCCACGCCCATGCGGCTTTACTCGAAAACACTCGTCGCTCTCGTTCTTTCGGCAGGCGCATTCCTGGCCCACGCCGCCGACCTGCTCGAGGTCTGGCGCAACGCCACCGCCCACGATGCGCAATACGCTGCGGCGCGGGCAGCGCGCGATGCCGGTCTGGAGAAGCTGCCGCAGGGCCGCGCCGGCCTGCTGCCGATCATCAATCTCTCCGCCAACACCACCTGGAACGAAAACGATACCACCCTGCGCGCCACGGGGGCCACGATTTCGCGCAACTACAACAGCAACGGCTGGAACGTGAGCCTGACGCAGCCGCTCTTTCGCTGGCAGAACTGGGTGGGTTACAAGCAGTCCGAACTGGCCACGGCGCTGGCCGAGGTGCAATTTGCCCTGGCCGGACAAGACCTGATTGTGCGCGTCGCCCAGGCTTATTTCGACGTGCTGCTGGCGCAGGAAACCCTGGCGACGGCACAGGCACAAAAAGCCGCCATCGCCGAACAGCTCGAAGCGGCCAAGCGCGGTTTCGAGGTTGGCACGGCAACCATCACCGATACCCACGAAGCACAGGCACGCTACGATCTTGCCCAGGCAGCCGAGATCGCCGCCGAGAACGACCTGGCCGTCAAGCGTCAGGTGTTGCGCACACTGACCGGCAAGGAGTTCGATACGCTCAAGGGGCTGCGTTCCGGCGTGCGCATCGATCCGCCGCAGCCAGCCGACATTGGCCAGTGGGTGGCTTCCGCCGAGAACGGCAACCTCGGCGTGCAGCTCGCCCAGACCGGTTTCGAGATCGCCAGCCGGGAAATCGAAAAACAGCGCGCCGGCCACTATCCGACGCTCGATCTGGTGGCCACCCATGGCAGGAGCGGCAGTGGCTTTTCTTCGACTACCGGCGGGGGCGTCGATGTCAAGAGCAGCACGATCGGCCTGCAATTGGCCGTGCCGCTGTTCGCCGGCGGAGCGGTCTCGTCGAAGGAACGCGAGGCCGTGGCCTTGTATGAAAAAGCGCGCGCCGATCTCGACAACGCGCGACGTCAGGCTTCCCTCGCGGCGCGGCAGGCGTATCTCGGCGTGAGTTCCGGCCTCGCCCAGATCAAGGCGTTGGAGGCGGGGGTCGCCTCGTCGCAGCTCGCCCTCGAATCGAACAAGCTCGGCTACGAAGTGGGCGTGCGCATCAACATCGACGTGCTGAACGCGCAAAGCCAGCTCTTCGATACCAAGCAGAAACTCGCCAAGGCGCGGCTCGACACGCTGATCGCGCAATTGAGGCTGAAAGCCGCGGCTGGGACGCTCTCCGAAGCCGATCTGGCGGCGATCAACGCGCTCTTGGAATGAAGCGCTCGACGAGCGCCAGCGTCTTTTCCGTCGCGCCGCGATGCCGTGCGGCGAATTCGCGCCCGGCTTGCCCCATGCGCGCCCGACTCGCAGGATCGGCAAGCAGCGCGAGCGCCGTGGCGGCGAGCGATTCGGCATCCGGGCATTGGCGTGCCGCGCCGGCTTCCAGCGCTCCTTTGGCCGCTTCGGCAAAGTTGAAGGTCGACTGGCCGATCAGCACTGGTGTGCCTACCGCGCAGGGCTCGATCAGATTCTGGCAGCCATAGTCGAGCAGGCTGCCGCCGACGAAGGCCACATCGGCGGCGGCGAGGAAGCCGGGCA
>JBKBOI010000162.1:0-3572 GCA_046294935.1 Rhodocyclaceae bacterium
CGATGCCGAGCAGATCGACGACATCATGGCCGGGCGTCCGCCGCGACCGCCGAAGCCCTCCTCGATGCCCGCCTCCCGGCCGACGGCGGGAGATGGCTCGGCAGGGCCCGCGCCGAATGCCGCTGCGCCGGCCTGATGGTTCAAGGAGTCGAACACGGGAGCTGATGCTCCCGTTTTTTTGGGCCGAGCGCCGGCAGAGGTGCCGTCCCGGCAGCGCCGATTTTTGAGCAACGATCATGACAGCCGAACCCATCCTGCAATCGACGCTGACCTGCCCGCACTGCGGCCACGTCAAGCGTGAGACCATGCCCACCGATGCCTGCCAGTGGTTCTACGAGTGTGAGGGCTGTCATGCGCTGCTCAAGCCCCTGCCCGGCGATTGCTGCGTGTTCTGTTCCTACGGCGACGTGCCGTGCCCGCCGGTGCAACTGCATGGCAAGGGCGGCTGTTGCGGATGAACAAGGCCAAGGCGACCCGCCCGCTGGTGCGCCCGCGGCTCTATCTCGGCGGCGAGCTCTCGCTTGGCCCGGGCAAGATCGACCTGTTGCGCAAGATCGGCGAGGTGGGCTCGATCAGCGCCGCGGCGCGCGCGCTGGGCGTGCCCTACAAGCGTGCCTGGCTGCTGATCGATACCTTGAATCGCGGTTTCCCTTCCCCGGTTCTGGAAACCGCCGCGGGCGGCCGGGCGGGCGGCGGCGCGCGGCTGACGCCTTTGGGCGAGGCGCTGGTGGCCGCTTACGATGCGCTCGAAGCCAGACTCAACACGGCGGCGCGTGCCGAGCTCGATGTGCTGGTCAAGCTCGCGCGCCGGCGATGACGAATAGGTCGCCGGCGGGCAGGCCCACGAGCCCGGGCTGACCGGCGGCGAAGCCGTATTTGCGCAGCACGCGGATGCCGCAACGCGCTTCGAGCAGCGTGCCAGCCTCAGTGCGAAAGTGCAGCAGCGCCGCTTCGCCGAGATCGACCACCGCCTCGAAACGGCCAGTGAGCCGCGTTTCTCCGGCGCGCAGCGGATCGTCGGGCTGGCGCAGCGCGACATGCTCGGGACGGATCGCGACCAGGATTTCGCTGCCCGCGGGCTCGGTGCCGCTCACCGGCAGCCGGCCGCCCAAAGCCGGACAGTCGATGCTCGCTGCATCGATGCGCCGCGCGGCAAACAGGTTCTTGAGGCCGAGAAAGCGCGCCACCGCCTCGGTCGCGGGGCGGCGATAGACCGTCGCCTTTGCGCCGCTTAGTTCCTGCCGGCCGTCGATCAGCACGGTGATGCGGTCGGCGAGGAAGTGCGCCTCGGCCAGATCGTGCGTGACGATCATCACCGTCAGCCCGCGCTCGCGTTGCAGGTCTTTCACCAGCCACCACAGTTCGCGCCGCAGGCTTTCGTTGAGCGCGGTAAAGGGTTCGTCGAGCAGCACCAGCCGCGGATTCGCGACGAGCGCACGCACCAGCGCGACGCGCTGGCGCTCGCCGCCGGAGAGCGTGGCGATGCGGCGCGAAAGCAGATGGCCGATGCCGGTGAACTCGACCAATCGGCCGAGCAGCGGCCGATAGTCGGCTTCGGGCACGCGGCGGGCGCGCACGCCATAGAGCAGATTGTCCTCGACCGGCAGATGGGGGAACAGGCCGAGCTGCTGCGGCACATATCCCAACTCACGGCGCTCGGTGGACAGCCGGCTGATGTCCGCGCCGGCGAGCCGTATGCATCCGGATTGCAGCGGCAGGGTGCCGAGCACCGCATTGAGTAGGGTGCTCTTGCCGGAGCCCGAAGGCCCCAGCACGGCATGGCACTCGCCGGCATCGATCGAAAGGGAAATGCCCTCGAGCCGAAAATTCCCGGCTTGCGCACAAAGTTGCTGGATCTCAAGCATGGAGGCTCCGCGATAGCAGCCAGCGGGCGAAAAAGAGCGCGGACAGGCCGATGGCGACGAG
Organism: Rhodocyclaceae bacterium; assembly: GCA_046294935.1. GTDB lineage: Bacteria > Pseudomonadota > Gammaproteobacteria > Burkholderiales > Rhodocyclaceae > Sulfuricystis. The sequence continues at coordinate 1,927 of JBKBOI010000162.1, forward strand.
GATCAGGATCAGCGCCACCGTGCCTTCGATGTCGGCCGAAGATAGCCGCATGAAGATCGCGATCGGCAGCGTCTCGGTGCGCATCGCCATCGAGCCGGCCACCATCAGCGTCGCGCCGAACTCGCCGAGCGCCTTCGCCCAGGTGAGGATGAAGGCGGCGATCAGGCCGTTCCTTGCCAGCGGCAGCGTGACGGTGAAGAAGGCATGGCGGGGGCTGGCGCCCAGCGTGCGGGCCACGGTTTCTAGCTCGCGCGGCACCTCGTCGAAGGCGGCCTTCAGCATACGCACCGCCAGCCCCAACACGGTGACGAACTGTGCCAGCACGATGCCGGAAAAGCCGAAGACGAAATAGACGACGTTTTCCTGGATCCACTCGCCCAGCGGGTTGTTGAAGAAGATCAGGATGATCGCCCCCAGCGCCGCCGGCGAGACGATGATGGGGAACTCCAGCACCGTCTCGGCTGCCTCCTTGCCGGGAAAGCGGTAGCGCGAGAGCGCATAGGCGGCGGGAATCGCCAGCAGCAGCGCCAGCGCCGTGGCCACGGTGGCCGCCGCGAGCGACAGCCGGATCGAGAAGAAGCTGCGCTCGGAGAGCAGGGTGCGGGCGATCACCCCGCCGTCGACGAACCAGAACAGCGAGGCGATCAAGCCGGCGTAGATCGCCAGCACCGCAAGCGCCGCAAAGATGCTGGCCCGCAGGCTCACTGCTTCGTCACCTTCTTTGGATCGACGGTGGCGCGCAGGTCCAGCCATTCCCTGGGCACGACGTATTCGCCGCCGACGGGCTTGACGGCGCCGATCCACTTGAAGGCGGCCTCCGGTTCGGCGAAGTAGTTGTACTTGGCATAGATCGCCTGGCCTTCATTGCCGGTGACGAAGTCTATGAATTGCTGGGCAAGCTTCGGATTCTTGCTGAACCTGGAAATGGCGATCGGGATGTAGCCGATGCGCGGGATCATTTCCTTCGGCAGCGGGATGGTCTCGATGCGCTCCGGATCCCAGTATTGGAACACCCGCCAGCCGATCACCGCGTCTGCCAGCTTCAACGAAATGGCTGTAGCGGTCTGTTCGCAGGAACCGGTGTAGTTGCGGATGTTGGCCTTGAGTAGCTCGCGCTCCTCGCGGGTCAGCTCCTTCTCGAAGATTTCCACCGCATAGGCGCCGACGCACACACCCTCGGGGTTGGCGATCGCCACGCGCAGCCCGGGCTTCAACAGGTCCTTGAGGCCCTTGATGTGGTGCGGGTTGCCCTTCTGCACGTTGATCGCCGGCACGACATAGACGATGATCTTCTCGCTCTCGGGCAGCACGTAGCCTTCGCGCTTGGCGAGCTCCATGTAGTCGGAGGAACCTGGGAAGTAGAGGTCGCCCTGCCGGGTGAGCTTCATCTGCGAGAGCACGTAGCCCGATCCGCCGAAGACGACTTCGACCTTGACGCCGGTCTTCTGCTCGAAAGCCTTCGCAGCCTCGGTGGTGGGCGGCACGGTGGCGGCGCCGGCGAAGATGAGGAGGGAATCTGCTGCGACTGCGGTCAGTGAAAGCAAGGCGAAGCCGAGGGCGAAGAGGGTGTTGCGCAGTTTCATGGGTCGTTCCTTGCGAAATACGCTATGTCAAATATAACACAACGTAAGGGTGCAATATTCCAT
>JBKBOI010000163.1:0-3568 GCA_046294935.1 Rhodocyclaceae bacterium
CCGGCGCTGGTGGCGAAACTGGAAAGGAACAGCATCCACAGCGGCGCGAATGGCGGCCAGAGCGCATAGTCGGTATTCGCGTAGCCGGTCGTCGTGGCGATCGAGACGACGTTGAAGGCGGCATGACGCAGCGCGGTCATGAAATCGGGATAGGCATCGTGCGCCCGGAGGTAGATCGCGATGCCGACGACGCTGCCCAGCACGACGACCAGATACCAGCCGAGCTCGGGATCGCGCAGATAGGGCCGCAGGCTGCGGCCATGAACGGCGAGGAAGTGTGTCGCGAAATTGATCCCCGCCAACAGCATGAAAAAGATGGCGACAGCCTCGACGGCAGGCGAGTTCCAGTAGCCGAAACTCGCGTCGTGACTGGAAAACCCGCCCAGGCCCAGCGTCGTGAAGGCATGCATCACAGCGTCGAACCAGTCCATGCCGGCCCATTTGAAGCTCAACACGCAGGCCAGCGTGATGCCGGCATAGACGGCCCACAAGCCCTTCGCGGTATGCGTCATGCGTGGCGTGAGCTGGGCATCTTTCATCGGCCCCGGCGTCTCGGCCCTGAACATCTGCCGGCCGCCGATGCCCAGCAGTGGCAGCACCGCCACCGCCAGCACGATCAGGCCCATGCCCCCCAGCCAGACCAGCATGCCGCGCCACAGGTTGATCGAGGGTGGCAGCGTGTCGAGATGATCGAGCACGGTCGCCCCGGTCGTCGTCAGTCCCGAGACGGCCTCGAAATAGGCGTCGGTGAAGGAGATGTCGAGCTGGAACATCAATGGCAGGCAAGCAAACGCAGGAAAGAACGTCCACACCATCGTCACCAGCAGGAAGCCGTCGCGCACCTTGAGCTCGTTCTTGTCACGGCGCGTCAGCCACCACAGCCACAGGCCACTGGCCAGCGTCGCCAGGAAGGCTTCGTCGTAGGCCGAACCGGCACCGTCCTGCCACAGCCAGGCAAACAGCAGCGGCACCAGCAAGGTCAGCGAGAAGCCCGTCAGCAGCACGCCGAAGACGCGGATGACCGGAGAAAATCGCTTCATGGCGGTTGCCGGCGTTTTCAGAGAAACTGGAAGCCGACCTGGAAGAGCTTCTCGACCTGCGCGACTTCGCGCTTGCGCATGCAGAAGACGATCACATGGTCGCCGGATTCGATCACCGTGTCATGGTGCGGAATGATCACCCGCGTATCCCCCGCCGCGCCGCCACGCACGATCGCGCCGATATGCGCACCGCGTATCACCGGCAACTCGTCGATGCGCCGCCCGACCACCTTCGAAGTCTTGCGATCACCGTGCGCAATCAACTCGAGCGCCTCGGCGGCGCCGCGTCGCAGGCTGTGCACCCGCGCCACGTCGCCGCGTCGCACATGCGTGAGCAGCGGCCCGATCGAGACCTGGGCGGGGGACATGCCGATGTCGATCGGCCCGCCCTGCACCATGTCGGCATAGGCGCGGCGGTTGATGAGCGAGAGCACGCGCTTGCAGCCGAGCCTCTTGGCCAGCGACGCCGCCATGATGTTGTCCTCGTCGTCGTTGGTCAGCGCCAGGAACATATCGATCTCGTCGATGTTTTCCTGGGTCAGCAGATTCTCGTCGGTGGCTTCGCCATGCAATATCAGCGTATTGGCGAGCTTGCCGGCGATTGCTTCGGCGCGTCGGCGGTCGACCTCGATGAGCTTCACTTCGTAGCGGGCTTCGAGAGTGCGCGCGACGCGCAGGCCGATATTGCCGCCGCCGGCGATCATCACCCGCCTGACCGGCTCGGCGCTGCGCCGCAGCTCGGTGAGCACCAGGCGGATGTGCTGGCTGTCGGCGAGCAGGAAGACTTCGTCGCCTTGCTCGATGACCGTATCGCCATCCGGATCGACCGGCTGGTGCTCGCGGAAGATCGCGGCGATGCGCGCATCGACGCCAGAAGGCAGATGGTCGCGCATCGCACGGATCGGCTTGCCAACCAACAAGCCCCCCTGCTTGGCACGCACGCCGACCAGGGTCACCCTGCCGTCGGCGAATTCGAGCACCTGCAGCGCGCCAGGGAACTCGATCAGCTTGGCGATGTAATCGGTGATGTCGGCTTCCGGGCAAATCGCGTAATCGACGGCGAAATTCTCGTTCGACAACAGCACGGGATCGAGCAGGTCGGGGGAACGCAGGCGGGCTATGCGTGTGGCAACGGAGAACAGACTCCGGGCAATCTTGCAGGCCACCAGATTGGTCTGGTCGGACTGGGTCACCGCGACGAGCATGTCGGTATCCTCGATGCCGGCCTCGCGCAGCACCGACGGGTAGGCGGCGTTGCCAGTCACCGTGCGCACGTCGAGCCGGTCGGCAAGCTGGGCCAGCGCCTGTCGATCCTGATCGACGACGGTGATGTCATTGGCTTCCGAAGCGAGCGCCTCGGCCACGGAGGCGCCGACCTGGCCGGCGCCCAAGATGAGAATTTTCATTGCAGAGGATTCATTCGTCTTCCTTGGCAGCGGCGTTGCGCAAGCCCAGGTCCTTCAGTTTCCGATAGAGGTGGGTGCGTTCGAGGCCGGTCTTTTCGGCCAGTCGCGTCATGCTGCCGCCATCGACGCGCAGATGATGCTCGAAGTAGAGCTTCTCGAATCTCTCGCGCGCCTCCCTGAGCGGCAGCTCCAACATCTCCTGCAGCAGGCCCGACGAGACTTCCGTCTCGTGTTCCAGCTCGGGCGCGAGCAGCCGTTCGACGTCCTCGACGCCGATTTCGGCATCGAGGGCCGCGAGCGCCAGCGACTTGAGCACGCTGCGCAACTGCGGATAGCCTTCCGGCCAGGCATGCTGGCGCAGCGCATTCTGGGCCGCGACCGAGAGATGCCGCACTGGCACTTCCCCGCTTTCGGCCAGTTGCGCCAGCAAGTGAGTGGCGAGATCGGGGATTTCGTCCTTGAGCTCGGCGAACGACGGCAATCCGACGCTGATCTCGAACAGGCGGTCGATCACGTCCGCATCCCAGCCTTGGGCGACGAGCGCGGCAGCGGGTTGCGTCGTCGCCGTGACGAGACGCAGGTGATGACGTTCGAGGCGGTCGAGCGCGAAGGCAAGGTTTTTTTGCTGCAGGCGGGTGAGTTTCGCCAGCTCACCGCAATAGAGCACGCCACCGGCAGCCTGGGCGAGCAGCTCGACGGAGATCGGGCTGGAATCCTGACCGAGATCGACCCAGGGCTTGTTGGGCACCTGCAAGGTGCGCGCGGCGAGTTCGACGATCGAAGCCTGCGGCGCGCGCAGCAAGACCGAGCGGCTCTTGGCCGCGACCTGTTCGAGACGGCGGCGAAGCTCCTTGAGCAGCGGCGAGCGAGGGAAGGCCGCCAGCGTCAGCGCCGTGGCTGCCTTGGGAGGGTGTTCGAGTCCTTGCTTGACCGCGGCGAGCAGCTTTTGCATGCTGATCGGTTTTTCGAGGAAGCCGACGGCGCCGATCTTCGTCGCCTCGACGGCGGTTTCGATCGTCGCATGGCCGGACATCATCACCACCGGCATGTCGAGTTTGCCGGAAGCCGCCCACTCCTTGAGCAGGGTCACGCCGTCGGTGTCGGGCATCCAGATGTCGAGCA
>JBKBOI010000164.1:0-3518 GCA_046294935.1 Rhodocyclaceae bacterium
TCACCGATGGTCTCAAGGGGATGGAGGAGGCGCTGGCAGCCGTATTCCCGGCCACCACCTTGCAGACCTGCATCGTGCATCTGATCCGCAATAGCTTGGACTACGCGAGCTGGAAGGATCGTAAGGCGCTCGCGGCGGCGATCTGGCCGATCTATACCGCTCCGAGCGCCGAGGCAGCACTGGCCGAACTGGACAGCTTCGCGGCAGGGCCCTGGGGCACGAAATTCCCGACGGTCGTCGCGGCCTGGCGGCGAGCCTGGGATCGGGTGATTCCGTTCTTCGCCTTTCCCCCGCCGATCCGCAAGGTCATCTATACGACCAACGCCATCGAGAGCGTCAATGCCCGGTTGCGCAAGATCATCAAGACACGCGGGCATTTCCCGAGCGACGATGCTGCCACCAAGCTGATCTGGCTGGCCTTGAAGAACATCACGGCCGACTGGGGCCGGGCAGCCAGGGATTGGAAGGAGGCTATGAACCAGTTCGCCATCCTCTACGCCGAACGCTTCGAGGCGGCCCGTGGATAGAATGATCACCGACTTTCCCGCCTCGCCGCCCGCAGCCATGAAGGTGCCGGCGGCGACACCGTGAAAAAGCCTATCCGCCTCACACACAGAAATTCTGATATTCCCTGTGAGAGGATCATGCTTGTGCCTCTTCGACGGCTTGCCGCATGCCATCGAGCAGTTTCTGGTTCTTGCGGGAGCGCGATCCGTAGAGACGCGCAGAGAACACGGTGATGATCTCCAGAACGTCTTTCGCCAAATCTTCCTCGAAGGTCGTGTCTTCGCCTTGATTGAGGATCACGACCTCGACATTCTTCGCCTCGCAGATGGCAAAGACCAGCTCCGCGCCAAAGCGCAGCAGCCGATCCTTGTGGGTGATCACGAGACGCCCGACCCTTCCGGCAAGAATGTCGTTGAGCAGGCGCTTCAGGCCCTTCTTGTGATAGTTCATGCCAGAGCCGAGGTCGGCAATCACCTCGAATGTCCAGCCTTGGCGGGCGCAATAGCGTTCCAGCACCTGCTTTTGCCGCTCCAAATCGTCTTTCTGGTCGCCACTTCCGACACGGGCGTAGGCAACGGTGCGGCGATCAGATTCTGGCGTGTGGAATTGTTCAGGACGCAGCCGGGCAAGGTCGTATCGTCTCCGGCCACCAATGGTGCGCTCGTCAGGCAAAAGCTTCCCTTCGCGTTCCCAGCGACGCAACGTCTGAGGGGAAACGCCCAGGAACTTTGCGGCTTCGTGAATGCTGACCATCTGACGAGACATGCTCAAATTCTACATGATCGCGCAAAAACGCGCAACTAGCGGTTTAGCTGCTTGAGCCCCGGACGCATGCGCCCGGTCTGATGGCGATCATGTGAACCGAGCTTCCGGCGCGGGCTCAGTCTTCCCGGATCACCACTTCGCCACGCAGGGAATGCGGCAACGCCGCGGTGATCTTCACATCGATGAACTGGCCGATCTGGCGCGGGTGGCCCTGGAAATTCACCACGCGGTTGTTGGCGGTGCGCCCCGCCAGTTCGTTGGCATCCTTCTTCGCGCGCCCCTCGACCAGAACACGCTGCACGCTGCCGACCATGGCCTGAGAAATCGCGAACGCCTGTTCCTCGATGCGTTTCTGAAGCCGGGAAAGGCGCTGCGACTTGATTTCCGGCGGCGTTTCGTCCGCCATTTCGGCCGCCGGCGTACCAGGACGCGGGCTGAACAGGAACGAGAAACTGGTATCGAAGCCGATCTCTTCGATGAGCTGCATCGTCTTTGCGAAGTCCTCTGCGGTCTCGCCGGGAAAGCCGACGATGAAATCGGAGGAAATCGAAATGTCCGGACGCGCGGCGCGCAGGCGACGCACGATCGACTTGTATTCGAGCACCGTATAGCCGCGCTTCATCGCCGCAAGGATGCGGTCGGAACCCGACTGCACCGGCAGGTGCAGATGGGAAGCGAGCTTCGGCGTCGTGGCAAAGGCATCGATCAGCCGTTGTGTCATCTCGCGTGGGTGCGAGGTGGTGTAGCGGATGCGTTCGAGCTGGGGGATCGCGGCGAGCGCCTCGATCAGGAAGGCGAGATCGACCGTGTCGCCCTCCGTGGTGAGCCCCTGATAGGCATTCACGTTCTGGCCGAGCAGGGTGATTTCCTTCACTCCTTGATCGATGAGCGCCTGCACTTCAGCGATCACGTCCTCGAAGGGACGGGAGACCTCTTGCCCACGGGTGTAAGGCACGATGCAGAAGGTGCAGAACTTCGAGCAGCCCTCCATGATCGAGACGAAGGCCGACGCACCGGCCTCGCCCTCGACGCGGGCGGCGGGCAGTTTGTCGAACTTCTCGATCTCGGGAAAGGAGACATCGACCTGCGCGCGGCCCGAAGCGCGCCGCGCCGCGATCAGTTCGGGCAGACGATGCAGCGTCTGTGGGCCGAAGACCAGATCGACATAGGGCGCACGCGCGACGATCGCCTCGCCTTCCTGGCTGGCGACGCAGCCGCCGACGCCGATCAATAGATCGGGGTTCTTCTCTTTGAGCTTACGCATCCTGCCCAGCTCGTGGAACACCTTCTCCTGCGGCTTTTCGCGCACCGAGCAGGTGTTGAGCAGGATGATATCCGCTTCTTCGGGCGTGTCGACCTTGACGCCGCCCTCGGCGGCAAGCAGGTCGGCCATCTTGTCCGAGTCGTACTCGTTCATCTGGCAGCCGAAGGTGCGGATGAAGACTTTCTGGGGCATGAGCATATCGGCGATATTGCGGGGAGCGGATTCTATCAGCCGACGCCCTGCCGGTCGCCGCGCAGCGGCATCACGCTATGCTTTTTGACCAAATCTGCCAAACAGAAGGCGAACCGTGGCTACCATGAACGTTTCCCTACCGGAAGCGCGATCGGCCGGCCCACCCCCTTCGCCTCTCGCGGCGGGTCCCCTTTCGCTGCCCACGCCTGTCAAGCCGACCCTCGATGCACCGCATCCACGTTGCGCTGCAGCCAGAATTCCAAGAGTGCCAGATGCCAGAGCTTGCTGCCCTGGATGCGTGTCAGATGTTTGTCCGGCTCGGCGAGCAGCTTCTCGACATAGGCGCGCTTATAGACGCCGCGGCTTTGGCAGGCGGTGGAATCGAGGATGTCACGCATGAAATCGAGGAATTCACCGCGCACGTATTTGAGCGCCGGCATCGGGAAGTAGCCCTTCGGCCGGTCGATCACGCGATCGGGCAACAAACCCCGGGCGATTTGCTTGAGCACATGCTTGCCGCCGCTGGAGAGCTTGAGCTCCGGCGGCATCTGCGCGGCGAGCTCGACCAACACATGATCGAGGAAGGGCACGCGCGCTTCCAGCCCCCACGCCATCGTCATGTTGTCGACGCGCTTGACCGGATCGTCGGTGACGAGCATCGTCACTTCGGCGCGCAGCAACTGGTCGATGAATTCGTCGGCGCAGGGCTCGGCGAGCTTCGCGACGAGCAGTTCCGCCGTCACGTCGCCGACCTGATACTTCGCGCGCAGCATCTGCGCGAACTCGGCGT
>JBKBOI010000165.1:0-3445 GCA_046294935.1 Rhodocyclaceae bacterium
AGCTCGGCGACATGCGCATTGCCGACGGGGCCGAAGATCACGCGCTTGTACATCCAGAGCGTATAGGCCGCACCAAGCACCAAGGTCGTCGCGGCGGCAAAACCGATCCAGAAATTGAATTTGATCGCACCCAGCGAGACCATGAACTCGCCGACGAAGCCGGAAGTCGCAGGCAGGCCGGCGTTTGCCATCGCGAACAGCATGAAGAAGCCGGCGAATTTCGGCATACGATGCACCACCCCGCCATAGTCCGCAATCAGCCGCGAATGCATGCGGTCGTACATCACGCCGACGCACAGGAACATCGCGGCGGAGACGAAGCCGTGTGAAATCATCTGCACCAGTGCGCCCTCGATGCCGATCTGGTTGAAGATGAAGAAGCCGAGCGTGACGAAACCCATGTGCGAGATCGACGAATAGGCGATCAGTTTCTTCATGTCCGCCTGCACCAGGGCGACGAAGCCGATGTAGATCACGGCGATCAGCGACAGCGCGATGATCAGCGGCGCGAAATAGTGGCTCGCATCGGGCGTGATCGGCAGCGAGAAACGCAGGAAGCCGTAGGCGCCGAGCTTGAGCATGATCGCCGCCAGCACCACCGAGCCGCCGGTCGGTGCCTCGACGTGCGCATCGGGCAACCAGGTATGCACCGGCCACATCGGCACCTTCACGGCAAAGGCCGCGAGGAAGGCCAGGAACAGCAGTTGCTGCGTTGTCATGCCGAGCTTGAGCTGATGCCAGTCGAGCAGGTTGAAGCTGCCGCCGGAGGCAAGGAATAGGTAGATCAGCGCGATCAGCATCAGCAGCGAGCCGAGCAGCGTGTAGAGGAAGAACTTGAAGGCTGCGTAGACACGGTTCGGCCCACCCCAGATGCCAATGATGATGTACATCGGAATCAGCGAGGCCTCGAAGAACACGTAGAACAGCATCGCGTCGAGGGCGCAGAAGATGCCGTTCATGATGCCCGACATGATCAGGAAGGCGCCCATGTATTGCGCCACCTTGTCCTTGATCACTTCCCAGCCGGCGATGACCACGAGGATGGTGATGAAGCTGTTGAGCAGGATGAACAGCACGGAAATGCCATCGACGCCGAGGAAGTACTCGATGTTGAAGCGCGGCATCCACGGCCGCTGCTCGACAAACTGCATGCCTGCCTGGGTGTGATCGAAGCCCACATATAAAGGAATGGTCACGGCGAAGCCGGCAATCGCGGTGATCAGGGCCGCCCAACGCGCGAGATTGTGCGCTTTGCCAGCAGCGAACACCACGAAGGCGCCGAGGATCGGTACCCAGATGGCGTAACTCAGCAGGTGTGAACTCATCAGCTCGGTTCCGGGTGATGTCTGGTTTATGTCAGGTCCGGTTCATCCACAGGGTCAGCAGCACGAACACGCCGATGATCATGGAGAACGCATATTGATAGATGTAGCCGGACTGGAGCAGGCGTATCGCGCTCGCGAACCAGCCGACCAGGCGCGCCGAGCCATTCACGGCCACGCCATCGATGATCGTCTGGTCGCCCCCTTTCCAGAGCAGGCGACCGATGGCACGGGCGCCACCGGCGAAGAACCATTCGTTGAATTCGTCGAAGCCGTATTTCTTTTCCAGGATGGTCGCCAGAATGCCGGATCGCTTCTTGATCACCGCCGGCAGATCGGGCCGCACGATGTAGAGATACCAAGCCAGCGCGGCGCCGGAGATCGCCAGCCAGAAAGGCAGCGTCGTCACACCATGCGCCATCATCGCGAACACACCATGGAACTCTTCGGCCATCTTCGCCATGCCCGGGTGTGTGGTGGCATCGATGTAAATCGCGTTGCCGAACCAGCCGCCATAGAGCATCGTGCCGATCACCCAGCCGGAAGCGATCGCCGGTATCGCCAACAGGATCAGCGGCACCGTCACCACCTTGGGTGACTCGTGCGGCTCGTGCGCTCCCCCATGACCATGACCGTGGCCATGATGCACATGACCGTGCGCATGCGCTTCACGGAAACGTTCCTTGCCGTGGAAAGCGAAGAAGACGAGACGGAACGAATACAGTCCGCCGACGAAGACGGCGGCGAGCGCGCAGAAATAGGCGAAGCCAGCGCCCGGCACATTGGCCAGATGCACTGCCTCGATGATCGAGTCTTTCGAGAAGAAGCCGGCAAAGGGCGGCAGGCCGGCGTTGGCGATGGCGCCGATCAGCACGGTCACGTAGGTGATCGGCATGTATTTGCGTAAGCCCCCCATCTTGCGCATGTCTTGCTCGTGGTGCATCGCGATGATCACCGAGCCGGCGCCGAGAAAGAGCACCGCCTTGAAGAAGGCATGCGTCATCAGGTGGAAGATCGCCGCCGAATAGGCGGAGGCGCCCAGCGCCATCGTCATGTAGCCGAGTTGCGAGAGCGTCGAGTAGGCGACGACGCGCTTGATGTCGGTCTGCACGATGGCGATCAGGGCCATGAACAGCGTTGTGATCGCGCCGACGACGATCACCAGCGAGAGCGCCGTGTTGGAGAGTTCGAACAGCGGCGACATGCGCGAGACCATGAAGATGCCGGCGGTGACCATCGTCGCGGCGTGGATCAGTGCGGAGATTGGCGTCGGACCTTCCATCGAATCGGGCAGCCAGACATGCAGCGGGAACTGGGCCGACTTGCCCATCGCGCCCACGAACAGGCCGATGCAGATGGCGGTGATCAATGGCCAGCCGGTGACGCTTTCGGTCATGGCGGAAAGCTCTTTCGCCTTCGCGAACACCGCCGCATAGTCGAGGGTGCCGGCATAGGCGGCGATCAAGCCGATACCGAGCAGAAAGCCGAAGTCGCCGACACGGTTGACCAGGAACGCCTTCAGGTTGGCATACACTGCGGAGGGACGCACCGACCAGAAGCCGATCAACAAATAGGATACGAGACCCACCGCCTCCCAGCCGAAGAAAAGCTGGACGAAGTTGTTGCTCATCACGAGCATCAGCATCGAGAAGGTGAATAGCGAAATGTAGGCGAAGAAGCGTTGATAACTGTTCTTGCCGGCAAGACTGTCGGCGGGCCAGTTTTCCTCGTCGTGCGCCATGTAACCGATGGTGTAGATGTGCACCATCAGCGAGACGAAGCTGACGACGATCATCATTACCGCGGTCAAAGGATCGATGAGAAAGCCGATCGAGAGCTTGAGTCCCCCCGATTCGAGCCAGGTGTAGACATCGCCGTTGAATGTCTGGCCGGCCATCACGTCGCGGAAGATCACGAGCGAGGCGATGAACGAGACCGTCACGCCGAGGATCGTCACCAGATGCGCTCCGGTGCGGCCGACGGTCTTGCCGAACAAGCCAGCGATGATCGCTCCGAACAGAGGTGCCAGCGGCACGATGAGGTAGAGCAGTTTCATTTCGCCTTATCCCTTCAGACTGTCGAGATCATCGACATGGATGGTCGACAGGTTGCGAAACAGCACG
>JBKBOI010000166.1:0-3416 GCA_046294935.1 Rhodocyclaceae bacterium
CGATGCCGGCCTGCGCGACCGTCGTCGCCGAGGGCATGAAGGTATTCACCCATTCACCGCTGGCCGCCAAAGCGCAGCGCGATGTGATGGAATTCCTGCTGATCAACCATCCGCTCGATTGCCCGATCTGCGACCAGGGTGGCGAGTGCCAGTTGCAGGATCTCGCAGTGGGCTATGGCGCCGGACACGCGCGCTTCCGGGAGGAAAAGCGTGTCGTCACGAACAAGGAGCTCGGCCCGCTCGTGGCGACCGACATGACCCGCTGCATCAATTGCACCCGCTGCGTGCGCTTCACGCAGGAGATCGCCGGCTACATGGAGCTCGGCCAGGCTTATCGCGGTGATCGCGCCGAGATCATGCCCTTCCTTGGCCGCACTCTCGATTCCGAGCTTTCCGGCAACGTCATCGATCTATGTCCGGTCGGGGCGCTGACCTCGAAGCCGTTCCGTTTTTCGGCGCGCACCTGGGAATTGTCCCGGCGTAAATCCATCAGCCCGCACGACGGCCTGGGCAGCAACCTGATCGTTCAGGTGCTGCATGACAAGGTAAAGCGCGTCCTGCCTTTGGAAAACGAAGCCATCAACGAGTGCTGGCTTTCCGACAAGGACCGTTTCTCCTACGAAGCGCTCGATGGCCCGGAACGCCTGACCCGGCCGATGGTCAAGCAAGGCGGCCAGTGGCGCGAAGTCGAATGGAACGTCGCGCTCGACTATGCGGCACACGCATTACGTGACATCGCTCGTCAGCATGGCGCCGAGGCGCTCGGCGCCTTGGTCAGTCCGCATGCCACGCTGGAGGAAATGGCGTTGGCGGCCAAGCTGATGCGTGGCCTGGGTTCGGACAACATCGATTTCCGCTTGCGCCAGAGCGATTTCAGCCTCGATGGCCAGCGGGCCGGCGCTCCTTGGCTTGGCATGAGGATCGCCGAGATCGGCGGCCTCGACCGCGTGCTGGTGGTCGGCAGTTTCCTGCGCAAGGATCATCCGCTGATCGCCCAGCGTCTGCGCCAGAGTGCGAAGAAAGGCGCGCAAATCTCCCTGCTGCATTCGGCCGATGACGAGTTGTTCATCAAGCTGTTTGCCAAGGAGATCGCGGCTCCGGCGCGGCTGCCGGCGCTGCTCGCCGAAGTCGTCAAAGCGGTGGCCGAGCTCGAGCAAGCAGCGCTTGGCGAAGAATTCGCAGAAATCGGCGCTGGCGAGACGGCACGGAAAATCGCCGCAAGTCTCGTGTCCGGCACGAACGTCGGCATCCTGCTCGGCAATTTCGCCCAGCAGCATCCGCAAGCGGCAACGTTGCATCGCTTGGCGCAACGGCTTGCCGCATTGCTCGGTGCGAAGTTCGGCTTCCTTGGTGAAGCGGCCAACAGCGTCGGCGGTTATCTGGCCGGCGCCTTCCCGCAGCAAGGGGGCATGAATGCCGCGCGTCTCGTCGCCGAACCGCGGCATGGCTATCTGCTGGTCGGCGCCGAGCCCGAGCTCGACTGCGCCGATGGCGCGGCAGCGCTCGCCGCGCTGCGCCAGGCAGCGAGCGTGATCGTGCTCGCGCCGTTCAAGTCGCCAGCGGCGCTCGACTATGCCGATTGCCTGTTGCCGGTTGCGCCGTTTACCGAAACCTCCGGCACCTTCGTCAATACCGAGGGCAGGGCGCAGAGTTTCCATGCCGTCTGCAAACCCTTGGGTGAAACCCGTCCGGCATGGAAGGTGCTGCGCGTGCTGGGCAATCTGCTGGAGCTGTCCGGTTTCGAGTATGACGGCTCCGAGCAGGTGCGCGATGAGTTGCTCGGTGGCAAGGTCGAATTCGTTTCCGGTCTGGACAATGCCGCCCAGCCCGGAGCGTTCGATTTCGCCACTGCAATTGCCGGCCTGCAACGCATCGCCGACGTGCCGATCCATTTCGCCGACCCGCTGGTACGACGTGCGCCGAGCCTGCAGGCCACCCACGATGCAGCCACGCCAACGGCGCGCATGAATGCAGCGACGCTGGCGAAGCTCGGCCTGACGGCGGGGGCGAAAGTGAATGTCGGCGCTGGCAAGACGGCATCCCTATTGTCCGTCGAGCTCGATCCCGGCGTGCCAGACGACTGTGTGCGCATCGCTGCGGCGCATGCCACGACGGTCGCCGTCGGCCCGCTGTTCGGAACTCTGAAACTGGAGCGCGCATGATGGAAGCCCAGTTCCTGGAATTCTTCCAATCCGTATTCGGTAGCTCATGGCCTACGGTGGCGCCGGTGTGGCCGGCGATCTGGGCGCTGCTGAAGATCTTCTCCGTGCTGGTGCCGGTCATCGTCGCAGTGGCGTATCTGCCCTATTTCGAGCGCAAGGTCATCGCCTACATGCACGTGCGCATCGGCCCCAACCGGGTCGGTCCGATCGGTCTCTTGCAGCCGATCGCGGATGCGCTGAAGCTGGTGTTCAAGGAAATCGTCACCCCGACGAAGGCGAACAAGGCGCTGTATTTCACCGGCCCGATCCTCGCTCTGGCGCCGGCGTTGGTCGCCTGGGCAGTGGTGCCGTTCGACGATGGCAAGGTGATCGCCGACATCGATGCCGGGGTGCTGTATCTGCTGGCGGTGAGTTCGCTCGGGATTTACGGCATCATCATCGCCGGCTGGGCCTCGAACTCCAAGTACGCTTTCCTCGGCGCGATGCGCGCCGGCGCCCAGATGATCTCCTACGAGATCGCGATGGGCATGGCGCTGATCGCCGTGCTGATGGTCTCGAACAGCCTCAATCTCGGCGACATCGTGCACGCGCAACGGAAGGGCTGGTTCGCCGATCATGGCGTGGGCTTTTTGTCATGGAACTGGCTGCCACTGTTGCCGATGTTCGTGATCTATCTGATTTCCGGTGTCGCGGAAACCAACCGTGCGCCCTTCGACGTCGTCGAAGGCGAATCGGAAATCGTCGCCGGCCACATGGTCGAATATTCCGGCATGGCCTTCGCGCTGTTCTTCCTCGCCGAATACGGCAACATGATCCTGATTTCGGCGCTGACCTCGATCTTCTTCCTCGGCGGCTGGCTCTCGCCCGTGGGCTTCCTGCCTGATGGGCTCGGCTGGCTGGTGCTGAAGATCGCGGTCCTGCTGTTCCTGTTCCTCTGGTTCCGTGCCTCCTTCCCGCGTTATCGCTATGACCAGATCATGCGTCTAGGCTGGAAGGTCTTCATTCCACTGTGCATCGTCTGGATCCTGCTCATCGGCGTCTGGATGATGTCGCCCCTCAACATCTGGAACTGACCATCATGGGCGCGCTCAAGGACTTCCTCGGCAGCTTCCTTCTCAAGGACTTTCTTGCCGGCATGGCGCTGACCGGGCGCTATCTGTTCGCCCGCAAGATCACCGTGCAATACCCGGACGAAAAGACTCCGCAGGGCTTCCGTTTCCGTGGGCTGCATGCCTTGCGCCGCTACCCGAACGG
>JBKBOI010000167.1:0-3371 GCA_046294935.1 Rhodocyclaceae bacterium
CAGCGAATTATATGCTGCGTCCTGCGCGGACGGCTGTGGCAGGCCAGGGCAATCGCATGATAGTCATGCCAGCCCCACAAGCTGGGGCGGTAGAGGTCGGCAGTAGCGGCGATGGGTCGTTCGACCATGATGCCCGCCCTTGCGTTTGATGGGATCGAGGCGTAAGAGGCCGAGGGTGATGTGTATCAAGAGGGCGAGATTGTGGGCGGCATGGCCGGTGCGAGCCGGATTCGGGATCGTCGGCGAAGGCCACTTCCATGCACCCGTGCAGCCTGTTCTCGAAGTCCCAATGTGCCCGCGCAGCCTGAGCCAGGCGCATCGCCTCAGGAGGCAGGCTCGATGTAAAAGCGGCGCTCGAGCGCGATCTAGCCATTGATACGCCGTTCCGTCTCGATGACCGCGAAGGATTTCAGGTCTGACCACTGACCGGGTTGGGCCAGGCAGTCGAATTGCTCGAAGGCGCTGTCCAGGTGCATGGGCGTGGCATCGATCTTGCCCGATTGGCGGCTGGTCTTGCCTTCCACGGCGACAACGGTATTCGCTCCGGGGCTGGAAGAATCGCACTCACCCAGCGCCGAAACGCCGCTTCGAATTCGTCCGGGTCGATCAGCCCAAACAACCGTCCAAACGCGTCATGCACGGAATGACGGCTATTTGCTCTCTACACTCTCTACACAGTCCATTGACCGCCGCTTGTTCAGTCATTAAAATGTCGAGTCCTTTGAACCCAAACACCTTTCTGGAGTCCAACATGTATGCGGTCATAAAAACCGGCGGCAAGCAGTATCGCGTCGTCGCCGGCGAAAAAATCAAGGTAGAACAGATACCGGCAGATGTGGGCACCGAAATATCCCTGGACCAGGTTTTGATGGTCGGTGCGGGCGAGAACGTGAAAGTTGGCAATCCGCTCGTTACAGGCGCCACCGTGACCGCCAAGGTTGTTTCGCATGGCCGTCATCCCAAGGTAAAAATCTTCAAGATGCGACGGCGCAAGCACTATCAGAAACACCAAGGGCATCGCCAGAACTACACTGAATTGCAAATCAGCAGCATCAACGCCTGATTACGAGGTCTAGGAGAGCACATCATGGCACACAAAAAGGCAGGCGGAAGTTCTCGCAACGGCCGCGATTCCGAATCGAAACGCCTGGGCGTCAAGCGCTTTGGCGGTCAGTTAGTCGCGGCGGGCAACATCATCGTCCGTCAGCGCGGAACACGATTTCATGCTGGCGAAAACGTCGGCATCGGCAAGGATCACACCCTTTATGCGAAAACCACTGGGATTGTGAAATTTTCGGTCAAAGGCCCATTTCACCGTCATTACGTGACGATCGTCCCTGTCGCTTGAGTCTTGGTCGGTACGATCCATGAGCCCTGTCCGGCCGGATAGGGCTTTTTCTTTTTTCAAACATGAAATTTTTCGACGAGGCACTGATTTCCGTCACCGCAGGCAATGGTGGCAACGGTGCGGTTTCCTTCCGCAGGGAGAAGTATGTCCCTCGCGGAGGTCCTGATGGGGGCGACGGAGGACGCGGTGGCGACATCGTCATGGTAGCGGACCGTAATCTCAACACCTTGATCGACTACCGCTACAACCGGATTTTTCGCGCCGAGCACGGTCAGAATGGGCGCGGCGCAGACTGCTATGGTAAAAGTGGCAGCGATCTCATCCTCCGTGTGCCGGTCGGTACCGTCGTCATGGACGCGGTGAGCGGGAAGACCATCGCGGATCTCGATAGAGACGGAGCGTCCGTAGTGGTAGCGAAAGGCGGCTTAGGCGGATTGGGAAACCTCCATTTCAAATCGAGCACCAACCGCGCCCCGCGACAGTTCACCCTTGGAACTGCCGGCGAGTCACGAGAACTCAAATTGGAGCTCAAGGTCATCGCCGACGTCGGCTTGCTTGGCTTGCCGAATGCCGGCAAATCGACTTTCATACGTGCCGTATCTGCCGCCCGTCCAAAGGTTGCGGATTACCCCTTCACCACCTTGCAACCCAATCTCGGTGTGGTCAGAGTGGATGAAAATCAGAGCTTCGTCATCGCAGACATTCCTGGACTGATACGCGGCGCTTCCGAGGGCCATGGCCTTGGCCACCGTTTTTTGAAGCATCTACAGCGTACGCGCCTGCTGCTACATCTGATCGATATCGCCCCTCTCGATCCAGAAGCCGATCCAGTGGCCGACGCCAAAGCGATCGTGCAGGAGCTACGGAAATTCGATGAAGCCTTGTATCGCAAGCCGCGCTGGATCGTTTTGAACAAAATCGATCTGATTCCCGAGGACGAACGAGAATCAAGGATCAGTGCGATATTGAAAGAGCTCGGGCACCCCTCGCCCGCATTCGTCGTTTCGGCAGTAACAGGCGAGGGATGCCAGCACCTTAGCCAGCAGATCATGCAATTTTTGCTTGATTCCAGACATGCGTAACGACATCGCCCAATGCCGTCGTCTCGTTGTCAAGGTAGGCAGCGCGCTCGTCACCAACAACGGTACCGGCCTCTCAACGGAATTCATCACCGAATGCGCTCGTCAGATCGCCTTGCTTCACCAATCCGGGCGCCAAATATTGCTCGTATCTTCCGGCGCGATAGCCGCCGGAATGCAGCGGCTTGGATGGAAGAAGCGGCCGCATGCCATCCACGCATTGCAAGCCGCCGCTGCGGTTGGCCAGATGGGATTGACCCAAGCCTATGAAGCCGTCTTTGCCGAGCATGGGCTGACCTGCGCCCAGATTCTACTGACTCACGATGACCTGGCGGAACGACGGCGCTATCTCAATGCCCGCTCTACTCTCAACACCCTGATCGACCTCAACGTCGTACCGATCATCAACGAAAACGACACGGTAGTCACCGAGGAAATACGCTTTGGTGACAACGATACGCTTGGAGCATTGGTCGCCAATCTCGTCGAAGCTGAGGCGTTGATCATCCTGACGGATCAGCCTGGCCTGTTCACCGCGGATCCCAGGCTGGATCCAAACGCCACCCTCATCTCCGAAGGCGATGCCGAAAACCGTAGCTATGAAACAATGGCCGGCGGGGCGGGAAGTGGTATCAGCAAGGGAGGCATGATCACCAAAATCAAGGCAGCTCAACGAGCCGCACGTAGCGGCGCCCACACCCTGATCGTCAGCGGTCGCGAACCCGATGCGCTGATCCGCGCCGCTCGAGGAGAGCCCATCGGCACATGCCTGCGCGCACACCAAACGCCACTGGCCGCGCGCAAGCAGTGGCTCGCCGATCACTTGCGCGTTGCGGGTGCCGTTGTTTTGGATGATGGTGCCATAGCAGCACTCCGTCATGGCAAAAGCCTACTGCCCATCGGGGTACGTGAAGTTCGAGGCGAATTCGATCGCGGCACTGTCA
>JBKBOI010000168.1:0-3313 GCA_046294935.1 Rhodocyclaceae bacterium
AGTACATCTGATGCGGTTGGAGGACCATCGGACACACGCGCGTGCAGGCGCCACAGCGGATGCAGGGCATTTCGGGTGGCGGCGGCGGAAATAGCGTCGGGCTCATTGCCAAGAGGCAGTTGGTCGCCTTGACCACCGGCAACGAGGTGTCCGGCAGCACGAAGCCCATCATCGGACCACCCATCACGATCCGGTCGGTATCCGGCTTGGGTTCGCCGAGTTCGAGCAATGCCTCGATCGGCGTGCCGATCAATGTCTCGACGTTGCCTGGACGGGCGTAATTGCCGGCGAGGGTGACGATGCGGCTGATCAACGGCTCGTCGTGCAGCACCGCGCGCGCCACGGCATGGGCGGTACCGACGTTGAAGCACTGCACGCCGAAATCCGGGCCCAGCTTGCCGTAGGGGATTTCGATGCCGGTCAGCACGCGGATCAGCTGCTTCTCGCCGCCGGCGGGATAGCGTGTCGGCACGGCGACCACCTGCATCTCGGCTCGCCCCGCGGCCGCCACGGCGGCGCGCATCGCGGCCGCAGCCTCCGGCTTGTTGTCCTCGATGCCGAACAGCACGCGTTGGGCGCCCATCAGATGGGCGATGATCGCCGCACCGGCGACGATCGTCGGCGCGCGTTCGCGCATCAGGCGGTCATCGCAGGTGATCCACGGCTCGCATTCGGCGCCATTGATCACCAGCGTGTCGATGCGCGCATTCATCTTCACGTGCGTGGGGAATACTGCCCCACCCAAGCCGACGATGCCGGCTTCGCGAATGCGTGCGCGCACCCGAGCGGGATCGGCCTCGTAGGGATCGAGCGGCACCCGTTCGCGCCAGGCCTCGAGCCCATCCGCCTCGATGATCGCGCAGGGCGCCGTGAGCCCGGAAGGATGGGGCAGGGGGCGTGATTCGATGGCGATCACCTTGCCGGAGGTGGGCGCGTGCACGCAAGTGCCGAAAGGACCTTCGGCGCTGCCGATGCACTGGCCCTTGTATACGCGCTCGCCGGCTTGCACGCGGATGTCCACGCCGCCCGTGGCGCTCTGACGGAAAGGCACGACCAGCAGCGGTGACAAGGGGGCTTGCGCGATCGGTGTGCGCGCCGATTCCTCTTTGTGCGAGGCTGGCTTGACACCACCGGGGAAACCGAACAGTTCAAGCATGGTGGATCACCGTTCGGACAGGCTGCATCGGATACACGGGATATTTCCACTTCCAGGTATCGAGGGTTTCCGGGATCGGCTGCATGTGGATGCAATTGACCGGGCAAGGGGGCACGCACAGTTCGCAGCCGGTGCATTGCGAAGCGATCACCGTGTGCATTTGTTTCGCGGCGCCGATGATCGCATCGACCGGGCAGGCCTGGATGCACAGCGTGCAGCCGATACACAAGTTTTCGTCGATGACCGCGACGCTCTTGGGCTTTTCGATGCCGTGTTCGGCCGACAGTGGCTTGAATTCGCGGCCGAGCAGGTCGGCGAGCTTGCGGATGCCTTCCTCCCCGCCGGGCGGGCACTGGTTGATGTCTGCTTCGCCCTTGGCGATCGCTTCGGCGTAGGGGCGGCAGCCAGGGTAGCCGCACTGGCCGCATTGCGTCTGCGGCAGGATCGCGTCGATCTTCTCGACCAGCGGGTCGCCTTCGACCTTGAAGCGCACGGCGGCAAAGCCGAGCGCAGCGCCGAGCACGACGGCCCCCAAGGCCATGACCAGGATTGCCGCAAGCATTTATTTGTATTTGTCCAGTCCAGCGAAACCCATGAAGGCCAGGCTCATGATGCCGGCAGTGACCATCGCGATCGCCGTGCCGCGGAAATGTACCGGCACATCTGCCCCCTCGAGGCGTTCGCGCAGTCCGGCGAAAACGATCAGCGCCAGCGTGAAACCCAACGCCGAGCCGAAGCCGAACAGCAGCGACGCGGCGAAATCGTGTCGTAGGCCGATGTTGAGCAAGGGTATTCCGAGCACTGCACAGTTGGTGGTGATCAATGGCAGATAGATGCCGAGCACCTGATGCAGTAGCGGGCTGGTTTTCTGGATCACCAGTTCCGTCAGCTGCACGATCGCCGCGATGGTGACGATGAAGGAGAGGGTGCGCAGGTAAAGCAGGTCGTTGGGTGCCAGCAGCCAACGATCGATCACATAGCTGGTGCCGCAGGCGAGCGTCAGCACGAAGGTGGTGGCAGCACCCATGCCGATGGCGGTTTCCAGCTTCTTCGACACGCCCATGAACGGACACAGGCCGAGGATGCGCACGAAGACGACATTGTTGACGAGAACCGCACCGAGGATGATGAAGAGATAGCTGGTCATGATGTCGAATGTCCGCCGCGTGCCCCGTGGCACGATGGCAGCCGCGGATTATCGCGCGTCGGCGCCCCGACAACAACCCTGCGCGCGCCGTGGGCTGTGCCGTCCCGCCAGCGCCGACTTTGACTTACTCTCCAGCGAGCTCGCCGAGCAGCAGCTCCTGCGCGCAGGTGCGCACGCGTCGCGAGGGCCGGATATGGTAACCGCCATCGCTGTCCATGTCCCATGCCTGGCAATTGTCGGCCAGATAGGCGCGCAGGCCCTCCTTGATCACGCGCCGCTTGAGCTTGGGATCGAGCACCGGAAAGCAGACCTCGATGCGGCGGAAGAAGTTGCGCTCCATCCAGTCGGCGCTGCCGAGATAGAGCCGTTCGGCGCCGTCGGCATGGAAATAGAAGATGCGGTGGTGTTCGAGAAAGCGGCCGATCACCGAGCGGACGCGGATGTTCTCGGAAAGCCCCGGCACGCCGGGGCGCAGGCAGCAGACACCACGCACGATCAGGTCGATGTGCACGCCCGCCTGGCTCGCCGCATAGAGCGCCTCGATGATCTGCGGCTCGAGCAGCGCGTTCATCTTGGCGATGATCCGCGCCTTACGTCCCGCTTTGGCGATCTCCGTTTCCGTCCGGATCGCGGCCAGCATGTTGTCGTGCAGCGTGAAGGGCGCCTGCCAGAGATGCCTGAGTTCGACCGCCCTGCCCAGTCCGGTGAGCTGCTTGAAGATTTCATTGACGTCGGCGGTGATTTCGTCGTGGCAGGTCAGTAGTCCGAAATCGGTATAAAAGCGTGTCGTGCGCGGGTGGTAGTTGCCGGTGCCCAGATGCACGTAGCGGCGGTAGCCCTGTTCCTCGCGCCGCAGCACCATCATCATCTTGGCATGCGTCTTGTAGCCGAACACGCCATAGACGACATGGGCGCCGACCTCTTCGAGCCGTGCCGCGATCGACAGGTTCGCTTCTTCGTCGAAACGCGCCATCAGTTCGACGACGACGGTGACTTCCTTGCCCTTCTGC
>JBKBOI010000169.1:0-3292 GCA_046294935.1 Rhodocyclaceae bacterium
TCCTCGACGCTCATCTCGCCGAAGAGTTCGCGCTTTTCCGGCACCAGCGTCATGCCGCGGGCGACCATGCGCTCGATGTCGACCCGTCCGCCGACACGTTCTCCTCGAAACGCGATCTCGCCGCGCGTAAACGGCTGCACCCCCATGATCGCCGACAGCAACGTCGTCTTTCCCGCCCCATTCGGCCCGATCACGGTGACTATCTGACCTGGAAACACCTGCAACGATACATGGTGCAGCGCCTCGACCTTGCCATAGGAAACACACAGGTCGGTGACGGAAAGGAGTGGCTCGGGGTGCGTGGTATCCATCTCACTCGACTCCGCCCAGGTAGGCCTCGATCACCGCCGGGTCGTTCTGCACCTCGTGCGGCAAGCCTTCGGCGATCTTCTTGCCGAACTCCATCACGACGACGCGGTCGGCCAGATCCATCACGAATTCCATGTCGTGCTCGACGAGCAGGATGCCCATGCCCTCGCCGCGCAGCTGGCGCAGCAATTCGGCCAGCGCCTGCTTTTCGAGGAAACGCAGGCCGGCGGCCGGTTCATCGAGCAGCAGCAGACAGGGATCGGCGGCCAGCGCCCGGGCGATTTCGACGATGCGCTGCTTGCCGAGCGGCAGGCTGCTGGCAGGCGCGTCGAGACATTCGGCCAGACCCACCCGCGCGCACTGACGCGCCGCCTCCGCGAGCAGCCGGCGTTCCTCGGCGCGTTCCAGATGCAGCATCGCCGCCGCCACTCCGCGACGCCCCCGCATGTGCGCGCCCAACGCGACGTTCTCGAGCACGGTCATCGTCGGCAGCAGGCGCACGTGTTGAAAAGTGCGGCTCATCCCCATGCCGGCGATGACGCGCGAAGCGCGGCCCGCCACTTCCTGGCCCAGGAACCGCACCGAGCCGCTGGTGGGCGCATCGACGCCGGTGATCAGGTTGAACAGCGTCGACTTGCCGGCGCCGTTCGGCCCGATCAAGGCGAGGATCTCGCCCGCCGCGACGGCAAGGCTCATCCGGTCGTTGGCGACGAGTCCGCCGAATTTCTTCACCGCATCGCCGACCTCGAGCAAGGGCGTGCCGGGCGCGGCCATGGGACGCCGCGGCAGCGGCTCGGCATGCGCAAAATCGGCGCTGGTGGGACGGCACCCTCGATCCGGAACGAAGCGCGCGAGCGTCGGCCAGAGACCCTCGCGCGCGCGGTGCAGCACGAAGATCATCAGCAGGCCGAAGGCGATCACCTCGAAATTGCCGGTCGCGCCGAAGAGCTGGGGCAGGATGTCCTGCAACCATTGCTTGAGAATCGTGATCACTGCCGCGCCGACCAAAGCTCCCCAGACATGCCCCGCCCCGCCGATCACTGCCATGAACAAATACTCGATGCCGATGTGCAGGCCAAATGGCGTCGGGTTCACGAAACGCTGCAGATGAGCGTAGAGCCAGCCGGAAACACAAGCGAACAGCGCGGCGATCAGGAAGATGACGATCTTCATGCGACCGGTATCGACCCCCATCGCCTCCGCCATGAGGGAGCCGCCTTTCAACGCGCGAATCGCACGGCCGACGCGCGAGTCGAGCAGATTGCGCGTCAGCCAGATCGCTGCGAGCAATACCGTCCAGATCAGGAAATAGAACTGCCGACCATCGTGCAGCTTGAATCCGGCGAGCGATAACACCGGTATGCCGCCGATGCCGGTATGGCCGCCGAGGAGCTCGAGATTGCCGAACAGGAAGTAGAGCGAGATCCCCCACGCGAGCGTGCCCAGCGGCAGATAATGCCCCGACAGGCGCAAGGTCAGCGCGCCCAAGAGCAGCGCGAGCAGCGTGGTGAGCAGCAAACCGAGCAGCAGCCCGCCCCACGGGTTGGCGAAAGGCGCAAGCCATGCCGGCAATGCGGCTGTGGTGGTCAGCCAGGCAGTCGCATAGGCGCCCATGCCGACGAACGCCGCCTGGCCGAACGAGGTCAGCCCGCCGATCCCCGTCAGCAGCACCAACCCCAACGCGACCAGCGCATACAGGCCGATGTAATTGAGCAGCGTGACATGAAACTCCGGCAGCATGAGCGGCACGACGACCAGCAGGACGAGGAAAGTGGCGAAAACGCGGCGCGGCTTCATTCCTCTTCCTCGATGTGGCGCGTGGTCAGCGAGCGCCACAGCAGCACCGGGATGATCAGCGTGAACACGATCACTTCTTTGAAGGCCGAGGCCCAGAAGGACGAAAAGGATTCGAGCAGGCCGACCAACACCGCGCCCGCCGCCGCCACCGGATAGCTCGCCAGGCCGCCAATGATCGCGCCGACGAAACCCTTCAGGCCGATCAGGAAACCGGTGTCGTAATACACCGTCGTGATCGGCGCGATCAGGATGCCGGACAGCGCGCCGATCGCCGCCGCCAGCAGGAAGGTCATCCGGCCAGCCAGCGTCGTCGAAATGCCCATCAGCCGCGCGCCGACGCGATTCACCGCGGTGGCACGCAGAGCCTTGCCATAGAGGCTGTTCTCGAAAAAGACGTAGAGGGCGACGATCAGCAGCAAGCTGGTCGAGATCACCCACAGGCTCTGGCCACTGACGGTGAGCGCGCCGAGATCGAATGTCGCCTCGGAAAAGGCTTGCGTGCGCGAACCTTCGGCGCCGAAGAACAGCAGGCCCAGCCCGACCAGGGTCAGATGTAGCGCGACCGAGGCGATCAGCAGCACCAGCACCGTGGCTTCGGCGATCGGCTGATAGACCAGGCGGTAAAGCTGCGGGCCGAGCGGCACCACGATCGCCAGCGCGAGCAGCACCTGCAAGAGCTGCGGCCAGTCGCGCGGAGAGCCGCCGAGCAGCAGCACGATGATGACAAATGGATAGACGAGCTGGCTGGCGACGAGCCTGAGCAAACGCCCTCTCCCGGCGCGCAGGCTGGCCGGCGCATCGATGGCCGTCACCGCGACGCCCAGCGCCAGCAGCAGCCAGATCGTGCCGGGCGTCTGGCCGCTCTGGATGCCGGCCAGCGTCAGGGCGCCATAGGCGACGAACTCGCCCTGGGGGATGAAGATCACGCGGGTGACCGCGAAGACCAGCACCAAGGCCAGCGCCAAGAGCGCATAGATGGCGCCGGTGACGATGCCGTCTTGACCGAGCAGCAGCGCGATTTGCAGATCCATCTCAAACGACGAGGGCGCCGGAGGCTTCCGACGCCCTCGATTTCAAAGTCCCGACGATTTTACTGGATCAGCTTCCAGTCGCCGTTTTCGACCTTGACCATCACGCGGGCGCGCTGGTCGAAGCCGAGATGGTCTTGCGGCGACATGTTGACGAT
>JBKBOI010000170.1:0-3282 GCA_046294935.1 Rhodocyclaceae bacterium
GGCGCATCTACCTGCCGCGAGAGGACCTCGCCGCTTTTGGCGTCACCGAGGCGGCGCTCGAGTGCCGTGTCGCCAGCGCCGAATTTCGCGCCTTGATGCGTTTTCAGATCGAACGGACACGCGCCCTGATGGACAGTGGCGCCGCGCTGGGCCGCGAGCTGCCCGGCCGCATCGGCATCGAAGTCCGTGCCATCATCGCCGGCGGGCTCGCCATCCTCGACAAGATCGAGGCGGCCGACTATGACGTCTTCCATCACCGGCCAGTGTTGCGCGCCGCCGACTGGCCGCGCCTTTTGCTGCGCGCCGTATTCGCATGAGCCCCGACGACTACTGTGCCGAAAAAGTCAACGACAGCGCGTCGAGCTTCGCGGCGGGCTTTTGGCTGCTCGACGCGCGCCGCCGGCAGGCCCTGAATGCGCTGTATGCCTTCTGCCGTGAAGTCGATGACGTGGTGGACGAATGCCGCGAGCCGGCCGTCGCCCGCGCCAAGCTCGACTGGTGGCGTGGCGAGATCGGCAAGCTCGAAGCCGGACGCGGCAAACCCGAGCACCCGGTCACGCAGGCGCTCGCCAAGGCCCGGGAACAATTCGCCCTGCCGGTCGAACGGCTCACCGAGATCATCGACGGCATGGGCATGGACCTCGAACTGGTGCGTTATGCGCATTTCGACCACCTCAGGCTCTATTGCCACCGCGTCGCCGGTGTCGTCGGTCTGCTCTCGGCGGAGATTTTCGGCTACCACGATCGGCAGACGCTGAAATACGCCCATGCGCTGGGGCTCGCCTTCCAGCTCACCAATATCATCCGCGACGTTGGCGAAGATGCGCGGCGCGGGCGCATCTATCTGCCGCAGGACGAACTCGCCCGATTCGGCGTCGCCGAGGCCGACATCCTCGCCGCGCGTCATACCCCTGAATTCAAGGCGCTGATGGCGTTCCAGGCGCAACGGGCGCGTGAGCACTATGTCCGGGCCTTCGCGCTGCTGCCGTCCATCGACCGCAAGGCGCAGCGCCCCGGCCTGGTGATGGCCGCGATCTACCAGACCCTGCTCGGCGAGATCGAACGGGATGGCTTCCTCGTCCTCGATCGTCGCACTTTCCTGCCACCCGCGCGAAAAGCCTGGCTGGTGCTGAAGACATGGCTGACCGCGTAGCCATCGTCGGCGCCGGCTGGGCGGGGCTTGCCCGCGCCGATGACTCTCGCCTGGACGCTGCTGACCGCGCAGGGGCTGCGAGAGACAAGCTGGCGGCCTTGCGCTTCCTGCGCTGCTCAAGAAAGCGCGTTTCCATCTGCCGCGCGACGTTCCGGTCAGCCGCCTGATGTTGGCAGGCGATTACGTCGCCGGCGATCATCCGGCCACGCTCGAAGGCGCGGTCAGAAGCGGTGTTGCGGCGGCGCGCGGAATCCTCGCAGCGATTTGAGCGTCTTCATCAGTGGCAATGAACTGCGCCTGCGACCAGACGCCAAGACGCAGGAAAGCCATCTCGTCGCCCCGATCGAGGATTCCCCAGCCTGGGGGCGAGCGCATTTTGAGCTGGATTTCCATTTCATCCCTTTCCAGGGGCCTGGTCATGCGTTCGGCGATCTGCCGCGGATGGCGATCGGCATCGACGGGTCGGCTCATGGTTTCGTTCTCAGTACGGCTCAGGCTGCCAGCCGTCCAGCTGACAGCCGGAGACGGCGCGCGCAACGCTGCGCCAGGGCTTCGTCATGGGTGACGAGCACCAGCGTGGTGCCGGCTTCCGCGTTCATCGCGAACATCAGGTCGATGATGGAGGCACCGGTCGCCGCGTCGAGATTGCCGGTCGGTTCGTCGGCCAGCAGCAGTTTCGGCCGCACCGCGAAGGCGCGCGCCAGCGCGACACGCTGCTGCTCACCGCCCGAGAGGTGTTTCGGGTAATGATTGAGCCGGTCGGCGAGTCCCACTCGCGCGAGCACCGCTTCCGCGCTCGGCCGCGGATCGGGCAAGCCGAGCAGCTCGAGCGGCAGCATCACGTTTTCGAGCGCGGTGAGCGCGGGCAGCAATTGGAACGACTGGAAGACGAACCCGAGCATGCGTCCGCGCAGCGCGGCACGACGATCCTCGTCGAGGGATGCGAGATCCTGCCCGGCCAGCAGCACCCGGCCGCGCGTCGGCAGATCGAGGCCGGCCAGCAAGCCGAGCAGCGTCGATTTGCCGGAGCCCGAGGGCCCCAGGATGGCCACCGACTCGCCTGCGGCGATCCTGAAACCAATGCCGTCGAGAATGGTCAGGGTAGACTCGCCGCTGGCGACATCCTTGCCCAGATTCTCTACTTCCAATACCGTGTCCATGTTCAGGATTCTCGCATTCTTCGCCTGCCTGCTGATCGGCCAGGCCCACGCCGCAGAAAAAATCCTCGTCTTCGGCGACAGCCTCTCGGCCGGCTACGGCATGGCCCGCGAGCAGAGCTGGCCGGCCCTGTTGCAGACGCGACTCGCCCGCGAGGGCCAAGCTTGGGAAGTTTTCAACGCCAGCATCAGCGGCGAAACCACGGCGGGGGGTAAAAGCCGGCTGCCGGCCGTGCTGCAACGAGAGCGGCCGCGCGTCGTGATCCTCGCCCTCGGCGCCAACGATGGCCTGCGCGGCCTGCCGGTCGGGGAGATGCGTGCCAACCTAGCGGCGATGGCGCGGCAGGCGAAAGCCGCAGGCGCGAAGGTGCTGCTCGTCGGCATGAAGCTGCCGCCCAATTACGGGCCGGAGTACACGCGCGCATTCAACGCCGTCTTCGCCACCGTGGCGAAGGAGGAAAAAACCGCCTACCTGCCCTTCCTGCTCGAGCCAATCGCGCTGGACGACAGCGCGTTCCAGTCCGACCGCCTGCACCCGACCGCTGCGGCGCAGCCGAAGATTCTCGACCACCTCTGGCCGGCGCTCTTTCCGCTCATCAAATCACGGTAACAAGCGGCTCGCCCGTTTCAAACCTGCCGATGACCGCCGCCTGATCGAAACCATCGGCGCTGAAAGCCGCAAGAACCTCATTCGCACTTTCCGGCGCGCAGGCGACGAGCAAGCCGCCGCTCGTCTGCGGATCGGTGACGATCTTCTGCTGCCACTGCGCGAAAGTCGGCGCTGGCGAGACGGCACTGCCATAGCTCGCCCAGTTGCGCCCAGATGCGCCGGTGAAGGTGCCGGCCTTGACGTGCCGCACCGCTTCCTCGATCAACGGCAGCCGGGCGAATTCGACCATCGCGGCCAACCGCGAGCCGCGACAGATTTCCAGCAGGTGACCCGCCAGCCCAAAACCCGTGACATCGGTGACC
>JBKBOI010000171.1:0-3263 GCA_046294935.1 Rhodocyclaceae bacterium
CGAAACTTCGTTTTGGCTTCGGCCGCTTCGCTTAACTTCGGCTGCGCCGAAGTTAGCCTTCGCCGAAACTTCGTTTTCGCTCCCTCGCCTAACTATTTGTTATGTCTCGGTCGCTGCGCACCAATCGCCTTGCCCTCCACCCGCTCGCGACGGTTTTTCGAGGCGCCCTTTTGATCCTGTCGCTGATCGGCATCGGCTTGCTGTTGAAGAACGCCGGCTTCGAGCACTTCTTCGAGCGCGAGTGGATCGATGCCCATGTGCGTGGCCAGGGCTACTCCGGCCATGCCGCGTTCCTCCTCGCAGGCGCGGTGGTCACCGCAGTGGGTCTGCCGCGTCAGATGGTGGCGTTCTTCGGCGGCTATGCGTTCGATGTCGTCCTCGGCACCTTGCTGAGCACGCTGGCGGCGTTGGCGGGCTGCATCCTGAGCTTTTACTATGCGCGGCTCTTCGGCCGTTCTCTCGTGCGGCGGCTGTTTCCCGAAAGACTTGCGCGCTTCGACGCCTTCGTGCGCAAAGCGCCTTTCCTGATGACCTTGCTCGTGCGCTTGCTGCCGGTGGGGAGCAATCTGGCCACCAATCTCGTCGCGGGCGTTTCACGCATTCCCAAAGGAGCCTTCGTCGCCGGCAGCTTCCTGGGCTATCTGCCGCAACAGCTGGTGTTCGCGCTCGCCGGCAGCGGCCTGGTGATGGATTCGGGCTGGCAAATCGGCTTTTCCGTTTTTCTCTTCGCCGCCTCCGCACTCCTCGGCGTTTGGCTCTACCGGCGCATGCAGCCAAGCAGGAGCGATGACGAGATCATTCCTGCTCCATGAGCCGCCATCGCCTCGCCGCCCTCGCGGGCCCCGTCCTGCTGTTGCTGCTGCTCACCGTCGTGGCGCTCATCGCTCGCCCGCTGACGCCGATCGACGAGACCCGCTATGTCAGCGTCGCCTGGGAGATGTGGCAGAAGGGCGAATTCCTCGTGCCGTTCAAAAACGGCGAGCCCTACAGCCACAAGCCGCCGCTCTTGTTCTGGCTCTATCAGCTCGGTTGGGTGATCTTCGGCGTCAATGACTGGTGGCCGCGGCTGGTTTCGCCGCTGTTTTCACTGGGCAGCCTGCTGCTGACATTTTCCGTGGCCTCGAGGCTATGGCCCGACGATCCGGATGTCCAGCGTCGCGCTGCTTGGCTCCTGAGCGCCTGCGCGCTGTGGATGGCGTTTTCCACCATGGCGATGTTCGACGTGATGCTGGCTTTCTTCGTCCTGCTGGGAGCCCGCGGGCTGCTGATCGCGGCGCGCGATTCTCTCTTCCGCGGCTTCGTCTGGCTTGCCGTGGCGTTCGGCCTGGGTATTCTGGCGAAAGGCCCAGTAGTGTTGCTGCATCTGATGCCCGTCGCATTGCTTGCCCCCTGGTGGCGAGGCATCGATGGTTTTGCCTGGCGCCGCTGGTATCTCGGCCTGCTTTTGGCGTTGCTGGGCGGAGCGGCGCTGGCGCTTGCCTGGGCGATACCCGCCGGCCTGCACGGTGGGGAGGAATACCGCGCAGCGATCTTCTGGGGGCAGACCGCGAACCGGATGGTCGATTCCTTCGCGCATCGGCGGCCGATCTGGTGGTATCTGCCCTGGCTGCCGTTGTTGTTGTTTCCCTGGTCGCTCTGGCCAGGGTTTTGGCGCCGGTTGCTGGCGATGCGGCAGGAAGGCCTGGATGGTGGCCAACGCTTTTGCCTGGCCTGGATGCTGCCGGCATTCATGGCATTTACGCTGATCAGCGGCAAGCAGGTCCATTATCTGGTGCCGCTCGTGCCCGCCTTCGCCCTCCTTGCCGCCCGGCTGCTGGCCAAAGGCGGGACGGGCGGTCTGGGTTTCCCTGCATTGCTGGTGGCGCTGGTGGCTTTGGCGATGCTGGCATCGTCGCTTGCCGGCCTGCCCGACCGGTTCGCCGTCGAGACCGATCTGCCGCTGTGGCCCCCCATCGTCCTGTCGTCGATGGTTGGGCTGGTGGTCCGACTCGGCAGCCTCGAGCAGCGGCGCGTGCCCTCCCTCGCGCTGCTGGCCGCCAGCACTCTCGCCTGCCTTCAGCTCTTCCTTGCCCCGATCCTGTGGAAGATCTATGACGTGCGGCCACTCGCGCAAACCATCAGGACATTGCAGGATCGCGGCGTGCCGGTGGCGCACCTGGGGAAATACCATGCCCAGTTCCAGTTCGCCGGCCGGCTGGATGAGCCGCTCGAGCAACTGGATGAAGGCGATTTGCCGGCCTGGCTGGAGAGACACCCGACAGGGGCGATCGTGACCTATTCCGATCATTGGGATCGGCCGGCCGGTGCATTGTTTGGCCAGCCCTATCGCGGCGGGTTTGCAGTGCTGCTCGATGCTGGCGCGATGAGAAGGCCAAAGGAGCCAGCGCCTGCCCTAGGGCAAAGCGCGCGATGAACGGCTACAATCCCGGCTACCAGCAGCCCTTGGATGACCGATGTCGCGCTCCTGCCCTCCTGCCGTGCTTTGTTTCTCCGCCTCCGACCCGACCTGCGGGGCGGGGCTGCAAGCCGATCTCTTGACGCTTGCGGCGCACGGCTGCCACCCATTGACCGTCGTCACCGCGCTCACCGTGCAGGATACGATCGGTGTCGAGGAAGTGCTGCCGCTCGATGCCGATTGGGTCGGCGCCCAGGCGCGGGCGCTGCTCGAAGACATGCCGGTGGCCGCCTTCAAGCTCGGGCTTCTGGGCAGCGTCGAAGCGATCGGCGCCGTGGCCGAGGTGCTCTCCGATTATCCCGACACGCCGGTGGTGTTCGACCCGGTGCTCGCCTCGGGCCGGGGCGATGTCTTCGCCGACGAGGATGCCGTCGATGCGATGATTACGCTGCTCATGCCGCTCACCGACATCCTGACGCCGAACAGCCTCGAGGCGCGACGGCTGGCGCAGGAGCTCGGACCGGCGACCTCGAGTCTGCCGGAATGCGCCCGGCGCCTGATCGATGCCGGCTGCGCCCATGTGCTGGTGACCGGCACACACGAGCCGGGGGCGCGTGTCGTGAATACCCTTTATGGCTCGCACGGCCCGATGCTAAGCCGCGGCTGGGAACGCCTGCCCGGCAGCTATCATGGCTCCGGCTGCACGCTGGCCTCGGCGATCGCCGCGAATCTCGCCTGGGGGCAAACGATTCCCGATGCGGTGGCCGCGGCGCAGGCAGCGAACATACTGAATGCCCCCACTTCGCGGCTCAGCCAAGAATGCCTCAACCCCAGCACAGCTCGCCATGCGAGCAGTGGGCGACCGAGG
>JBKBOI010000172.1:0-3260 GCA_046294935.1 Rhodocyclaceae bacterium
CTGGCGAAGCAACTCGTGCTGACCGTGCTGATCGGCGCGCCGCTTTTGCTCGCCGTGCTCTGGCTGATGGAGGCAATGGGACGCCACTGGTGGTTTTATGTCTGGTTGACCTGGCTCGCCTTCAATCTACTGGCATTGCTCATCTACCCGACGTTCATCGCACCGCTGTTCAACGAATTCACACCGCTTGACGAGGGCGAGGTGAAACGGCGCATCGAGGCGCTGCTCGAACGCTACGGCTTCGCCCGCTCGGGAGTGTTCGTGATGGATGGTTCGAAACGCTCGGCGCACGGCAACGCCTACTTCACCGGCTTTGGCAAAGCCAAGCGCATCGTCTTCTTCGACACGCTGCTCGAGAAACTCACGCCCACCGAGGTCGAAGCCGTGCTCGCGCACGAGCTCGGCCACTACGACCATCACCACATCGCCAAGCGCATCGTACTGCTGGCAGCGTCTTCCCTGTTCCTTCTCTGGCTGCTCGGCCAGCTCATCGATCAGCCGTGGTTCTATGCCGGACTCGACGTCGCCGACGCGATGAAAGTCGGCGCTGGCGGGACGGCACGCAACACCGCGCTGGCGCTGATCCTGTTCTCGCTCGTGCTGCCGGTATTCACATTCCCCTTCACGCCGCTCATTTCGTCGCTATCGCGCCGACACGAATTCGAGGCGGACGCCTTCGCCGCCCGGCAGACCGATGCCCAAGCGCTGATCAGCGCGCTGGTCAAGCTCTACCGTGACAATGCCGCGACGCTGACGCCCGACCCGCTCTACTCGCTGTTCTATGACTCGCATCCGCCGGCCAGCGTGCGCATCGCCCGGCTCGCATCCCTTTCCCAACAGGAGCCCTCGACATGTTGAATGATCGTCAGATCGCCAGCCGCCTTGCTGCGCTCGATGGCTGGACGCGTGAAGGCAATGCCATCGTCAAGACATTCCATTTCGCCGATTACCACGAAACGCTGGCCTTCGTGAATGCCGTCGCCTGGATCGCCCAGCGCAGCGACCACCATCCCGATCTCGAGGTCGGCTACGACCGCTGCCGGGTGAGCTACACCACCCATAGCGCCGGTGGGCTCACCGACGAGGATTTCGCCGCAGCCGCGCGCATCGATGCGCTGTTCTTCACGCCGTGAGCAAGTTACGCAGCATTGCCGCGGCCAGCGCGCACGAAGGCCTGGTCACCGCCGCCTTCGGCCGGCACTACGAAGTCACCCTCGCCGATGGCCGTGTCATCAATGGCATCCCGCGCGGCAAGAAAAGCCTCTACGCCTGCGGCGATCGCGTCATGCTCGGCGAGCCGCATGGCAATGAAGCGCCGATCATCCGACATCTCCCGCGCAGTTCGCTGCTCTATCGTTCCGACCAGTGGAAGCAGAAGCTGATCACCGCCAATGCAACGCAAGTGGTGCTCGTCGTCGCCACCGAGCCGAGCTTTCATCCGGAACTCATTTCCCGCGCGCTCGTCGCCGCCACGCATGAAAGGCTGCGCTGCGTCATCGTTCTCAACAAATGCGACCTCACGGCCGGGCTGGCCGCGGCGCGTGCCGAACTCGAACCCTTCGCGGCACTCGGGCTGCCGATCGTCGAACTTTCCGCGCTTGTCGATGCCTCCCCGCTCAAACCCTGGCTGGAAGGCCACGTATCGGCGCTGGTCGGTCAAAGCGGCATGGGCAAGTCGACGCTCGTCAACGCCCTGGTGCCGGGAGCCAGCGCGGCAACCCAGGAAATCTCGACGGCGCTCGATTCCGGCAAGCACACCACGACCCACACGCGCCTCCACTTTCTGCCGGAAGGCAATGGCGCGCTGATCGATTCCCCCGGGCTGCAAGTTTTTGGGCTCGCGCATCTGACGCGCGGCGAAATCGAACTGGGTTTCACCGAGTTTTTGCCCCATCTGGGCAAATGCCGTTTCCGCGACTGCCGTCACGAAAACGAACCCGATTGCGCGATCAAAGCCGCCGTCGCCCGTGGAGAAATCGACTCGCGGCGGCTTCGGCATTTCCACGCCATCACCCGTGAGATCGAAGCCGCCCGGGCGTTCTGACCGATCAAGGCGGCGAACGCGTTGCGCCATTGGGCGTCACGTCACGACCAACGCGCGCATCGTGAGTCCCCGGCACGGGGTCCTCATGGAGCTCCGGTTCCCAGAAAAACATGACGAAAACGATCGCGAATAGCAAGACCGCATTGAGCAGGATCAGAAAGAGCCGCATGTCAATGTCCTGCCTCGAAGCGGAAAGGCACGCCGATTCGCTGCGACCCGGTTTCGACCAGCACGGTCGCCTGCCACAACATGCGGCCGGTGACACAAACCGGCAGGGTCGCCTGACCGCCGAATCTGCCCCCTCCAGCCGATCGCAAGGTCTGCCGGTTGTATCCCATGCTCATCTCGACGCCCGCGAAATCGACTTTCACCCGCTCGGCCGACAATCCTTCCAGCACCACCTCGACCTCGAGCGGCGTGGCCACCGGAATCGGCCGCGGCGTCAGTGCAAAAATCAACCTTCCGCCCTCTGGCAGGCTGGCCGTGCACGGCGCCCGATGCAGGTCGCAACCAGGCTCGGGTTGAACGAAGCGATCGGCCTTCGGCAGCAACAGCGGCGAAAGCTTGTAGCCGATCGCCCCGATCAGGATCAGGGCGAGGATCATGGCCGAATCGACGAGGAGCGAGTTGCGGGGCGGCATCGAGCCGCAAAGGTATCACGATCGATACGAAAAAAGTGGCTGAACTTGATTCCAATCAAGGAGAAGCCCGGAGACGGCGCCTAGATTGTGCGGCAAATTGTCGCAGCGACATCGCGTCGCACCCGGGCGCACTCGCCGCTGCGCTTTTTAGCACTCCCAACTTTCCAGGAGGAAAACATGAAACATCTGAAGGGGCGACTCCTGCCGTGGATGCTGGCGGCGGGCATGGGGATGGTGGCAGTGGGGGCGGCGTATGGAGCCGAGACCTTGCAGGACGTGATGAAGCGGCGCAATCTGAGCCAGCAGGACTTGCTGGCGGCGGCCAAGACCTATGTGCCGACGGGCGGGCGCGATGAATTCATCGCCTTCAGCTCGGGCGGTCAGTCCGGCCAGATCATCGTCTATGGCATCCCCTCGATGCGCATTCTCAAGTATCTGGCGGTCTTCACCCCCGAACCGTGGCAGGGCTACGGCTTCGACGAGAACTCCAAGGCCGTGCTCGAGCAAGGCAAGATCGACGGCAAGCTGATCACCTGGGGCGATACCCACCACCCGGCGATCTCCGAGACCAACGG
>JBKBOI010000173.1:0-3228 GCA_046294935.1 Rhodocyclaceae bacterium
GCGATGTCGGCATGGCCGACGACGTGGGGATCGAAGCGGATCGCCAGTTTGCCTTCCACCGTCAGCCAGGTGACGCGCTCGATACCCGGCAGGGTGCGCACTCCGGCTTCGAGCACGCTGCCGACGGCAGCGCTCCGGCAGGCTGCCGGCAGCCGCAGCCGCAGATAGCCCGTGTCGCGGTGCAGGACCTCGATGCTGCGGACATCCATCTGCGGCTCACTCCTGCGTCGGAGCCGGCGCTGCCGCGGGGGCGGGCGCGTTGTCCGGAGATTTCGTCTCGGCGATCAGGTCTGCGAGGTTTTCCTTCTGGTGGGCGACGAAATCCTTGCCCATGCCGGTGAGTTTCGTCGCCATCTCGATGATCTCCTTCTGATAGCGGAACAGCAGATAACCTGCGGCCACACCGGTGGCGAAGATCACCAATGGATTGCGCACCAGGCCGCCGAGCAATCCCTTGCCGGCAGCATAACCACCGGCCGCCATCATGCTACCCATCGACATCGGGTGGGCGATGATCTGGCCCATTTCGCCCATCATGCTGCCCATCGTCTGCGGCGCCTGGCGCGCCGCTTCCATCATCGGAGTGTTCATGGTGAATTCCTTTCTCGTGTGGCGGGGGGTGGATCATTCTGCGCCGTCGCGGGTGTTTCGGCAATGTCGTGGAGCATCATCCAGATGCTGCGACAACCCTCGCAGCAGAAATGCAGCGTCTTCTCCGGGGTGACCAGCTCGAAGGGTTTGGCGCCGCAATCGAGCGCGCACAGATCGCAAGGGATCATTGCAACAGCGCCTGGATGTGGCGCTCGATGAGCGCCTCGTCGGCCTCGCCGACGATCTTGCCGCGGATCACGCCCTTGGCATCGACGAAGAAAGTGGTCGGCAGGCCGACGACGCCATAGGATTTGGCGATCTTCGACTGCTCGTCCATCAATGACGGATAGCCGACGCCGAGCCTTTCCATGAAGCTGGTCACGGTCTTTTTGTCCTGGCCGACGTTGATCGCGATCACGGCCAGCCGCTGGGCACGGTAGCGCGCCGCGATCCGGTCGAGCAGCTTCATCTCCGGCGCGCAGAAGCGGCACCAGTCGGCCCAGAAGCGGATCACCGCCGGCTGGCCGGTCCAGGCGGCGGGAAAATGCGCGGCCATGCCATCGGCGCGCACGGTCTGGAAGGTCGGCGCGATGTCGCCGACGTTGAGGTTCTTCGGCGGCTCGCTGCCGCCGCAGGCGGCGAGCAGCACAACGCCCAGCGACGCGAGAAAGTGTTTCATTCGAGCAAGATCAGGTTGGAACGCCAGACCATCCAGCTGGCGACGAGCAGGAACGCACCGTAGCCGAAAGCGGCGACGCCGGCAAGCCGTCCGGTCAAATCCGGGATCAGCCGGGCGAGGCTGGGCCGGCGGGAGAAGAGCCGCAACACGCCGACGGCCAGCCCGGCGGCGGTGGCGGCGAAGAGGGGAATGTAGAGCGCATAACCCTGGTAATCGTATTCGGGCTTGAGCAGGCAGAACGGGCAGTGGTGATGCGGATGCTCATAGACATAGAGCGAGACGAAACCGATGATACCGCCGATGCTGGCGACGAAGGCGCCAGCCGAGGCCAGCGTGGTGGCGAAGCCGCTTGCATCGTCGCGCCGCTGCCGGTGCCAGAGCGAGACGGTCATCGCGGCGAGCAGCGTGCCGTAGAAGATCAGCATCGCCGGCTTGGCTTCCAGAGCCGAGACCTCGCTGGCGAGACTGGGCGAGCCTTCCGAGAACATGCTGCCGCAGCAGGAGGTGATGACGTCGGCCTTGAGGCCGGAAAAGTAACGCCATTGCAGCCAGAGGCTGAGCGCGAACAGCGGCAGGATCGCCAGCAGCAGCGCGTATTTGAGCTTCACCAGCGGATAGTCGCGCGCATGGGCATCGGCATGGTTGATCGCCAGCCAGGTGGTGGCGAGGAAGAACAGCGCGAGCTGGGCATACAGCGCCGGGAAGCCGTAATCATTGACGTTGAGCGCGCCGACCGCGCACATCGCGCCGACGAACATCACCGACAGCTTGTCGGCGTTGAAGACGAACAGCAAGGCGGACGCGATCTGCATCATGCAGACGAAGGCGACCAGCGTCGAAAACAGATAGGTGAGCCGTTCGAGCTTCAGTTGCCGCTCGCTGCCGCTCGTGATGTCCCAGTGGCGGATCACCCGCACGGCGAAGGGTGCGGCGATGACGAGCATGGCCAGGCTCAGGCCGGCGGCGAGCAGCAGGGCGATGATGGCGGGCTGGAAGATCATGCAGGGCTCGGCGCTGGTGGGACGGCACTATGTCTGATCCACGATGCGGCCATCGCGCAGGGTGACGACGTGATCGACGACGGCGGATTCGACCACCAACGGATCATGGCTGGTGAGGATGATCGTGCGCCCCTGGTCGGCCAGTTTCTCGAGGATGGCGAGAAATTCCTGCGCCAGCTTCGTGTCGAGGTTCGCGGTCGGCTCGTCGGCGATGAGGACTTCCGGGTCGTTGATCAGCGCGCGGCAAATCGCCACGCGCTGCTGTTCGCCGCCCGAGAGCCATTCCACCTTCGCATTGCGGCGTTGAGCGAGCGAGACGTCATCGAGCAGCGCCTCGGCTTTTTCCAGCAGCGCCTTGCGCGGCCGGCCTTCCGGGTAGGCCGGCAAGACGACGTTCTCGATCGCGGAAAGTCCCCGGATCAGGTTGAACTGCTGGAAGACGAAGCCGAAGGTCTTGCGCCGGATTTCGGTCAGGAAGCGCTCGGGCAGACCGGAGATGTCCTCGCCCTTGAGCCGCACGCGTCCCTCGGTGGGACGCGCCAGGCAGCCGAGGATGGTCAGCAGCGTCGTCTTGCCGGAGCCGGACGGGCCCTTGAGCGCGGTCACCCGGTGGGCGGGAATCGTCAAATCGATGCCGGAAAGCGCCCAGTACTCGTTGTGCTGGCCCTGGTTGAAGGCCTTGCGGATGCCTTTCAATTCGATCATGAGCGCATCACCGTATCGGGATCGGTAGTCGCGGCGCGCCAGATCGGCACCAGCACCGCGGCCGTGTAAGGCACGACGGTGAAGAAAAACAATGTGGCGATCTGCAGGCCGTCGATGTGCGGGGTGAGCGCAAAGCGCGGATAGAGCACCGCCCAGCCCTTCAATACCGGCTCGAACAGGCTGGCCCCGAAATGGAAGACATGCGCATACGCGGCGACATGGCCGGCGAGAAAGGCGGTGAGCGAGATCAAC
>JBKBOI010000174.1:0-3080 GCA_046294935.1 Rhodocyclaceae bacterium
GGCAAGCAGCGCATTCACCCGCCATACAACCCCTCCCGCACCGCGCGCAGGGTCTCGGCATCCAGCCGCTTGCCCGCATTCGATGCGACGCGCGCGATCTCGTCGATCTTGGCCCGCACCTCATCGGCCCACTTCTTCTGCCCGATGGACGCGCGGCTCGCTTCGGCGATCGCGCGCGCCGCTTGCGCCAGCACCTTCACCTGCTCGGCCGGGTCGGTCTCCTCGGCGGCCTCGGTCACCCGGCTCAAGGCGTCGAAGAGCGCCGACTGCACCATGCGCAGCACCGCGGCGGAATGCTCGTCGGCCTCGTCCGGAGCAGCCTGGGCGATGAGCCGCGCCGCCTCGGTGCTGGCCTTGATGCGCAGCATCACCGCCTGCACCCGCTGGTCGTAGCGGTGCAGGCTGCTTTTGCTGATCTCGTAGCCTCGCTCCTTGAGCCATGCCGCAAGTGCCTCGTAGCCGCCATGCGTGCGGTCGGCCAAAAGGCGCTCGAGCTCGGCCTTGAGCGCAGGGGGGAGGGCATCTACCTTGCTGCGGCGCGCCATCATCCGCCTCCGGCGATCAGGGAGCGCGCGATCTGCGCGATCGCATCGAGCGTGAGCGCCACGCCACGCCGCTTGGCTTCATCCTTGATCTGCTCGTCCAGAGCCTCCAGAATGAGGCGGACTTTGTCCCAATCGCGGCGCATGGCTCACCACCTCGGCGGGCGAGCGATGTCCGGCGGGCAATCGGCGCGGTAGTCCACCACGGCCTCACCCTCTGGGGTCAGCTCGGCCGACCAGATGGGCGCATCATCCACCAGGTCGACGAACCCGCGCTTGGCCAAGCTCTTCAACTCAGCGCGCACCTGGTCAGCCGTTACCCGTAACGGAATGTCCCGGCACGCGCCCATGATCACCGCCTCGGTGGTGCCGTAGGGCCGTGCGTGCCAAAGCGCAGACAGAATCACCCAGCGCAAAAACTCGCGCTCGGCGCGCGCCGTGTCGATCAGCGCATCGAGCCGTTTATCGGTCATGCTTCATCTCCATGAGCACCTCATAAACGCGGTCGATCTTCGCGTTGAGGCTGGTGTATTCGCGGATGGCGTCGTCGCGCAGCTGGTAGCGCATCACGTCCGTCTCGCGCTGCTTCTCCAGCTCTTCGATGCGCATGCGATGCAAGGCGACCTCCTCGCGCACGGCGTCGATCACGCTCTCGACGATGCGCTGGTAGCGGCCGTCGGCCTGCTGTATCTCGCGCACGAAATCCTCGCGCCGCTGATAGTGCAGCGGCAGCTCGGCGATCAGCCGCTCGAAGCGGCTCTCCAGGTCGTCGATGCGCTTCAAGCGCTGCTCGATCTCTTCGAGCATGCGTGCGGCAAACCATTTCAAGAGTGCGAACACCCCGCCAACCACCGCGCCGCCGACGGCCACTAGGATCGGCCAGGCCTGCGAGAGCAAAACATCACCTTCCATGGGTCACCTCGTCCCACGCTCGGATGGCGTCGATGCGGGCGCGGCATTCGTCGTAGGCGCGGATGGCGTCGGCAATCCATCCGCCGAGAGCGGCTTCGTCCGCACCTGCGCGGCTGCCGGAATCGGCGGCAGATTCGGCATGGGCTCGATCAAACTCGGCGGCACCCGCGGGCAGGTCGCTGGCGGCAATCCGGGCGTTGAGCAGCCCGCGAGCAGCGCCAGACAGGCCGCAAGACTGAGCGGTCGGCAGGGCATAGAGGGACTCCTTGAGACGTTTTTCGGTGGCGGCAAGACGCGCTTTCGTCGCCTGCAATGCGTGCACGGCGGCGCGTTCGGCCTCTTGCGCGGCAGCGAGCCTGCGGGCCGCCTCCTCGGCAGCGTGTCTGGCATCGGCCTCACGGTCGCGCTGGCACTGGACGACGGCGGCCTCGGCGCGGGCGATTCTTCCCTCATCGAGCCGCCCCTTGAACGCATAACCGCTTGCAAATCCAGCACCCACGCAGACGAGCGCAGCCGCCAGGACAGAGAACCCTTGGATCATGCCGTTCCTTTCGTGTGCGGCCTCACGGCGTCTCCGCCCCGATGCACTGCCGGTATTCCGCTTCGCGGCGCTTCACCAGCCCCGGCAAAACGCGCCCCCCTGCGTACTGCCAGCGCAAAATTTCGCGGCAAGCACCGGCGTAGTCGGGCGGCGTCTGTTTGAGCCGCTTGACGAGGGTCGAGCGGCAAAACGCGCCCGAACCGATGTTGTAGGCGAGGGAAACGAACGCATCGAACTCATGCTGATAGAGCGGCACCGCACCGATGCAGGCAGCAATCTCGCGACCAATCCGATCGGCGTCCTGCGCCAAGCGCACCACAGCGCGCTGGGGCGTAATGGTGTCGCCCGGCCTGACCGGGCTGCCGTCCTCGCGCGTGGTGGTCCCGAATCCGACGGTCTGAACGCCCGCCCCGTCGTCGTACGCGCGCGAGCGGTACCCCTCGAAACTGGCGATACCAGCGACTGCGGCAGCAGAAACGACCAGATAAACAGGCAAAAGACGCGGCTTCATGCCGCGAGTATGAAAAGAGTTGCCGATTTGCGGCAGCTTGAATCAGTTCAGGATCGCATCAAAAGAGTTCTGGCTGGCGCACCTCTGGCCGACCCAGAATCTCATAAACCCAGCGTTCAGAAAGCCCCCAACGACGGGCGATCTCAGAGACGCGCGCGCCAGCATCATACGCTGCACGGATCTCTGCGTCGCGAGCAGCGCGCAGCGCCCCATCGCATTTGGGAATATACAACAAATCCCCTCCGGCGTAACTCGCCAACCGCTTCTGCGCCTCAGGGGGCAGCACGCCAAGCGGCCCAGAAAACGGCGGGCTTTTGGGCACATACACCGAAAGCCCGCCAGCGGCACGCACCAACAGAGCAACCGCCTCTTGGCCAATCAGCTCAGTCAGTAACGTCGTGTCTGCCAACGCCATCGCTGCTCCTTACAGAAGGACCGAACCGCTTACCCTTCAGCATCTCCTGGATTTTAGCCAAAACCTCACGCGCCCGCTGCTTTTCCTCATCGGTGAGAGGGGGAGCCGGCAAACGCTTTTGCGGCGCACGCGCCGGCAGATAACGCAAAAAGACCGCGG
>JBKBOI010000175.1:0-3046 GCA_046294935.1 Rhodocyclaceae bacterium
CTCCAGGCAAGATCACGAATTGGCATCCGCCGGGCGGCCCCGGCATCCGCGTCGATTCGCACGTTTATTCCGGTTACACGGTGCCGCCACACTACGATTCGATGATCGCCAAGGTGATTTCCCATGGCGACACGCGCGAGCAGGCCATCCGCCGCATGCGCATCGCGCTGACCGAGATGATGGTCGAAGGCATCAAGACCAACATCCCCCTGCATCAGGATCTGCTGCTCGATCCGAATTTCGTCAAGGGCGGCACGAGCATCCACTATCTCGAAGAAAGGCTCGCGGCGCGCGAAGAGGCCAAAGGCTGATGTGGCTCTCGGTGGCACTCGAAACCGAAGCAGCTTTTGCCGATGCCCTCTCGGATGCCCTGATGTCGGCCGGGGCGATTGCGGTTTCGGTCGAGGATGCGCTGGCCGGTACCGAGTTCGAGACGCCGCAATTCGGGGAGCCCGGCTCGCCGGCCATGCCATTGTGGGAACGAAGCCGGGTCGTGGCGCTTTTCGACCCGTCTGACGATCTGCGGCAGCGAATCGTCGCCGCCTTGAAAGAAGCAGAACTCGCCATTCCGGCCGCGATTCCCTTCGAGGAGGTCGCCGAAGCCGACTGGGTGCGGCTTTCGCAATCCCAGTTCGACCCGATCCGTGTTTCGGAGCGGCTTTGGATCGTGCCCTCTTGGCACGCTGCGCCCGATCCGACGGCGATCAATATCGAACTCGATCCCGGCCTCGCTTTTGGTACCGGCTCGCACCCGACCACACGACTGTGCCTCGAATGGCTCGAAGCCAACGTGACCCAG
This sequence comes from Rhodocyclaceae bacterium, assembly GCA_046294935.1. Taxonomy (GTDB): domain Bacteria; phylum Pseudomonadota; class Gammaproteobacteria; order Burkholderiales; family Rhodocyclaceae; genus Sulfuricystis. Next base: position 800 of record JBKBOI010000175.1, read on the forward strand.
GGATGCTCGGTGCTCGACTACGGCTGTGGCTCGGGCATCCTGGCGATCGCCGCGAAAAAATTCGGCGCTGGCGACACGGCAGGGGTGGATATCGATCCGGCGGCGCTCACGGCCGCGGCCGACAATGCCGTCCGCAATGCCGTCTCGATCCGGCTGCTTCACTCCAGTGACACCCTCGACGAGCGCTTCGACCGTGTCGTGGCGAACATCCTCACCAACTCCCTGATGCTCCTTGCCCCTGTGCTCGCCGAGCGACTCAAGCCAGGTGGACGCCTGGCGCTCTCCGGCGTGCTGGAAACGCAAGCCGACCAGGTCATCGCTGCCTATGCGCCTCATTTGCCCCTGCGGGTCGGTGCCACGCAAGAAGGATGGGTGAGGCTCGAAGGGATCAGGTAGACTCATGGCATGCTGACCCGCTGCCCGCATTGCCAGACGCACTTTCGTGTCACTGCCGAGCAACTCAAGTTCCGCCATGGCAAAGTGCGTTGCGGGACGTGCCGGAAAGTTTTCGATGCACTGGAAAGCCTCAGCGACGAGATCATCGCGGTCGTTCCAGAAACGCCGCCGCCGCCGCCCGATCCAGCCATACGAGCGGCAGACGAAAGTCCGTCTGTCCCGCCAGAAATCTCGACCCCCTCGGTGCCGGAACCTAAGCCCAGGCCCGAGCCTGGGCCTGAGGCCAAGCCTGAGTCTGAGTCTGAACCAGAGCCTGAACCAGAGCCTGAACCAGAGGCAAAGCCTGGTGGCCCCGAGCCCGAAGCCGAGGCAAAGCCGGAACCAACGTCAGAGTCGGGGTCAGAGTCCGAATCCGAACCGGCGCCGGAGCCGTCACCTGAAGCGGGGCTGGCTGCAAAGACCGCTCAGGCCCAGCCTGAGGTGCCCGCCGTACGCGAGCACGCACGCCGTTGGCCGTGGCTTTCCGGCATCATCACCCTGTCGCTGCTGATGATCGGCCAGCTTCTCTACTTCTTCCGCAGCGAACTTGCAGTCGTCTCACCGGAACTGCGGCCATTTCTGGTTGCGGCATGCGAAACGCTCGGCTGCACCGTGCCGCGTCCCATCCGTCCCGATCTGGTGGGCATCGAAACCTCGGACCTCGTGCCCGATGGCGAGGCGTTGCGCCTGATGGCGACGCTGAAAAACCGAGCGCCTTTCGCCCAGGACTATCCGCATCTCGAACTCACGCTCACCGATACCCAGGATGCCGCGCTGGTGCGCAAGGTGCTGGCGCCTGCGGACTATCTGCCCGCCGGCCGCGATGCCGCCGCAGGTTTCCCTGCCCGCGGAGAAATCTCCATCGATTTGCGCCTGACCACGAACGACGTGACCGCAGCCGGCTATCGTCTCTATCTTTTCTATCCGTGAAGAAAACCATGCACACACTCATCTGCGGCTCGCTCGCCTACGACACCATCATGGTGTTCCCGGACCGCTTCAAGCATCACATCCTACCCGAGCAGATCCACATCCTGAACGTCGCCTTCCTGGTGCCGGATATGCGGCGTGAATATGGCGGATGTGCTGGCAACATCGCCTACAACCTGCGCCTCCTGGAAGGGTCTCCGCTCATCATGGCGGCGATCGGCGACGATGGGGGGCTGTATCTCACACGCCTCGAGCAGCTTGGGCTCGCCACCGATCATGTACGGCGGGTGCCGGGGACGTACACCGCGCAGGCCTTCATCACGACCGACTTGGATGACAACCAGATCACTGCCTTTCACCCGGGAGCGATGAATCATTCGCACCAGAACCGCGTCAGTGATGCGCGTGACGTCTCGTTGGGCATCGTCGCGCCAGACGGCCGAGAAGGCATGCTGCAGCACGCACGCGAATTCCACGAGCGGGGCATTCCCTTCGTGTTCGATCCCGGCCAGGGGATGCCGATGTTCGATGGCGCGGAGCTGCTCGAATTCCTCCGGCTCGCCGACTATTGCACGCTCAATGACTATGAAGCGAAGCTGATGGCCGAGCGCACCGGTAAGCCGCTGGAGGAATTGGCGCGCGAGGTGAAGGCGCTCGTCGTCACCATGGGCGGCTACGGCTCGCGCATCTTTGCCGATGGCAAGGTGCTGGAAATCCCTGCCGTGCAGGCCGACCAACTACTCGACCCGACCGGCTGCGGCGATGCCTACCGGGCAGGTCTCCTCTACGGGATCGCGAGCGGTTACGATTGGGAGACGACCGGCCGCCTGGCCGCCGTGATGGGGGCTATCAAGATTGCCTGCCGGGGGGGGCAGAATCATC
>JBKBOI010000176.1:0-3033 GCA_046294935.1 Rhodocyclaceae bacterium
GTGGCACCTGGGTAAACCCGAACAGAAAGATCAGCACCGTCAGGCCGAGCGAAATCGACACCGGCATGCCGGTCAGCATCAGCACGGCCAGTAAGAGGAAGATGACGAACGCGCTCATCCCTGCCTCCCGTCACGGCCGTGGTGGCGCAGATCATGGGGATGGAGCTCGTCGTCGAGCGCGTACGGATTGGCATCGACCGGTAGCGGATGTGCCGCGTCGATCCCTTCGACATGACCGTGGTCGTGATGAGGCAACTCTCCACTGCGCACGAACCTGACCATCACTTGCAGGAAACGGAAGCACATCAGCCAGGAGCCGAGCGGAATCGCCGAATAAACGACCCATGTCGGCCATTCGAGGTCCGGCGTGGTCGGCCCCTCGTAGAGCTCGCCCAATTCCAGACCGAGAAATTCATAGACACTGTAATGGGCGCCGTTTTCCCAGACGAAGGTCGCGCCCAGCGTGCCAACGATACCGGTAAACAGCGCTCCGGCGAGCAGGCCAAAGACGATGAACTTGCCGCGTGTGCGGTCGGAGAGCCGGTTGATCAGCACATCGACGCCGACGTGGATGCCGGTGCGCACGCCATACGCGGCGCCGAACTTTGCCATCCAGACGAACATGATGATGGTGAGCTCCTGGGCCCAGGAGAGGTCGAGCGAGATCAGCCAGTCCTGCACGACCGGAATGGGCCAACCCGAAGCATAGCGGTGCACGACGGCAACGAAGATGATCAGTGTCGCCACCCCCATCAAAAACGTGATCAGCCACTCTTCCAGGTGATCGAGAATCTTCATGCGCTTTCCCGGCAAACGACACGAGGAGCGTTCCGCTCCCCGTATGCATTTCGGTTGGCCTTCAATGAGCGGGTTTTACAGCTTCTTCGGATCGAAGCCGGTTTCCTGATAAACCGACTGGATCAGGTCCTTGCCGATCCGGTCCGCCATCTGCTCATGCACTTTGACGAGCGCCTTCTTCCAGGCTTTCTTCTGCTCGGGCGTGAGCGTGATGATCTCGCTCTTGCCGGACTTTTGCACCGCTTCCAATGCCTGATCGTTCTCGACCTTGGCGATCTGGTTCGCATAGCGGGTCGCTTGCTCCATCGCCACTTCGAGCTGCTGGCGAATGTCGCTGGGCAGGCCTTCCCAGAACTTCTTGTTCACGATCACCGCATAGCCGAGATAGCCATGGTCGGAGAGCGTCACATACTTCTGCACTTCGTGCATCTTCTGCGTGTAGAGGTTGGAAGGCGGGTTCTCGGTACCATCGACCACGCCGGTCTGCAAGGCCTGATAGACCTCGGAGAAGGCCATCTTCTGCGGCAAGGCACCCAATGCGCGCATCTGCGCGTCGAGCACGTTCGAGGACTGGATGCGCATTTTCAGGCCCTTGAAGTCTTCCGGCATGCGCAGCGGCTTGTTGGCGCTCATCACCTTGAAGCCATTGTCCCAATAGGCGAGTCCCAGGATTCCTTTGGCTTCGAGCTTCTTGAGCAGCCCCTTGCCCACCGGGCCGGTGGTCACCTTGTGCAGCTCCTCATAATTGTCGAAGATGAACGGCAGATCGAACAATTCGAACTCCTTGACGCCCAAGGGGCCGAACTTGGCGAGCGAAGGGGCGAGCATCTGCACGGCCCCGAGCTGCAACGCTTCCAATTCCTCCTTGTCCTTGTAGAGCGTGCTATTGGGATAGACCTCGACCTTGACGCGCCCCTTGGTCAGTTCCTCGGCTTTCTGCTTGAAGAACTCGGCGCCCTTGCCTTTCGGCGTATCGGTGGCCACGACGTGGCTGAACTTGATGACGATCGGCTGCTGGGCGACAGCCGTGCAAGCGATCGTCGCGGCCACCAGGCCCATCATGAAAGTGCGTAGTTTCATACCGGCATCTCCTCAGAACCATTTTTCCGATTTGCTTGACGAGACCCGAAGTTAGCCATTCCTTTTCATCGCGCGCCATTGTGGTTTTCCGCAGAGCCGCAAGGCGGCGAAAAGCCGTGCCCTGCGCGAACGATGGCTCGAACGGTTAAACTCGCCCCCTTCCCTGAAGCGGTCATCTCATGAATCACATCTTGCGCCTCGGTCTGCTGTTGCTGGTTTCGTTGCTCGGTGCCTGCACCTCCCTGCCCCACGAAAACAGCAGCGAACCGGACGGTTCCAGGGATGCACCCCTGCCGTCCGCTTCCGAGCCCGCAATCGGCAATCTCTCAGAGCCCGCCTCTGCCAGTATCTCGATGGCGGCACTGCCCAAACAAGCCATCGAGGAAAGCGCGCCGCCGCCCCTGCTCGATCTGACCGTGCCGCCAAACGATCTCTGGCAGCGCATCCGGCGTGGCTTCGGCATGCCCGATCTGCACGATCCGCTCGTCGCCGAATGGCAGTCGTGGTATCTGAACCGCCCCGGCATGCTACGCCGCATTTTCGAGCGCGGCCGGCGTTATCTCTATCACATCGTCGAAGAGCTCGAAAAGCGCGGCATGCCCACCGAGATCGCTCTCTTGCCGATGGTCGAAAGCGCCTTCGACCCCCGTGCCGTCTCGCGCGCGCGGGCCATGGGGATCTGGCAGTTCATCCCATCCACTGGCAAAAATTTCAACCTCGACCAGAACTGGTGGGTCGATGAACGCCGCGACATCATCGCCTCGACGGACGCCGCATTGGCCTACTTGCAGAAAATCTACGAAATGCACGGCGATTGGCATCTCGCATTGGCCTCCTACAACTGGGGCGAAGGCGCGGTCGCACGGGCGATCGCCAAGAACCAGGCCAAGGGTCTGCCCACCGACTACGCGAGCCTGACGATGCCGGCCGAGACCCGCAACTACGTTCCCAAGCTGCAAGCGCTCAAGAACATCATCGCCCAGCCCGAACTCTTTGGCATCTACCTACCTCCGATTCCAAACCGGCCTTATTTCGAAACCGTCAAAAAACCGGAGCGCATCGATGTCGCGCTCGCGGCCAAGCTTGCGGGCATCTCGGTCGAAGAATTCGTCGCCTTGAATCCTGCTTATCACCGTCCGGTGATCGACGGCAAGC
>JBKBOI010000177.1:0-3022 GCA_046294935.1 Rhodocyclaceae bacterium
ACAACATCGTCGCCGATTTGACGAATCCACCGGCGCCGCCGCTCGGCCCCGACGGCCAGCCGGTTTCAGCGGACAAGATGCTGGCGATCTTTCCTGGCCCGATCCTCGAGCAGGAGATGAGCGCCGAGCGCTGGATCCCGATTCCCGAGGAAGTGCGCAAGGTCTATGCATTGTGGCGCCCAAGCCCCTTGTGCCGCGCCGAGCGGCTGGAAAAGATGCTCGGCACGCCCTGCAAGATTTTCTACAAGTACGAAGGCGTCTCGCCGGCCGGCTCGCACAAGCCGAATTCCGCCGTGCCGCAGGCGTATTTGAACAAGATCGCCGGCACACAGCGGCTGGTGACCGAAACCGGCGCCGGCCAGTGGGGTTCGTCGCTTGCATTGGCCGGGCAGATGTTCGGCTTGCCGGTGCGCATCTTCATGGTCAAGGTGAGTTACGAGCAGAAGCCCTATCGGCGACTGATGATGCAGACCTGGGGCGGCGAGGTGCTCGCCAGCCCAACCAATCTGACCCAGGCCGGCCGCAACGTGTTGGCGCAGGACCCGGAGAATCCCGGCAGCCTCGGCATCGCGATCTCGGAAGCTGTCGAGGAGGCGGTGACGGTGCCCGGCACCAAGTATGCGCTGGGGTCGGTGCTCAACCATGTGCTGCTGCACCAGACGGTGATCGGCCTCGAAGCCAAGAAGCAGTTCGAAAAGATCGGCGAATATCCGGACATGATGTTCGCGCCCTGTGGTGGCGGCTGCAACTTCGCCGGCGCGACTTTCCCCTTCCTTGGCGATGCGGCGGCGGGCGACAAGCGTGCGCAGAAGATCCGCTTCGTCGCCGTCGAGCCGGCCTCGTGTCCGACGCTGACCAAGGGCGTGTATGCCTACGACTATGGCGATGCTTCCGGCTACACGCCGCTGATGAAGATGTATACGCTCGGTCATGACTTCATGCCACCGGGTATCCATGCCGGAGGGTTGCGTTACCACGGCGACAGTCCGCTGGTTTCGCAGCTCTATCACGAGAAGTTGATCGAGGCGGTGGCCGTGCCGCAGGTGGCGACTTTCGAAGCCGGCGTGATGTTCGCGCGTGCCGAGGGCATCATCCCGGCGCCCGAATCGGCGCACGCGATCCGCGCTTGCATCGACGAAGCCTTGCGCTGCAAACAGACCGGCGAGCCGAAGACGCTGTTCTTCAACCTCTCCGGCCATGGCCATTTCGACATGAGCGCCTATGAGAGCTATTTCGCCGGCAAGCTCGAAGACTTCGAGTATCCGGCCGAGGCGATCCAGGAATCACTCAAGCATCTGCCGAAGGTCGGATGAACTGATCATGCGCCTGGCATTCCTCATTCTGCTTTTCGCGAACATCCTGCTCTTTTTCTGGGGGCAGGGTTATCTGGGCCAGCAGCAGGATGCCGGACGCGAACCCGCGCGGCTTGCGCAGCAACTGGCACCCGAGAAGCTCACCGTCGTCAGGCGCGAATGACTTTCCTCGTCGGCCTCACCGGCGGCATCGGCAGCGGCAAGAGCGCGGCCGCCGGGCTCTTCGCCGCACGCGGCGTGCCCGTCATCGACACGGATGCGATCTCTCGCGAGCTGACCGGACAAGGCGGCGCTGCGATCGATCCGATCCGCGCGGCGTTCGGTGACGCACTCCTGACCGCCGATGGCGCGCTCGATCGCGCCGCGATGCGCCGGCTCGTATTCGCCGATCCGGCTGCGCGCAAACGGCTCGAAGCCATTCTCCATCCGCTGATCCGCGCCGAGAGCGAGGCGCGGCTGTGCCGTCTCGCCAGCGCCGAATATGCGATCCTCGTCGTGCCGCTGCTGATCGAATCGGGCGCTTTCCGTTCCCGCGTCGATCGCGTCTGCGTCGTCGATTGCCCCGAGGAGCTCCAGATCGCACGGGTGATGGCCAGAAGCGGCCTGACGCGTGACGAGGTGCGGGCGATCCTCGCGGCGCAGGCGAGCCGCCAGGGGCGCCTCGCCGCCGCGGACGACGTGATCGACAATGCCCAGGGCCTGGACGCGCTCGATGCCCAGGTTGCCTCGCTGCACGAAAAATACCGGCTGATGGCGAGAGCGCGTCAGGAATCGTCGCGAACTCCATGATTGCGGCGGCTTTCCAGGCGAGTTCAAGTTGAGATTTGCGGATCTTTGGGTCAGAATTCCAAAAATTCACCCACGAGCCGCCGCGTGATCACCTACGATTACCCTCTGAACGAGCGCATCCGCACCCTGCTGCGGCTCGAGGATCTGTTCGACCGCACCCTCCATTTCATGCGCTCGGACGATCCGGAATCGCACCATGTCGCGCTGGTCACGCTGTTCGATATTTTCGAGGTGGTCAGCCGCGCCGATCTGAAGATCGACCTGGTCCAGGAGCTCGAACGCCAGCGCCAGACGCTGCTCACTTTCCGCAACAATCCCGACATCTCCGAAGAGGCGTTGAATGGCGCCCTCTACGAGATCGAGCAGGCCTCCGCGGCGCTGCTGGCGATGCAGGGCAAGACCGGCCAGCACCTGCGCGAGAACGAATGGCTGATGAGCATCAAGAACCGCACCGGCATTCCCGGCGGGGTCTGCGAATTCGATCTACCCGCCTACCACTACTGGCTCAACCGCGACCCCCAGCAGCGCCGCGGTGATCTGGAGGGCTGGGTTGGCCCGCTGCTGCCGATCCGCGACGGCTTGGGCATCGTGCTGCGCCTGCTGCGCGCCTCGGGTCATCCGGAGCGGCAATGTGCGGTGCGCGGCTCTTTCCAACTGATGCTCTCGGGGCGTACCGCCCAGCTGATCCGCCTGCGCGTGCCAAAGAGCCAGGCCGCCGTGCCGGAAATTTCCGCCAACAAATATGCGCTCAACATCCGCTTCACGGTGCCGGACACGGAAATGCGCCCCCGCCAGACCGAGACCGACATCCATTTCGAACTGACCTTCTGCAATCTGTGACAGGGCGCTTCGAGAAACCGTCGCGAGCGGGTGGAGGGCAAGGCGATTGGTGCGCAGCGACCGAGACATAACAAATAGTT
>JBKBOI010000178.1:0-3008 GCA_046294935.1 Rhodocyclaceae bacterium
CTCGATCGCGGCGCAGATCGGCACCACGTCCGCTCCTTCCTTCGCGGCATGCGCGACGACGGCGTCGAGGTGCGGATTGTTCGCGAAGCCATCTTCCTTGACGTTGGCGGCATAGAGGACGGGCTTGGCGGTGAGCAGGAAGAATTGGCGCAACAGGGCCTTTTCCTCCTTCGAGAGATCGAGCGCGCGCACCGGCTTCGCTTCGTCGAGTTGTTTCTGGCACTTCTCCAGCACATCATTGATGCGTTTCGCTTCCTTGTCGCCACCGGCCTTGGCCTGTTTCGAGTAGCGCGTGAGCGCTTTCTCGACGGTGGCGAGATCGGCGAGCGCGAGCTCGGTGTCGATCACTTCGATGTCGCGGATCGGATCGACGCTGCCCGAGACATGGACGACGTTCGGATCGTCGAAGCAGCGCACGACATGGACGATCGCATCAGTCTCGCGGATGTTGGCGAGGAATTGGTTGCCCAAGCCTTCGCCTTGGCTCGCGCCGGCGACGAGACCCGCGATGTCGACGAATTCGACGACGGCCGGCACGACGCGCTGCGGCTTGACGATCTTCGCGAGCTCGGCAAGGCGCGGGTCGGGCACTTCGACGATGCCGACGTTCGGCTCGATGGTGCAGAAGGGATAGTTTTCCGCGGCGATGCCCGATTGGGTCAGCGCATTGAACAGGGTGGACTTGCCGACGTTGGGCAGGCCGACGATGCCGCATTTGAGGCTCATGATTCGTCTTTCTTCGCAATAACGGGTTTGGCGTTGATCTTCTGCATCGCCGCGTTGAAATCGCCTTTGGCAAGCCACGGCCAGGCGGCGAGCGCGCGATCGAGGGCGGCATCGATCTTTGCCGCTTCTTCCTTGCGGGGCGGCTTCAACACATAGTCGATCACCTCGTTGCGGTCGCCCGGATGGCCGATGCCGATCCGCAAGCGCCAGAAATCCTGCGTGCCCAAGTGGCTCACGATGTCCTTGAGGCCATTGTGACCGCCCAGGCCGCCGCCGAACTTGAGGCGCAGCTGACCCGGCGGAATGTCCAGTTCGTCATGCACGACGAGTATTTCGGCGGGTTGGATGCGGTAGAAGTGGGCGAGCGCGCGCACCGACTGGCCGGAGCGGTTCATGAAGGTCTGCGGCAGCAGCAGGAAAAGATCGGCGCTGGCGAGACGGCACTTGGCCACTAGGCCATGGAAGCGGGCCTCGCGCGCGAAAGATACACCCAGCTCGGCGCCCAGGCGCTCACAAAACCAAAACCCGGCGTTGTGCCGGGTTTCGGAGTACTCGGGCCCCGGATTGCCAAGGCCGACGACGAGACGCAAGGCCGGTTGCAATTACTTTTTCTCGCCTTTCTTCTCGGCAGGCGCTGCAGCGGGTTTCTTCTCGGTGATGACCTGTGTTTCGATCGGCGCCTCTTCGGTGACTTCGTCGGAGGCAGCACCGGCGCCGCGCACGACCACGGTCGCGACCACCGGATCGCCCTCGCCGTGATGCACCACCTCGACGCCCGCCGGCAGCTTGAGCTGGGAGACGTGCAGCGACTGGCCGCCTTGCAGGTCCTTGAGGTCGACTTCGATGAACTCTGGCAGATCCTTCGGCAGGCACTTGACGTCGAGTTCGGTCATCACGTGCTGCACCATGCCGCCGGCGAGCTTGACGCCCGGCGCGATCTCGGCGTTGATGAAGTGCAGCGGCACTTTCTGGTGAATGGCATGCGTGGTGTCGATGCGCTGGAAGTCGACGTGACGGATCTGCCGCTTGACCGGGTGCATCTGCACGTCGCGCAGCAGGCACATTTCCTTGGCGTCGCCGATGACGAGATTGATGATCGAGGAATGGAAGGCTTCCTTGCGCAGCGCCTGGAAGAGTTCGTTGTGATCGAGCTCGATCATCAGCGGGGCGGCGTTGCCGCCATAGAGGATGCCCGGCACCTTGCCGGCGCGACGCAGGCGGCGGCTCGCACTCGTTCCCTGCGCATCGCGCTTGTTTGCATTGATTTCGAATTGCATGGTCGACTCCAGTTGAATTGCCCGACCCGCGACCAGGCCGGACGGTTGATGAAACTCATTCCATGAAGAGCGAGGACACCGACTCTTCGTTGCTGATGCGGATGATGGTTTCGGCCAGCAGGCCGGCGATCGAGACGACGCGGATCTTCTCGCAGGTTTGCGCATCCTCGCGCAGCGGGATCGTATCGGTGACGACCAGTTCGTCGAGATCGGATTCCTCGATGCGCGCGACCGCGCTGCCGGAGAGCACCGGATGGGTGCAATAGGCGATCACCTTCTTCGCGCCATGCTCCTTGAGCGCGCGCGCCGCCTTGACCAGCGTGCCGGCGGTATCGACGATGTCGTCCATGATCACGCAGCTGCGGCCTTCGACGTCGCCGATGATGTGCATCACCTCGGCGACGTTGGCGCGCGGCCGGCGCTTGTCGATGATCGCCAGATCCGTTTCCAGGCGCTTGGCCGCGGCGCGGGCGCGCAGCACGCCGCCGACGTCGGGCGAGACGACCAGCAGGTCGTCATGGCGCTGCTTCCAGATGTCGCCGAGCAGGATCGGCGTCGCGTAGATGTTGTCGACCGGGATGTCGAAGAAGCCCTGGATCTGGTCGGCGTGCAGATCGACGGTCAGCACGCGCTGCACGCCGACGGCCTGCAGCATGTTGGCGACCACCTTGGCGGCGATCGGCACGCGCGCCGAGCGCGGCCGGCGGTCCTGGCGCGCATAGCCGTAGTAGGGCACGGCGGCGGTGATGCGGCCGGCCGAGGCGCGCTTCAAGGCATCGGCGAGGATCACCAACTCCATCAGGTTGTCGTTGGCCGGCGCGCAGGTCGGCTGCAGGATGAAGACATCCTTGCCGCGGACGTTTTCGAGCAGCTCGACGTTGCTTTCGCCGTCCGAGAAACGGCCGACGGTGGCACGGCCCAGCGAAATGTTGAGACGCTTGGCGACGTCGGACGCCAACTTCGGGTTGGCATTGCCGGTGAAGACCATCAGACTGTCGTAGGCCA
>JBKBOI010000179.1:0-2966 GCA_046294935.1 Rhodocyclaceae bacterium
GTATCGAGGCCGAGGCGCCCTACGTGGTGGGCCGCGAGCTTTTCCCGAAGGCGCGGCGCATCGCCTTCGATGCCGTCGGCGGCGCCGATCTCGCCAGTGCGGACGAAGCACTGCGCAGCGAGGTGCGCGCCAAGCTGCGCGCGGCCGGCTGGGTGACCGTGCGCGATCGCTCGACGCAACGGGCATTGGCGGAGATGGGCATCGCGACGCGCATGATTCCCGATCCGGTGGCCATGATCGCCGAACGCTTCGGAGCCCGCATCGAACGACGAAAAGCAACGGGCGAGGTGGCGCGCCTGCGGGACATGTTTCCCGAGGGCTTCGTCGCCGTCCAGTTCGCCGCCGAATGCGGCGATGATGCAACGCTTGCCTTGCTCGCCCGCCAACTCGACCAAATCGCGATGGAAACGGGCTGGGGCCTCGTCTTTTTCCGCGCCGGGGCGGCACCCTGGCATGATGATCTCGAGGTCTATCGCCGCTGCGCCGCGCGGCTTACCAAGACTGCCTGGCATGTGTTCGAAAGCCTCGACATCTGGCAGATCGCGGGGCTGATCGCGGCGAGCCGCGGCTTCATCGGCACCAGCTTGCATGGCCATGTCGTCGCCAGCGCCTTCGCGCTGCCGCGGGCGAGCTTCCTGCCGCCCTCGCTGGCGGGCAGACCGAACAAGCTCGCCGCCTATCTCGCCAGTTGGGAGATGGCCGAAATGCCCGGCATCGCCGCGCTCGACGACCTGGCGGAGGCATTCTTCGCCGCCCACTCGGTCGATCTCGACCTGCGTTGCGCACATGCCCAGCGGCTGGCCTGGCATCATCGCCAGGCAACAGAGGGAATCTTTACCGCATGACACGGCCGCGAGTCTCCCGCCGTTGGTCGCAACGGGTCACCGAGACGAGTTTCGCGCTCGATCTCGAGCCCGGCGTGTTCACCTGGGAGGATCCGGCGGCGATCGCGCGTTCGCTGGCGGCTTCGGCAGAGGCGAGCGTGCGACGCAAGGGAAGTCCTTTCCAATCGGCGATGTCGATGTTGAATTTCTATATCAACCGTGCCGGGCGCAATCTTCCCGCCGAACGCCGGGCGGTGCTGGAGGCGGCGAAAGATGAGCTGCGCAGGCTCTATGGCCGGCCACCGCGTGCCAATCCGGATTGAGCGGTGAAATCGACGGCCGCTGCCGATGCCAGCAGCGCCCGCATGCGTTCCCAGTGCGTGCCGGGCCAGTAGATGCGTTCGCAGCTGGGGCAGCGGCGGAATTGCTGCTGGTGCTCGCGCACCGAGGGGGGTAGCCGATCGAGTACCGCGTCCTTGGCGACCTCGACGAGCAGCACGTTGCACGGCAGGCAGCGCGTGAAGGGCCGGAAATGCGGCGCCAACGCGAAACGGCGCACGATCTCGGCGAATTGCGCTTCCGTGCGCAGTGCATGGACGAAGGCGCCATGCTGGATCCCGCGTTGCATCAAAAGCTGTGTGTCGCGCGTGAGCACGATGCGATTTTCCTGCTGGGCGAGCGTCACGATCTCGCGGTCGTCATAATCGTTGCGGAACAGACAGTCGAAACCGGCCATGCGCAGAAAGCGCGTCAGTCCGCCCAGATGACTGTCGGCGATGAAGCGCGGGATTCCCGGCGGTGGCGCATCGAGTGGCACGAGCGGCGTGAGATCGAGGCGAGAAAAGGCCGGATAGACGGCGACGCGCTCGCCATCGCGCAGCAGGCGACGGAAAGTGGCGGGCTCGCCATCGACGAAGATGAAGGCTATCTCGGTATGCGGCACGCCGCAGGCCTCGCACATGTGCTTCACCGTCGCGGCGCGGGCGAGCCGCGCCGTGAAAGCCCGCTGACGCCGTCGTGGCGCGAGGAAGGCATTGAGTTCGGCATAGAAGCGGAAAGTGGCGCAGGCGCTCATATAGACAATGCCTATCCTGAACAAAAATCAAACTATGGGAAGGGGGTGTCGTGCTGACTATACTTTTTTCCGCCTGAAAATTTCCGGAATGTCCTGCGATGCGATTCACCGAAGAGCGCGAGCCCAACCGCCTGCCCATCAAGAATTCGGACTTGGGCAAGTATCTCGGCGATGCCGACTGCGAAGCGCTGGTGACGGTGATGAACGTGCGCGATCTCAAGGATGGCGAAATCCTCGTCAAGGAAGGCGATGAAGACAATACCCTGTTCATCGTCGTCGGCGGCACGATCGAGGTGCTCGCGCCGGTCGAGGGTCGCATGAGGGTCGTCAACAAGATGAAAGCAGGCGACTGCGCCGGCATCCGTTCCTTCGTTGAGCGCACGCCGCGCGTCGTCACGCTGCGCGCGAAGGGGCCGACGACGGTCTATACGATGCGGCCCGATGATTTCGAACTGCTGATCGAGACCCATCCGCGCCAGGTCTATAACTTCATGCGCGGACTGTTCCGTATGCTCAACATCAACCTCGAGCGCATGCACGAGAAGCTGCGCAAGCTGGCGTTGGCCACGCGCTGATCCATCCCAGCATGGTGCACCGCCCGATGCGGCATGGCCAGTAAAACGCTAACATAGACCGGCTGCCGACTAGGCGGCACATACGAACGATCGCCTCGCGCACCCCGCGAGACGCAATTCCATCGCTCCAACACAGGAGGAGAAATGTCCGAGTTCCACTCTGGCGCGGCGTCCGTTTTTGCCGCTCGAGCCGCAGATGACGACCCTCAGGAGACGCGCGAGTGGCTCGACGCGCTCGAAGCCGTCATCGAGCAAGAAGGGGGCGAACGCGCCCACTATCTGATCGAAGAGCAGATCGCCCTTGCCCGACGCGCCGGCATCAACATCCCGTATTCCGCGAACACCGACTACGTCAATACCATTCCGGTCGAGCGCCAGCCGCTGGCGCCCGGCGACTATGCGATCGAAAACCGCATCCGTTCCTACGTGCGCTGGAACGCGCTGGCGATGGTGCTGCGCGCCAACCGCGGCAAGTCGAATCTCGGCGGCCAC
>JBKBOI010000180.1:0-2959 GCA_046294935.1 Rhodocyclaceae bacterium
GTTGAGCGCTGCGGCAAGGGGAGATTCGATCAGCATGCGCGCATCGCGAGGGCGCGCCGGCGCAAAAAACAAAAGGCCACCGGTCGCGGTGGCCTTTGGCCCGGACAACGCCCGTTCAGTGCATCTGCTGGATGCCGGCGAGCAGCCAGCCGCTCTTGCCATCGCGTGGCTTGACGAGATGCCAGATTTCATCGACGGTCTCGACCGGGCCGTCCTTTTCCTCGCGGATGCGGCCGGCAAAGCGCACGCTGGCGATGTAACGATCTGCTTCCTCGACGACTTCCAGCACCTCGGCGTCGATGTCGAGCACATCGGTTTCCTGTTTGGCATTGCCGCGTTCGGCGATGTCCATCTTCAGTTCGGCAAACATCTCCGGCGTCGTGAAGGCACGGATGTCGTCGAGATTGCCGGCATCGTTGGCGGCCTGCAGACGGATGTAATGTACCTTGGCGCTGCGTATGAAGCCCGCGACGTCGAAATCGGCGGGAACCTTGCCTTGCGCCGCCCTCGCCGGAGCAGGCTGGGTGCTGGCGCTCTGGCCGCCGGCGATGAAGGGCTCCGAAGCCTGATAGCGCATGCCGTTCGCGCCTGCCAGCGCCGGTCGTTGCGCCATCGCGCGCTTGCGCATCACGAGGCCGACGACGGCCATGACGGCCATCGCGACCAAGGCGATCAGCATCAGCGAAGCGAGCTCTTCGCCAAAGCCGAAATGGGAAGCGAGCGCCGCCAGTCCCAGACCAGCGGCCAGCCCGGCGACCGGTCCCAGCCAGGAGGGTTTCTTCGCCGCCGTCTGCGCAGCGGCACCTGGCGGCATCATTGGCGCAGCTTGGCTGGACGCCGGAGCAGGAGCGGTCGTCGGCGGGGTGGCCGGCTTCGGTGCGTCGATCTGGCGCTGCATGCCCAAGGGACGGCCGCCGCCCAGACGCTTGGCTTCGGCGTCCTGGACGCCCAGGCCGAGACTCAGGGTCAGTGTGGCAACAGCAAGCAGGGAAAGGATTTTCATCTGTCGGTCTCCTCAGTCATGGTGATACGGCGGCAAGACTAACCGCTTTCCGCAGAAAAGAAAAACAGAATTATCGAGAGCGATGCTTCGAATTAATTTGATTTTGCCTGCCGCCGGGCGCGGCGCGGACGGCTTTCGCCGGCACCGAAGATGTCATGCCGGGCGAAGCGGCAGATCTCGGCGACGAGTGGATGGCTGAGCTTGCGCTCGTTGGTGATCCCATAGACCTGATCGCGCACGTCCTCGACCCGGCCAACCACCACGAGGTCGTGCCGGCGGATCAGCTCCTGCTCG
Source organism: Rhodocyclaceae bacterium (assembly GCA_046294935.1). GTDB lineage: Bacteria > Pseudomonadota > Gammaproteobacteria > Burkholderiales > Rhodocyclaceae > Sulfuricystis. The sequence goes on from JBKBOI010000180.1 coordinate 1,298, forward strand.
ATCGCCGTCGGCGCCGCGAAAAACCCCGCTCCCGCCTGACCGAAAGCCAGCATCAAAGCGCTATCGTCGAATTCGCCGACGATGCGCGGGCGCAGACGTTCATCCTCGAACCAGCGCAATAGCCGCGCATGCAAGGCGACATCCGCGCCGGGCAGCAAAAAGGGCGCGCCATCGAGCCCTTGGGGGAAAGCCGGTGACATCTTTTTCATCATTGCCTTCGCCGCAAAGATGCTCACGCCGCTCGCGCCAAGGAAATGGGTATAGGCTCGCACGTTGAGATGCTCGGGCAACGGCCGGTCGGCGATCACCATGTCGAGGCGATGCACCGCCAGCTCGCCCAGCAGCATGGTGAGATTCCCCTCGCGGCAGACGAGCCTCACGGGCTCGGCGAAGCCCAGCGAGGGTTCGACGATGCGGTAGGCGACCATCTTGGGCACCGAGTCGGCGATGCCGACGCGGAAGGTGATGCTCTGCGCCTGCGTCGCATCGCGCAGCACCGCGAGCATTTCCTCGCCGAGCGAGAAGATTTGCTCCGCATAGCCGAGAATACGTTGTCCGGCTTCGGTGAGTTCCAGGCCGCGGCCGGCACGGCGCAGCAACTGGACGCCCAGCGCTTCTTCGAACTCCCTGAGCTGTCCGCTGATCGATTGTGGGGTCAGGTGCAGCCGTTCGCTGGCGCGGGCGATGCTGCCGGCCTTGGCGACCATCCAGAAGTAGCGCAGGTGCTTGAAATTCAGGTGGGGCATCGCAGATATTTCGCCGCAGCCGAAGTGAATCGTAATATTAATCGAATTGCTCGAATCTTCCCGACGACCTACCATGTAATCGTCGCATTGATAGGAGTATCCGACGCATGAAACGCATCTTCCTGTTCCTTGCCACGAACCTCGCCATCGTGCTCGTTTTGTCGGTCTCGATGCGCTTGCTGGGCATCGCCCCCTATCTGCAAGCGAGCGGCATCGATCCCGGCGCCCTGCTGGTCTTCGCCGCCGTGATGGGCTTCGGCGGCGCGCTGATTTCGCTGGCCATGTCGAAGTGGTCGGCGAAGATGGCAATGGGCGTGCGCGTGATCGACGCGCCGGCGAATTCCACCGAATTCTGGCTCGTGGAAACCGTCCGCAAACAGGCCGCAGCCGCCGGCATCGGCATGCCGGAAGTCGGCATCTACGATTCGCCGGAGGTCAATGCCTTCGCCACCGGCATGAACCGCGACAATGCGCTGGTCGCCGTCTCCACGGGTCTTTTGCAACAGATGACGCGCCATGAAGCCGAAGCGGTGCTCGGCCACGAAATCAGCCACGTCGCCAATGGCGACATGGTGACGCTGGCGCTGATCCAGGGCGTGGTCAATACCTTCGTGATGTTCCTCTCGCGCGTCATCGGCCATTTCGTCGATCGTGTCGTGTTCAAGACGGAACGCGGCCAGGGGCCGGCCTTCTTCGTCACGATGATCGTCGCCGAGCTGGTGCTGGGCATCCTGGCGTCGATCATCGTGATGTGGTTCTCGCGTCAGCGTGAATTCCGTGCCGACCAGGGCGGCGCCCAGCTCGCCGGCCGGCAGAACATGATCGCCGCGCTCGAGCGGCTGGTGCGACCGCGCTGGCACCGACGGCTGGCGCTCGCGACGGTGCTCGGGGGCCTGGGCATCGCGGGGGCCGGCGC
>JBKBOI010000181.1:0-2954 GCA_046294935.1 Rhodocyclaceae bacterium
AGGCGATCCGGCTGGCGCAGGAACACTTCAACAAGAAGGGCAAGGCGGTGACCGGGGAGGAGCTACGCTGGGCGCTCGAGCATCTCGACATCAGCGAGGCGCGTCTGAAGGAGCTCGGCGCCACGGGTCTGCTGCCGCCGGTGAAGACCTCTTGCAGCGACCATGAGGGCTCTGGCAAGGTCAAGGTCCAACAATGGGATGGAGCCAAGTGGGTGCCGCTGACCAAGGACTGGATCGAGGGCAACAAGGCGCTGATCCACCCGCTGTTCATGGCCGACGCGCAGAAATACGCGAAGGAAAAAGGCATCACGCCGCGCGACTGCTCGAAAGAAAAGTAAGCGGCGAAACTCGGCGCTGGCGGGACGGCACGAAACCGTTCCGCCAGCGGGCGCAACCCGCGTGGATCATCACATGAGCGGCTATCTCACCGTCAATAACATCGAGGTCATCTACGACCACGTCATCCTGGTGCTCAAGGGCGTCTCGCTCGAAGTGCCGCAGGGCAGGATCGTTGCGCTGCTCGGCGCGAATGGCGCCGGCAAGACGACGACGCTCAAGGCGATCTCGAATCTGCTCGCCGCCGAACGCGGCGAGGTGACCAAGGGCGACATCCAGTTCAAGGGCAAGCGCGTCGATCAGCTCACGCCCAACGAGTTGGTCAAGGGCGGCGTCATTCAGGTGATGGAAGGTCGCCACTGCTTCGCTCACCTGACCATCGAGGAAAACCTGCTCACCGGCGCGTACACGCGCAAGATCTCGCGCGGCGAGCTGAAGGCCAATCTCGACAAGGTCTATGAATTCTTCCCGCGCCTCAAAGAGCGGCGCAACTCGCGGGCTGGCTATACCTCGGGCGGCGAACAGCAGATGACGGCGATCGGTCGCGCGCTGATGGCCAATCCGGAGATGATTCTGCTCGACGAACCCTCGATGGGGCTGGCGCCGCAGATCGTCGAAGAAATTTTCGAGATCGTGCGTGATCTCAACCAGCGCGAAAAGGTGAGCTTCCTGCTCGCCGAGCAGAACACGATGGTTGCGCTGCGCTACGCCGATTTCGGCTACATCCTCGAAAACGGCCGTGTCGTCATGGAAGGCGAGGCGGACGAGCTGCGTGACAACGAGGATGTCAAGGAGTTCTATCTCGGCCTGTCATCGACCGGCCGCAAGAGCTTTCGCGAAGTGAAGCACTATCGGCGCAGAAAGCGCTGGCTGGCATGAAAAACGAATATTTCGACGTGCTGGAAACGCGCGCGCCCGAGGCCCCCGACCCTGAACACGTCTCACGCCGGCCGGCGCAGATCGCCCACGCCAAGGCGCATGCGCCCTGGTTCGCGGAAGTGCTGCGTGGCATCGAGCCGGCGGAAATCGACTCACGCGCCGCGCTCGCGCAATTACCCGTACTGCGCAAGCACGAGCTGATCGCATTGCAGAAACGGCGCCCCCCCTTCGGCGGGCTGGTCGCCGCCCACTGGGGGCAGATGGGACGCGTATTTGCCTCGCCGGGGCCGATCTATGAACCCGAGGGCCGCAACCCCGACTACTGGCGCACGGCACGTGCGCTATTCGCCGCGGGTTTCCGCGCCGGCGATCTGGTCCATAACGGCTTTTCTTACCACATGACGCCGGGCGCATGGATTCTCGAAGGGGGCGCTCAGGCTTTGGGATGCACCGTCTTCCCCGCCGGCGTGGGGCAAACCGAACAGCAGGTGCAGGCGATGGCCGACCTGCAACCGCATGGCTATGTCGGCACGCCGAGCTTCCTGCGCATCCTGCTGGAGAAGGCCGACGAGCTGGGGCTGAAGATTCCGTCGCTCACCAAGGCGCTGGTCTCCGGCGAAGCCTTCCTGCCGGCGCAGCGCGATGCCTTCCTGTCGCGCGGCATCCAGGGCTTCCAGGCTTATGCGACCGCCGATCTCGGCGTCATCGCTTATGAAACGCCGGCACATGAAGGGCTGGTCGTCGATGAAGAGGTGATCGTCGAAATCGTCCGCCCGGGCACCGGCGAGCCGGTGCCGGAGGGCGAGGTCGGCGAGGTCGTCGTCACCACCTTCAACCCGACCTATCCGCTGATCCGCTTCGGCACCGGCGATCTGTCAGCGGTATTGCCGGGCATCTCCCCGTGTGGCCGCACCAACATGCGCATCAAGGGTTGGATGGGGCGCGCCGACCAGACCGTCAAGGTCAAGGGCATGTTCGTCCATCCCGAGCAGATCGAAGCCGTGCGTCGGCGCCATCCCGGCATCGCACGGGCGCGGCTCGTCGTCACCAATCCAGACGGCGTCGATACGATGACGCTGCATTGCGAAGGGTCCGGAGATCCCGCAACCATCGCTGCCAGCCTGCGCGAACTGACCAAACTGCGGGGCGAAGTGAGATTCGTCGACGCTCTGCCGAACGACGGCAAGGTGATCAGCGACGAGCGCAATTTTGATTAGACTAGCGTCTCCGTAAACCCGATCGGAGGAGACCATGAGACAAGAACGCTTGCCCCTGATGTTGCTGGCAGTCGGCCTGACCGTGACGAGTCCGGTGATGGCCGACGAAGCGCAACTGCTGCAAGAAGCGCGCGGCATCCCGGCGAAAATGGTGCCGAAGCTGCTCGAAGTGTTGCAAGACGAGATCGACAGAAGCGGCCATGCCGGGGCCATTTCGGTGTGCCGCGAGAAGGCGCCGGAGATGGCGAAGAATCTGTCCGCCCAAATCGGCTGGCAGGTGCGGCGCGTCAGCCTGAAGAATCGCAATCCGAAGGCCGTGCCGGATGCCTGGGAGCGTGCCACGCTCGAGGAGTTCGAGCGCCGTCTCGCCGCAGGCGAGAAACCAACCGGTATCGACAAGGGTGAGATCGTCGAGGAAAACGGCCAGAAGTTCTACCGCTACATGAAGGCGCTGCCGACCCAGGATCTGTGTCTGAACTGTCACGGCACACCCGACCGCCTGGCCCCCGGCGTCGCTGCGAA
>JBKBOI010000182.1:0-2953 GCA_046294935.1 Rhodocyclaceae bacterium
GCATTCTTGGCCAAACAAACGGGGTTTTCCGAAGATGACCTCGAGTTGCTCTGGCAGGCGCTCTCCCAGATGTTCGAGCACGACCGTTCTGCCGCCCGCGGCGAAATGGCCACGCGCGGGCTTTACGTGTTCAAGCATGATTCGGAGCTGGGAAACGCCCCGGCCCATGCGCTGTTCGAGCGGCTGACGGTTGAGCGCCACGGCGATGGCATCGCACGCGATTTTTCCGCCTACTCCGTGCTGTTCGACGGGCAACCCGTCGCGGTGGGGCAGGAGCTTGAGGTTGCGCCGAACGTCAAACTGATCCGGAGGTGTTGAACATGAGCGAAATTCACTTCATCGTCGAAGAAGCCCCGGAGGGCGGTTTTGTCGCTCGCGCCATCGGCGCGGACATTTTCACTGAAGCGGACGATCTGTCGAGACTGCATGAGCAGATTCGCGATGCCGTGCGCTGCCATTTCGACGCCGACAAGAAGCCGGGGCTGATCCGCCTGCACATCACCCGCGAAGAGGCGCTGGCCGCATGAGGGTGCCGCGTGATCTGTCTGGTGCGGAACTGATCCATCGGCTGGGCCGGTTGGGTTATGTCGTGACGCGACGAAGCGGCAGCCATATCCGTCTGACGACGAGTCAAAATGGCGAGCATCATGTCACCGTGCCGAATCACGATCCCTTGCGAATCGGGACGCTATCGGCGATTCTCGTGGCGGTCGCGGCGCATCACGGCATCGATCGGGATGCCTTGCTCGAGCGCCTGTTCGACTGAGTGTGGATGAGCCCGACCCCATTCCGCTCTCCGCCCTCCAGCACTGGTGTTACTGCCCGCGTCAGTGCGCGCTGATCCACGTCGAGCAGGTCTTCGCCGAGAATCTCTTCACCTTGCGCGGACAGGCGGTGCATAAGCAGGTCGACCAGCCCGGCGTCGAAACGCGCGCCGGCTTGCGCGTCGAGCGCGCCCTGCCGGTCTGGAGCGAGCGGCTTGGCCTGATCGGCAAATGCGATGCGGTCGAGTTCGAAGCCGACGGCACCCCCTATCCAGTCGAATACAAGGTCGGTAGCCGCGCCAAGGCGCCCTGGATCGCCGCCTGCGACGATTTGCAACTGGCCGCTCAGGCTTTGTGCCTGGAAGAGATGAGCGGCAAGCCGGTCCCCGCCGGCGCGCTGTTCTACGCCCGGTCGAAGCGGCGGCGCGAAGTGAAGATCGACGCTGCGCTGCGCCGCCGCGTCGAGGAAGCCGCGGCCGCCGTGCGCGCGCTGCTGGATGCCGCCGTCCTGCCAGCGCCGACTTTCGATGCACGCTGCGACAAGTGCTCGCTCGCCGAGATCTGCCAGCCAGCAGCGCGGCCGGCCGCAGCCGGACTGTTCGACAGCGAGGCTTGAGATGCAACTGCTCAACACGCTGTATGTCACCACCCCGGATGCATATCTGCATCTGGACAACGACACCTTGCGCATCGAGGTGGAGCGCGAAACGCGCCTGCGCGTGCCGCTGCACCACCTGTCCGCCGTGGTCTGTTTCGGTCATGTCATGGTCTCGCCCATCCTCATGCATCGTTTGGCCGATGAAGGGAAAAGCCTGGTGCTGCTCGATGGCCACGGCCGCTTCAAGGCGCGGCTCGAAGGGCCGGTCGCGGGCAATGTGCTGCTGCGCCTCGACCAGCATCGCCGTGTCGCGGAAGCCGACTTTTGCCTGGCGGCGGCGAAATCCTGCATCGCCGGCAAACTGAAAAACTGCCGCCAGGTGCTGCTGCGCGGCGCGCGCGAAACCGGGCGCGCGGACGACAACGCCGAACTTGCCGCCACTGCCGAAGAGTTAGCCCGCGCCCTGGCGCGCCTCGAACACGCGCCCGACCTCGACGCCGTGCGCGGCATCGAAGGCGACGCCGCCAAGCGCTACTTCGCCGTGCTGGGCCTCATGGTGCGGCCCGAGGGGCGCAGCGCATTCACCCCGGATGGACGCACGCGCCGGCCGCCGCTCGACCGCATGAACGCGCTGCTGTCCTTTTTCTATTCCCTGCTCATGAACGATTGCCGCAGCGCCATCGAAAGCGTCGGGCTCGATCCACAGATTGGCTTTCTGCACGCCGTGCGTCCCGGTCGCGCCGCGCTGGCGCTCGACCTCATGGAAGAGTTCCGTCCCCTGCTGGGCGACCGTCTCGCACTCACGCTGGTCAACCGCCGCCAGATCGCCGCCGACGATTTCATCGAACGCCCCGGTGGCGCGGTGACGCTGAAGGATGAGGCGCGCAAACGCGCCCTCGTCGCCTACCAGGAACGCAAGCAGGAAACGCTCACGCATCCGCTGCTGGGAAACACGCTCGCACTCGGCCTCGCGCCATTCGTCCAGGCCCGCCTGCTCGCCCGTGCCGTGCGCGGCGACGCCGAGGTCTATGTGCCGTTCACGCCAAGGTAAAGATGCTGGTCATCGTCAGCTATGACGTCTCCACCGAAACCACGGCTGGCCGCAAGCGCCTGCGGCGGGTCGCCCGCGTCTGCGAAAGCATCGGCCAGCGTGTGCAGAAATCCGTGTTCGAATGCCGCGTCGACGCCGCGCAATACGAGGCACTGGAGCGCCGCCTGCTCGCCGAGATCAAACCCGACGAGGATTGCCTGCGCTTCTACCGCCTGACCGAGCCGGTAGAACTCCATGTCAAGGAATACGGCAAATTCAAGGCCGTCGACTTCGAAGGCCCCTTGGTGATATGACGCGCGGAAGTGAAGTGCCGCCTGTCGCCCGTGAGGTTCGCGCGTGAAGGAACTGCATGATTTTCTCAACAAAGCAGAAAAAGAGGCATAATACTTGAGTCATCAGAGAGTCCGACGATCGACGTTCCGCGCATCTGACTGGAAACCTTTCAGAAAATCATTAGATTGCGCGCGAACTGACGCCCAGCCCACACGGGCTGGGCGAGGATTGAAACGAGTCCAGGCCGCTGATCAACGTGGCCGAACC
>JBKBOI010000183.1:0-2885 GCA_046294935.1 Rhodocyclaceae bacterium
AAGGAAGTCGAAGGCCGGCTGCAGAAGGAGATCAAGGAAGTCGAAGGCAAGCTGCGCCTCGAGATCGAAGCGGTGCGGCTGGAGATCAAGAAGGTCGAAGGCGAGCTGCGTAAAGAGATCAAGGAGGTCGAAGTTCGGCTGACACAAGCGATTCACCGGCAGACGGTTTGGGTGGTGCTGGCGGTGGGCGGGGTGACGGGGCTGATCCGTTGGCTGGACGTGGTGTTGAAATAGTCCAGCCAACGGCCATGGCCGCTGCCACCCCAGAAGATGAAGACGACCATGACCGTTCTCCGTTCCCTCACTCCCAATCCCTCTCCCGCTGTGAGAGGAGAGCGATATGAGTTGGAGGGGGCTGAAACTTTGTGCGTGAGCCAAATCTTTTCAGGTAGCGTAGGCGCGCCAGCAAATGGCGGGCCGACGAACCCGCCGCTGCTGTCGACGCAGTGGATGCGCGGTTCCCGCGGCGGGGGGCGTTTTCGATGAGCGAGAAAGGAGGCGGGGCATGCGCCTGATCGTTTCGACGTGTGGCACGAGCCTGCTCACCAACATCGCCGGCAGCGAGCGCAAGCTGGTGACCGACCATGCCAATAAGCGCCGTGTAGAGGACGTTCCAGGAGAAGACCGCAAACGTCTGGAAGGCATCGTTGCGCAAGCGCGCAACCGCATGCAGCAAGCCGGAACCGATGAGCGAGCGCGATTGTCGGCCGAATACAACGGACTGCTCTGCTATTACGATGGTCGCTTTGCCCAGGACGACCTGCATTGGCTGATCGCCACCGATACCTGGCTGGGCCAGCAAACCGCGGCCATCCTGCAGGAAACGCTCGGCGAGAAAGCGCAAGTCAAGCACATCCCTGATTTGCGCACCGAAGACTTGCAGGCTTTCCGCCTGGCCATGGCGACGCTCGTGCGCCTGTGTGCGGAAGAAATCCGGCCGATGGGCCTAGAGGTCGTTTTCAATCTCACCGGCGGCTTCAAGGCCGTGCAGGGCTTCATGCAGACATTGGGCATGCTCTATGCCGACGAAACGGTCTATGTATTCGAAGGCAGCCACGAGTTGCTGCGACTGCCACGCCTGCCGATCGAGCTGAATGCCGAAAGGATCGTGCGCGATGCGTTGTGGGTGTTTCGGCGGCTCGATGTTGGCCTGCCGGTCAGCCAGCGGCAGGCAGGCGGAATCCCGGAGATTTTTCTTTTTGCCGATGAAGGCATGGTGAGTCTTTCCGAATGGGGCGAGCTGGTCTGGCGCGAGGAGCGCGAAAAGATTCTGTCCGAGCGCTTGCATCCGCCGGTCGATGAAAAAATCCGCTTCGCGCCCGATTTCGAACGCACCGTGCAAGGCTGCAGCGCGGCCGAAATGCGTCAGGTCAACGAGCGCGTCGCCGAGCTTGCCCGGCATTTGCATGAACCGGGCTTCAATCCTCGCCGCCTCGATTTCAAAAAACTCGCCAAGCCCGTGGCCGGCTCGACCCATGAGTGCGATGCCTGGGCCCAGAGGGGCGCGAAAAGGCTGTTCGGCCATTTCGAAAATGGCGTTTTCGTCATCGACCGGTTGGACCAAGGCCTGCATTGAAGACCTATCCCCACCACCCACTCCACGCGGCTTCGTCCATCATCCGGCCTCATGAAAGCGCCCGCCCAATATCCCCGCCGCATCCTGCTCGCCGTCACGGGCTTGAGCCCGCAGATCGTCACCGAGACGCTCTATGCCCTGGCGCATGCCGAGCCTGCCTTCCTGCCCACCGAAATCCACCTGCTGACGACCCTCGAAGGCGCCCGCCTGGCCAAGGCGGCGCTCCTGCACCCCGATGGCGGGCAATTCCATGCGTTGCTGGCCGACTATCCCGCACTGGGCCGGCCGGTATTCGACGAAACGAGCATCCAGGTCATCACCGCGGCCGATGGCACGCCGCTTTCCGACATCCGCACGCCCGCGGACAACGCCGCCGCGGCGGATGCAATCACGGCGCGGGTAGCCCAACTGACGCGCGACGAAAACGCCGCGCTGCATGTCACGATCGCCGGCGGCCGCAAGACGATGGGCTTTTATCTCGGCTATGCCTTCTCGCTCTATGCCCGGCCCCAGGATCGGCTCTCGCACGTGCTGGTCTCGCAGCCATTCGAAAACCATCCGGAATTCTTCTACCCGCCGGCGCGGCCAAAACGGCTGGCCACCCGCGACGGGCGGCACATCGACACGGCCGAAGCCAACGTCACGCTGGCCGAAATCCCGGTGGTGCTGCTGCGCCACGGCCTGCCCGAAGGGCTGTTGAGTGGCAAGGTGGGCTATGGCGAAACCGTCGCCGCGCTCAATGAAAGCTTTGCCCCGCCGCGCCTGACGATCGAACTTTCTGCGCGTCGCGTGCAATGCGGACAGCGGGCCGTCGCGCTCAAACCGGCGCTGATCGCCTGGCTGGCCTTCTGGGCGCAAGCCGTGCGCGAAGGGCGGCCGCTGCGCCACTGGCGCGAGATCGCGCCGGAAGAATTCCTGCGCCCCTATGCCCGCGTCGCCGGCGCAGACAGCGAAGCGTTCGCGAAGGCGCAAAAGCGCCTTGCAGGCGGCATGGAAAAGGAATTCTTCGACGAGAACAACTCCAAGCTCGAAGCGGCGCTGAAAGCGGCCCTCGGCCCGGCCGCCGCGCCCTATCTGCTCACGCGCGAGGGCAAGAAGCCTCATACGCGGCGCGGGCTGACGCTGCCGCCGTCAGCCATCATGCTCGAAGCCTGAAGGCAAGCTTGCCGTGCCGTGCCGTCAGCGCCGATTTTTTAAGATGGCGGCATGGACACGAAGCGCGCCCTCTACCTCGTCGCCTATGACGTCTGCGAACCTCGCCGGCTGCACAGAGTCTGCCGCTATCTCACCGGCTACAAGGTCGCCGGGC
>JBKBOI010000184.1:0-2866 GCA_046294935.1 Rhodocyclaceae bacterium
GGTCTCCGTTGGCCGCCCGCCGCCCGCTTCACCGCGCCGTGCTTCGTCAGGCCGCCGCCTTCCCGCAGTGCGTTCTTGCCTTGTGTCGGTTTCTTCCCGCGCCGCTGCGCTTGCGGTTGCCGGTTGCCAGTGCCTGCCTTGGCATGCTTTGCTGTGACCTCCATCGCCTGACCTCGCATTTCCCGCAACAGGTGCCGTAATCGCCGCATTTCCTCCCCCTAGCCCGTGGTCGAGCCATCGATTCGCTGCGATATCTTTTGCCGCATCATCGACAATCTCGGTGATGCTGGGGTTTCCTGGCGGCTGGCGCGGCAGTTGGCGGTCGAACATGGTTGGCGTGTGCGGCTTTTCATCGACGATCCGGATCCCATCGAAGGCTTCGCACCAGGTCAAAGCGCCGTCGAAGTTCATCGATGGATCGAGGATTGCGCCCACATTGCGCCAGCCGACGTGGTGATCGAGGCGTTCGCCTGTGATCCGCCGCCCGCCTATGTCGCGGCGATGCGCCGCCGCGCGCGACCACCGGTCTGGCTGAATCTCGAATATCTGTCGGCCGAGGACTGGGTGGCTGGCTGCCACGGCCTGCCTTCGCCACAGGCCGGCTTGCAGAAGTTCTTTTTCTTTCCCGGTTTCGTGCCGGGCACCGGCGGGCTTTTGCGCGAGCGCGACCGTGCCGTGCCGCCAGCGCCGACTTTCGACGGGACACTGGAAATTTCGCTGTTCTGCTATGAAAACCCGCGATTGCCGGCGCTCTTGGCTGCCTGGCGCGACGGCGCGCAGCCGATCCACTGCCATGTCTGCTCCGGACTGCCACAGCCACAAGTCGCCGCCTGGCTCGGCGAGGCCTTTTCTCCCGGCGATACGATCCAGCGCGGCAATCTGATCCTTTCCGCCCTGCCCTTCCTGACCCAGCGGGATTACGACGCCCTGCTGGAGCGCTGCCATTTGAATTTCGTGCGTGGCGAGGATTCCTTCGTGCGCGCGCAGTGGGCGCTGCGCCCCTTCGTCTGGCAAGCCTATTGGCAGGCCGACAACGCCCATCTCGCCAAACTCGATGCCTTCCTGAAGCTCTACACGGAGGACGAGGCGGCGCGAGCCTTCTTTCGCGCCTGGAATGGTAGCGGAGAACTCGACTGGCCCGCCTTCGCTGCCCGTCTGCCGGCATTGGCAGCCAAAGCGCCGGCCTGGGCACAAAAAATCGCCGCGCAAGGCGATCTGGCGACGAATCTGGTCAAGTTCTGCCTGGCTCGGCTATAATTCGCAGCTTTCTTTTTCCCGCCAGACATTTGCTATGAAAACCGCTCAAGAACTGCGCACCGGCAACGTCATCATGGTCGATGGCCAGCCGCTCGTGATCCAGAAACACGAATACAACAAGTCCGGCCGCAACGCCGCGGTCGTCAAGTTCAAGTTCAAGAACCTGCTCACCGGCGCGCCGTCGGAGGCCGTCTACAAGGCGGATGAGAAATTCGAGCAGATCATTCCCGACCGGAAGGAATGCACCTATTCTTACTACGCCGATCCGATGTATGTCTTCATGGACGCCGAGTACAACCAGTACGAGGTCGAGGCTGAAAACATGCAGGATGCCATTCCTTACCTCGAAGATGGCATGCAGGTGGAGGTGGTGTTCTTCGAAGGCAAGGCGATCTCCGTCGAGTTGCCGACGACGGTGGTGCGCGAGGTCGAATACACCGAGCCGGCCGTCAAGGGCGACACTTCCGGCAAAGTCATGAAGCCAGCCCGCATCAAGCCCTCCGGTATGGAAGTGATGGTGCCGATCTTCGTCGAAATCGGCGACAAGATCGAAATCGACACGCGCACCGGGGAATACAAGGGGCGCGTCAAGTAAGCCGCCGCGCGTTTCGCTTTCCCGCCACGGAAGGCAGCCGCCTGGTTCATTTTTCCAGCATCTCGACCACCCAGCGCGTCACCATGCCGGTGGCGTGCGCGCACTGCTGGCCGCGCGCATCACAAAAGGCCCGGTATTCCTCGGCATTCCACATGTCATAGGTGCGGCCGGCGAACCGCTGTTGCAGCTCGGCGCACGTCACGCCGCCGAATTCGGTGCGAAAGCGCTCGATGAGTTCCTTGCACTTCTTGAAGTTGTTGATGTAGCGGCCGCGATCCAGCTTGTCGCGGTCCCGCCCGTATTTCGCCGACAAGGCGACCAGTCCGCCAGTGAGCGCGCCGCAGGCGCCCGCGGCCATCAAGCCGCCGCCACCCGACAGGCCATGCACCGCCTTGATCGTCGCGTCATCGATCCCGCCAATCGTCTCTTGCACCGTGGCTAGCACGCACTGCGGGCAGCAGCCATAGTCGAGCTCGTATTGCAGCGCCTTGGCATAGGCCACTTCGCCCAGGTTTTTTCTTCCATGCTCATCGTCGCTCCTCGAATATCACAGAACACTGATATTCTGGAACGATCGGGGGCTAGGTGTTGATCCACCTCAACAAAGGGAAAGGATCATTCCTTGCCAGGCGCGGGCAAATTACCGGCGAGACGGCGCACGACTTGCCGGCCGGCCTGCCAGGTAAGATCGTTTTCCAGCGCGGCGCGGTCGAGCGCCGGCCGGGTCGGCAGCAGTGCTGCGACACGTGCAGAGCGCTGCGGATCGGGCGCGGGCTGCCAGCGTGCCAAGACTTCGGCAGCGGCATCGGGCGCGTTGCAGACGAGCAGCATGTCGCAGCCGGCCGTCCAGGCGGCCTCGACCCGGGCGAGGATGTCACCGGCGACACTCGCCCCCGCCATCGACAGATCATCGCTGAAGATCGCCCCGGCGAAGCCGAATTCGTGACGCAGCTTCCCGAGCCACGACGCCGAAAAGCCCGCCGGGCGGGCATCGACCCGCGGATAGATGACATG
>JBKBOI010000185.1:0-2848 GCA_046294935.1 Rhodocyclaceae bacterium
CGGCCGGATCGATCTGGACTTCACCGACGACATCCGCCTCCGGCAGCACGGCGACGGTGCAGGCCGAGGTATGGATGCGGCCTTGCGCTTCGGTCACCGGCACGCGCTGGACACGGTGCCCGCCCGATTCGAATTTCAGTTTCGCATGGACGCCGCTGCCTTCGATGCGCGCGATGATCTCGCGGTAGCCGCCGAGATCGGATTCGTTTTTCGACACCACCTCGACCTTCCAGCCCTGGCGCTCGGCATAGCGCGCATACATGCGGAACAGATCGGCGGCGAACAATGCTGATTCCTCGCCGCCGGTGCCGGCGCGGATTTCCAGGAAGACGTTCTTGTCGTCGTCGGGATCACGCGGCAGCAGGGCGCGCGCGATCGCCTCTTCGAGGCGCGCAAGCTCGCTTTCGGCCGCGGCGGCCTCGGCCTGCGCGAAGGCGCGCAGCTCGGCATCGCGCTCCATCTCCCGTGCCGTGGTCAGATCGGCTCTTGCGCGCTGCCAGGCGGAATACAGTTCGACGACTTCGGCGATCTCCGCCCGCTCGCGCTGCATCCGCCGGTAGGCATCCATGTCACGCGTCGCATCCTCCTGCCCCAGGAGCGCGTCGAGTTCGGCAAGGCGCTCGGCCAGCCGCGTCAGGCGCTGGCGGATCGAAGGTTTCATCGACTACTGTTCGGGGTGAAGGCGCCAGATGCGCGCGATCAGCCGCGCGAGATCGCCGCGATCCGCGCCTTCGGCGAGATTGAGCGCCTCGGTCGGCGGGTGCAGCAGCTTGTTGGTGAGCCCCTTCGACAAGGCTTCGAGCACCTGGGCCGGGTCCTCGCCGCGCTGCAGTCGCTTGAGCGCATGCTCGACTTCATGGCGGCGCATGCGTTCGGCACTGTCGCGGAGCGCGCGGATCAGGGGCACCGACTCGCGCGACTCCATCCAGTGGAGGAAATCATCGACTCGCCGGTCGATGATTTTCTCGGCATCCAGAATCGCCGCCTGGCGCGATTCCTGACCGGATTCGACGATCTCGGCGAGATCGTCGAGCGTGTAGAGGAAGACGTCGTCGAGCCGCGCCACTTCGGCCTCGATGTCGCGCGGCACGGCCAGGTCGACCATCACCATCGGCCGGTGCCGCCGCGCCTTGACCGCGCGCTCGACCATCCCCAGGCCGATGATCGGCAGCGTGCTCGCGGTGCAGGAAACGACGATGTCGTACTCGGCGAGCCGCTCGCTCAACTCGTCGAGGCGCATCACCTCGCCATTGAAGCGCTCGGCGATCGTTTGGGCGCGCTCCGGAGTGCGGTTGGCGATCGTCAGGCGCCTCGGCCGCGCCCCGGCGAAATGCGCGGCGCACAGTTCGATCATCTCGCCGGCGCCGACGAACAGCACGCGTTGCTCGTCGAGTCGCTCGAAGATGCGCTCCGACAGGTGCACCGCGGCCGCGGCCATCGAGACGATGTTGGCGCCGATCGCGGTCGTCGATCGCACTTCCTTGGCGACCGCGAAGGTGCGCTGGAACAGCTTGTTGAGCAACGTGCCGAGCGTGCCCGCCTGCTCGGCCACCCGCGCCGCCTGCTTCATCTGGCCGAGGATCTGCGGCTCGCCGAGCACCATCGAATCGAGCCCCGAGGCGACGCGGAACATGTGGCGCACCGCGGCGCGGTGGGGATGGCGATAGAGGTAGGGTTCGAGGCGGCGCGGCGGCAGCTTGTGGTATTCGGCCAGCCAGTCGATCGCCGCCGCCGGCTCGTCGGTCGCGCAATAGAGTTCGGTGCGGTTGCAAGTCGACAGGATCGCCGCCTCACGTATCGGACGGCCATGCAGCAGGTCGTTCAGCGCCTGCGCCAGCCGCGTCGGCGCGAACGCCACCTGCTCGCGGATTTCGAGCGGGGCGGTATGGTGGTTGATGCCGAGGGCGTAGACCTGCACGGTGCCTGCCTGCGTATGTGCCAACCCGTCATTAAAGACGAAAAGCCCGCAGCCGGCAACCGGGCGCCGGGATGCGCCGCCATCGGCATGCACCGCGGAAACATCCACCACACTGCGACAATCTGTCGCATTCCCCTGTCGCCAACACGGGCGTAGATTTCATGCCAAGTTTTCGTCGAGGAGCTTGGTCATGAGCAATGTGCCACAGGAAAAGACCGCAGCCCAACCCGAAATGGCCTCGCTGCTGCTGGGCGCCGGCTTCGCGCTCGCCTCGCTGATCCTCCTGCCTGCAGTCGCGCAAAGAATCGGCCTGGGATCGAGCTTGACGATCGCGCTGCGGGGTGCATTGATGCGCGCCGCCAACCATTTGTAACGTCCCGCACATTCGACCCGCCTCGGGTCTGCGATAATCGGCGGCCCCGCGGCGCATGTCCGTTCGCGGGCACCGCCGCATGAATCAGTATTTTCATCCCTGCCGCCGATGCGCCCTGCCAATCTCGCCCTCTTCGTTCTCGCTTCCCTCGTCGGCGCTTTTGCGCTCACTTTCCTCGATGCCGCGCGCCTGCGCGCACTGCGCGCCGAGGGTAGCGCCACGTCCGCCATGCTGGTCGGGCGGCTGGGTCTGACCGATCCGGTGCTGTTCACCGAAGCGCGCTACACGCGGCATCCGACGCAGGCCGATCTGCAGTCGGCCTTCCAGGACCATCCGGTCGCGTTCGAACATTTCCCCAGCGGCTCGCTCGTGCCACCACCGACCGGTATCCTTCGAGCCTATGAAAACCTGGATCGAAAAGCAAAAGCATCTGATTGACTTCACCCTTGCCTCGTTGTCCCGGCGCAAGGCGAAGAACCTCGGGCTGCTCGCCATCTACACGCTGCTCGTCTTCGTGCTCGCCTCGGTGTCGCTCTACACCCATGCGCTGCGCACCG
>JBKBOI010000186.1:0-2847 GCA_046294935.1 Rhodocyclaceae bacterium
GGCAGGGGAGCCACCCTGCCGAATCAATACGCCTTGCCCTGCGCCGCGATGAACGCACACGCAACGCCCCAACTGCGATTATTAGGATGATCGAGCGCACCGCGCTTTTCACATTGAATCATCTGCTCGACGGCGCGCCCTGGGCACGCGCGCGTCTCGCCCCTTTCGCCGGCCGTCCCGCCCACTTCGACATTCCACCATTTGCAATCTCTTTCGCGGTGACATCGGAGGGTCGCCTGTCGCCGTCCGACGATTCGACGCCGGCCGACGTCGTCATCCGTCTGCCTGCCGACACTGCCTTCCCAATATCCCATGGACTCGACGAAGCGATGTCCAAGGCCAGCGTCGAAGGCAATGCCGAATTCGCCACCGCACTTTCCTTCGTGTTCCGCAACCTGCACTGGGACGTCGAAGAGGATTTGTCCCACCTCGTCGGCGACATTGCCGCCCATCGTCTCATGCTCGCTGCCAGCCGCTTCTTTGCGTGGCATCACCGCACGGCAACGAATCTGGTCGAGAACCTCGCCGAATTCCTCGTCCATGAAAAACGGTTTCTGGTTGCGCGAGACGAGCTTCTCGCCCTGCAGGAAGCCATCGCGCGACTCGCTACCGATCTCGACCGCGTCGATGTCAGATTGTCTTCACTGAGTCGCTGAAAGAATCTGCCGTGCTTTCTTCGAGCACCATCAAGACCATCGTCTCGTCGGTTTCGGGCATGTCGATGATGCGGCATTGACAGTGCAGCCAGCGCGCTCCACCGATGGGCGGGATCGCGCCGATGACTGCTTCACATTCACTGCCCTTGTTCCGCAGAGTCTGCATCGCCGGGTGCGCCTCGACCGGCAATGCATTGCTTTCGGCATCCACCCATCGCAGGTTCAAATCGGCGAAGCGACTGCCGCGGCGCAGTGGCGTTCCGAGCAAATTTTCGGCGGCCGGATTGGCCAGCATGATTTTCTGCTGGGCATCGATCACGATGATGGCAAACGGCAGCGCCGCGAACACGGCGGTAAACCCTGCGGCAATCCTTCTTCTCGCCGCTTCGGCCTCCATGAAGCCGGTGATGTCTTCCTTCACCGCCATGAAGTGCGTGATGCGGCCTTTCGCGTCATGCACCGGTGAGATCGAGGCACGCTCCCAGTAGAGGGAACCATCTTTGCGGCGGTTGTGAAAGACGCCACGCCACTCCTTGCCCGCCTTGATGGTACTCCACAGACGTCGATACTCCTCCAGAGGGGTTTCTCCCGATTTCAGCAGCCGCGGCGTCTGGCCGAGCACTTCTTCGACTCGATAGCCCGTCGTGCTGACGAACTTCGGATTGGCATAGACGATCTTCCCCTCGCTGTCGGTGACGATGATCGTCGCCGGACTTTGCTCGAGCGCATGAATCAGCAGGCGCTGCCGCTGACTGGCGCGCGTATATTTTTCCTGCGAAAGCGCGGCGGCGACACGTTTCGCACTCAACTGCGCGCGAGCACGCGCCTCGCTGGCGCGAAACCAGGTCCGCAGCGTGGTGGTCGAGACGTTGAATTCGCGTGCGATCTCGAGCAACGGCTTTTCGCCGGCACGCACCAAAGCCACTGCGCGTTCCTGTGCTTCCTTGCTGTGTCGCATTCAGGAATCGGCCATCAGGAATCAGGTATCAATAACACGCTGATTCTTGATTCCTGATCGCTATTTCTTGCGCAGCTTCTGGATCGCCGCCAACTGGGCGACGGCCTCGGCAAGTTCGGCCTGAGCACGAGCAAAATCCATCTCGGCGCTCTTATTGGCCATCGCCTCCTCGGCGCGTTTTTTGGCTTCCAGTGCCTTGGCCTCGTCGAGGTCCTTGCCACGGATCGCCGTGTCGGCGAGCACGGTGACCAGTCCGGGTTGCACTTCGAGCACCCCGCCTGCGACGAAGATCAGCTCTTCTTCGTTCTGGTTGGGAATCTTCAGGCGCACGGCGCCGGGCTTGATGCGCGTCATCAGCGGCATGTGGCCCGGCAGGATGCCGAGTTCCCCGGCTTCGCCGGGAAGCACGACGAACTCCGCCAGGCCAGAGAAGATCGACTCTTCGGCACTGACGACATCTACGTGGACAGTGAGTGCCATCGTGGCCCCTTATTGAAGTGTCTTGGCCTTCTCGAAGACTTCCTCGATGCCGCCCACCATGTAGAAGGCCTGCTCGGGCAGCTGGTCGCACTCACCGTCGACGATCATCTTGAAGCCTTTGATCGTTTCCTTGAGTGTCACATATTTGCCGGGCGAGCCGGTGAACACTTCGGCGACGAAGAACGGCTGCGACAGGAAGCGCTGGATCTTGCGCGCACGCGAGACGGTGAGCTTGTCCTCGGGCGAGAGCTCGTCCATGCCGAGGATAGCGATGATGTCGCGTAGTTCCTTGTAGCGCTGCAGGGTCGCTTGCACTCGGCGTGTGGTCTGATAGTGCTCCTCGCCGATGATGTTCGGATCGACCTGGCGACTGGTGGAGTCGAGCGGGTCGACCGCTGGGTAGATGCCCAGTGAAGCGATGTCGCGCGAGAGCACGACGGTCGCGTCGAGGTGGCCGAAAGTCGTCGCCGGTGAGGGGTCGGTCAGGTCGTCCGCCGGCACATACACCGCCTGGATCGAAGTGATCGAGCCCACCTTGGTCGAGGTGATGCGCTCCTGCAGCCGGCCCATTTCCTCGGCCAGCGTCGGCTGATAGCCCACCGCGGAGGGCATCCGGCCCAGCAGCGCCGACACTTCGGTACCGGCCAGCGTGTAGCGGTAGATGTTGTCGATGAACAGCAACACGTCGCGGCCCTCGTCCCGGAAGGCTTCGGCCATCGTCAGGCCGGTGAGCGCGACGCGCAGACGGTTGCC
>JBKBOI010000187.1:0-2795 GCA_046294935.1 Rhodocyclaceae bacterium
CCCTCGATGCGTTCGGCAAGCTGAACATCACCGTGGCCTGCGCCGGCATCATCCGCGACGGCATGATGCTCACGCTCGACAAGGAAACCGGCAAGGTTTCGCGCAAGCTCGGCCTCGACAAGTGGCAGCCGGTGATCGACGTCAACCTCACCGGCACCTTCCTGACGCTGCGCGATGCCGCCGAAGCGATGGTCAATGGCGGCTGGCCGGGTCTCTTGGTCACCATCTCCTCGGTCAACAAGGTCGGCCAGATCGGCCAACTCAACTACTCCTCGACCAAGGTCGCCGACGCGCTGATGCCGAAGATCATCATCGGCGAATTCATGCTGCGCGGCATCCGCAACGTCCGCTGCGTCGGCATCGCCCCGGGCTACACCGCGACGCCGATGCTCACCGGCATGAACCAGGAAGCGCTCAAAGCGATCCTCAAGGACGTGCATCTCGGCCGCCTCGTCGAGCCGGAGGAAATCGCCCGCCTGATCGGCCACTGCGCCGAGAACGAGGCGATCAATGCCACGACGTTGGAAATCACCGGCGGCCTGTGCTATCCCGGCGGCATCGCGAAGTAAGCGTCTCGGCTTTGGCTACCAGGGCAAGCGCACAACCGCTTGCCCTTTGTGTTTTCAGGGGCAGCCCGCGCAGCAATTTATTCAGCGTTTCCCACAGGATGGAGCCAGGCGAACAGCACCTGTCCCTGCGATTCGGCCAGCTGGGCCAGTTCGGCCAGATCGGCGAGCATCCCGGCGACCTCTTCCTCGTCCCAGCCCGCCGTCTCGAACGCTTCGGTCGCCGTCAGTTCCGCGGCGACGGCGTCCAGCCGCTCATCGTCGAGCGCGACGAGCCGCGCCATCAGCTCGTCGGCCAGCCGCAGCACCAGCGCCCCTTCCGCGGGCGAAACATAGACCGGCTCGCATTGCGCGGCGGCGTCCTCGAACAGCTCGCCGGTCAGCACGCTGTGCAGCATCGCGATGCGCGCGATCGTCATGTCGCGCAGGCCGATGCCGCTCCATAGCTCGGTTGGGTTCAACGAATCACCGATCGCTTCGACCTCATCCTCTTCGGCGGCGATGATCTGAGTCAGGATGTTCATGAAAAAATTATCCTACTTTCATGGTCGAGAAACCACCCCTCTAGATGAAGCCGGCTGGCCGTCTTTGCTCATGGTTCGCGGCTGGGGCATGGGTTCGGCACAGCCACGGCATACCCACGACTCGCTTCGCACGAACGGGTGGGCGGCGCAGGCTTGTGCCTTCGCCTACGGCTGCCGACCGACAGGGTGCTGCCATTAGTCGGCCTACCAAGCGGATTACCTACATGAATCGCAATGAAAACAGGCAGGGTTAAGATGCGCATTCATGCACTTCGCAACCGCCGGCATCACCGCCCCGTTCTGGCTGCCACCGTTGGCCGGTTTCGTGCTCGCCTTCTTCTGCTCGATGGTCGGCATTTCGGGCGCCTTCCTGCTACTGCCGTTCCAGATGAGCGTACTCGGCTACGTCGCGCCCTCGGTGACGGCGACCAACCTGGTCTTCAACCTCGTCGCCATTCCCGGCGGCGTCTGGCGCTACGCACGGGAAGGCCGCATGGACTGGGCGCTGGCGCGCGTGATCGCGGCCGGCACCCTGCCAGGCCTGTTCATTGGCTGGTGGCTACGCCTTTTTTGGCTGGCCGAGCCAAAGACCTTCAAATTCTTCGTCGGGCTGGTGCTGGCCTGGCTGGCGTTACGGCTCTATCGCGAGCTTTTTTTCCGCCAAGGTCAGGCCAAACCCGTGGACACGACCGGTCCGCGACGCCCGCCAGATCGGGCAATCTTCGTCATCTCGCTCGTCATCGGCGTGATCGGCGGCGCCTACGGTATCGGCGGCGGCTCACTGATGGCACCGGTGCTGGTCACGATATTCGGCCTGTCCGTGCACCGGATCGCCGGCGCGGCGCTGTTCGGCACCCTCGTCACCTCGGTGGTCGGCGTGCTGCTCTACCAGTTCTTGCCATCGCCGACCGGCATGCCGGCAATACCGGACTGGCTGCTCGGCCTGCTGTTCGGTCTGGGGGGGCTTGCCGGCATGTATCTGGGCGCGCGCACGCAAAAGCACGTCGGCCAGCGCACGCTGAAGATCGGTCTAGCTCTCGTGATGACCGGCCTAGCCAGTGGATATGTGGTTCAGTTTCTCCGCTGACACTCATGCCGACTTCAGCCATGGCAAAGAAATCATTCCGGCAAAGGTGGCCAACAGTGAGCCGGCGACATGCAGGACCACGGCCCCGAGCGCCCAGCCGGGCCGCCCCTGTTGCAGCAGACTGACGACCTCGGCCGAAAAGGTGGAAAAGGTCGTCAGGCCGCCGCAAAAGCCGGTGATGATCAAGAGCCGCCATTCTGGCGCGATCGAGGGTGCCAACGCGAAATAGGCAATCGCCACGCCGATGATGTAGCCGCCGATCAGGTTCGCGGCGAGCGTACCCAGCGGAATCGCGGGGAACAGGCTATTGAGCTTGAGACCGAGGAACCAGCGCAGCAGCGCACCCACTGCGGCCCCGACAGCGATGGCGAAAATCGTTTTCCACATGACGTTTTTCCAGACTAGACGATGAAAAGAGCGCGTTCGGCACCGCTCAGCCGCCCCGGCGCACGGAAAGCAGCACGAGCGCCGCGAAACAAAAAAGCGCGCCCGCGAGGAAAGTCCAGGCGGCGCCGAAGCGATCCCACAGCAAACCTGCCAACGCACTGGCGACGAGCATCGCCACGCCACTGGCGAGGTTGAAGAAGCCATAAGCCGTGCCGCGCAAATCGGCCGGCG
>JBKBOI010000188.1:0-2758 GCA_046294935.1 Rhodocyclaceae bacterium
GGCGGCCTTCGCCTCCATGTGTTTCTTGTACGGCGTCTTCTTCTGCAGCTCGGGGCTCATCGCATCGAAACTGTGGCAGTTGCGGCACTCGATCGAGTCGAGCGACTTCATGCGCTCCCATTCGTGCTGCGCGAGCGTCAGGCGCTTCGCCTCGAATTTTTCCTTGGTGTCGATGCTGCCGGTCAGCTTGCCCCACACCTCGCCGCTCGCCTTGATCTTGCGGATCAGCTTGTGCGTCCAGTCCTTCGGCACATGGCAGTCCGAGCAGATCGCCCGCACGCCAGTGCGGTTGCTGTAGTGGATCGTGTATTGGTATTCCTGATACACGGTATCCCGCATCTCATGGCAGCTCACGCAGAATTCCAGCGTGTTGGTCGCTTCCATGCCGGTGTTGAAACCACCCCAGAAGACGATGCCGCCGATGAAGCCCGCTGCGGCGAGCGTGAGCACCGAATATTTCGTACTCGGCGACCGCAGCCGCGCCCACAGGCCGGGTTTGTCAGATTTCGCATTGGCCATCGCTTTAGCCAATCATTTGGGTTGGATCGACAGGACATACTCGGCGAGATTCTTGATCTGCGCCATGTCGTTGGGTGGCATGGTCTTGACGATCTTGTGATTCTCTTCGCTGCCATCGGCCAGCTTGACCTTCTTGCCCGAGGTCAGGTGCTTGACGACCTCTTCGACGGCATTCGGCTTGCCTTTGTACTTCTCGGCCGTCTTAAGGAACGAGGGGCCGTCCTTGTCCTTGCGCAGCGCATGGCACTGCTTGCAGTTGTTCTGCTCGGCCAGATCCTTGGCGGCATCGACATCCAGCGCCAGCGCGGCCGAGGAGAATCCGGTCAAGGTGAATACGGCGACGCTCGCAGTCGCGATCATGCGGCTGAGGTGTTTCATTTGAGTACTCCGTTTGCTGGTTGAAAAACTCATTTCG
This sequence comes from Rhodocyclaceae bacterium, assembly GCA_046294935.1. Classification (GTDB taxonomy): domain Bacteria; phylum Pseudomonadota; class Gammaproteobacteria; order Burkholderiales; family Rhodocyclaceae; genus Sulfuricystis. The sequence continues at coordinate 935 of JBKBOI010000188.1, forward strand.
TGACGCCGACGAACTTGTTATCGACGAGCGGCTTGGCATCGACCTGGGGCACATGGCAGGTGTCACACTGGAAGCGCGACATCTCGATCGCCGGGCTGCCATCCTTCTTCTTGCGAGTCTTGGAGAAGTGGCTTTGGCCGATCTTCGGCACCTTCTGGCCGCGCAGCTCATCGGTGATGTGGCATTCGAGGCAGGCGTTTTCCTCGATCGTGATCGGCAGGTATTTCTCGACGGTATGCGGCACCAGTGGCGGCTGGCCGACGAAGGTCCGATCGATCAGCCGAGGTTGGCCGACACCCGGCATCTTGGCGGCATAGGTCTTGATCTCGGGCGCGCGATCCGGCGCCGAAACGTCGGCGCCGCGCATCGGGGCCGGCCCGCTGCTCGACGCACAGCCGATGATCGAGGCGATGACGGTCGCGAGTGCGAGGCTTGCAGTCTTTCTCATGATCGAATTCCTCCTAGAGGGATACAAAGCGGGTCATTTCGGTAGGGGCGACACCGGGTCGACGGCCGGGGTTTCCGGAATGCCGAAGCGAGCGCCGAAGCGGAAAACATTTTTCGAGCAGACATCGATGCAGCGCCCACAGTTGGTGCAGTTGGCGTCCAGGATGACCGGCGGCGCGCCATCGATACCCTTCAACGCCGGGCGGATCACCTGCTGTTCCGGGCAGACCGCGAAGCAGTCCATGCAGTCGTTGCAGGCTGCGCGCGCCGGCAGCCGCACGCGCAGCAGCCCGAATTTGCCGATGAGACTGTAGAAGGCACCCACCGGACACAGATGGCCGCACCAGCCATGACGCATCACGAACAGATCGAACAGGAAGATCGCCAGGATCACCGCCCAGGCCAGCCCCATGCCGAAGATCAAGCCGCGATGCAACATCGAGACCGGATTGACCATCTCCCAGGCGATCGTTCCCGTCACGGCCGAGACCAGTAGGGTCATGCCGAGGATCCAGTAACGGGCCTGCCTCGATATGTGCGCGCTGCCTCCTTTCAAGCCCAGTCGGCCGCGCAGCCAGGCGGCGAAATCCGTGACCAGATTCACCGGGCAGACCCAGCTGCAATAGCTGCGGCCACCGACCACGAGGTAGAACAGCACGACGATCGTCACGCCGATCAGACCGAGCCTTTCGGGTGTCTGGCCGCTCATCAGCGCCTGCAGCAACAGATAGGGATCGGCCAGTGGCAGGAAGTTCAGCGTGTAGCTGAAATTGAGGTTGCCCTTGACGATCCACAGGCCGAACCAGGGACCGACGAGGAACAGGAGCAGGATGCCGATCTGCGAAGCACGGCGCAGGATCAACCACTTGCGCGCCGCGAGCCAGCCTTTCGTGGCGACGGCCTCCGCCCCGGGACGCTGGAAGGCGGCGCTCATAACTTGTCTCCTTGCAAGGCTTTGAAAGTCGGCGCTGGCGACACGGCACCCCCATCGGCACCGGGCGTGCCGGCGCCCACGGCGGGAGCCGGCGGCTCGATGACCAGGCCCTTGCCGCCGTAGTCATAGCGCATGCCCTCCGGCAGGTTGTATTGGTGCTCGATGTCCGGCGTGACCAGACTGCCGCCGGCTTTTTCCTTCTCCACCCAGCCAAGGCGGTAATGGGCAGACAGCTGGCCTTTGGCGATGTACATCGGCAGCACCTTGATCGCGGCGATTTCCGTTGGGCAGGCTTTCTCGCATTTGCCGCAGCCGGTACAGGCTTCGGAATGCACGGTGGGGATGAACATCGCATGCTTGCCGGTGCGCGTGTTCGCCATCGGCTCGAGCGTGATCGCCTTGTCGATCACCGGGCAGATGCGATAGCAAATGTCGCAACGCAG
>JBKBOI010000189.1:0-2729 GCA_046294935.1 Rhodocyclaceae bacterium
CCGGTGGTATTCGACGCGACCCATTCGGTGCAGTTGCCGGGCGGGCAAGGGACGAGCTCGGGCGGGCAACGCGAATTCGTGCCTATCCTGGCGCGCGCGGCGGTGGCGGCCGGCATCAGCGGACTGTTCATGGAAACGCATCCCCGACCCGAAGCGGCATTGTCGGACGGCCCGAACAGCTGGCCCCTTTCGCAGATGGAAGGCCTGCTCGCCGAACTCGTCGAGCTCGATGCCGTCGTCAAGCGGCATGGATTTTCGGAGTGGGCATGATCACGCATCTCGTGCTGTTCAAGCTCAAACCCGGCGTCACGGACGATGATCCGCGCATCGAGGCTGTGTGTGCGGCGATGCAGACGCTACCGCGTCAGATTCCTGTCATCCGTTCGTGGCAGTTTGGCAGAAATCTCACGATGGACGCCGAAGCCTGGGATTTCGGCCTCGTCGCCATGTTCGATTCCGAGGCCGATCTGCATGCCTATTTCGAACATCCAGCGCATTTGCCGGTAGTGGATCAGTGGAACGAGATCGCGACGCTTGCGTTCGTCGATTTCGTGTCTTGAATTTCGACTTTACAAAGCAAAGGAAGAAACATGAGTGCCATCGTTGATGTCGTCGCCCGCGAAATTCTCGATTCGCGCGGCAATCCCACCATCGAAGCCGACGTCCTGCTCGAGTCGGGCGTCATGGGCCGTGCCGCGGTTCCCTCCGGCGCATCCACCGGCTCGCGCGAGGCCATCGAATTGCGTGACGGCGACAAGAGCCGCTATCTCGGCAAGGGTGTCTTGAAAGCCGTCGAGAACGTCAATACCGAAATTTCCGAAGCGATCATCGGCTTGGACGCAGAGGAGCAGGCATTCATCGACAAGACACTGTGTGATCTCGACGGCACCGACAACAAGTCGCGGCTGGGTGCGAATGCGATCCTCGCCGTCTCGATGGCCACTGCCAAGGCTGCGGCCGAAGAAGCGGGATTACCGCTGTATCGCTACTTCGGTGGCTCGGGGCCGATGAGCATGCCGGTGCCGATGATGAACGTCATCAACGGCGGCGCGCATGCCAACAACAACCTGGACATCCAGGAATTCATGATCCTGCCGGTCGGCGCCAAGAGCTTCCGCGAGGCGCTGCGCTGCGGGGCCGAGGTGTTCCACAACCTGAAGAAGCTGGTCGACAAGAAGGGCTATCCGACCACGGTCGGCGACGAGGGCGGCTTCGCGCCGAACGTCGCCGGCAACGACGAGGCGATCGAGTTGATCCTGCGTGCGATCGAGGCCGCCGGCTACACGCCCGGCCAGGACGTCGTGCTCGGGCTCGATTGCGCGGCCTCGGAGTTCTATCAGGACGGCAGATACAAGCTCGCTTCCGAGAAGCTCGAACTCGATGCCGCCGGCATGGCCGACTATCTCGCCACGCTGGTCGACAAGTATCCGATCGTCAGCGTCGAAGACGGCATGGCCGAGGCCGACTGGGAGGGCTGGAAGATCTTGAACGACAAGCTCGGCGGCAGAATCCAGATCGTCGGCGACGACATCTTCGTCACCAATCCGAAGATCCTCAAGGAAGGCATCCAGCGCGGCGTGGCGAATTCCATCCTGATCAAGGTCAATCAGATCGGCACGCTGACCGAGACCTTCGCCACCGTCGAGATGGCCAAGCGCGCCGGCTGGACCAACGTCATCTCGCACCGTTCGGGCGAGACCGAAGATTCGACGATCGCCGACATCGCCGTGGGTCTGAACGCCGGGCAGATCAAGACGGGTTCGCTTTCCCGTTCCGAACGGATCGCCAAATACAACCAACTGTTGCGCATCGAGGAAGATTTGGGCGATACGGCCATCTACCCCGGCCGCGATACTTTCTATAACCTGAGGAAATAAATGAAATGGCCGACCTGGGTGCTGGTCGTTCTGCTGATCCTGCTGCAGTATCCACTGTGGCTCGGCAAGGGCGGCCTCATCCGGGTATGGGAGCTGGAGCGCCAGCTCGCCGACCAGCGTGAAATCAATCAGGGGCTCGAAGCGCGCAACGCCGCGCTGGAAGCCGAAGTGCGCGACCTGAAGTCAGGCCTCGAAGCGATCGAGGAACGCGCCCGTTATGAGCTTGGTCTGATCAAGGAAGGCGAGGTCTTCGTGCAGACGCCGCAAAAGAAGCCCTGACGGGTGCCGGCTCGCCAGCGCCGACTCTCAATCGATCAACTCGATCTGCCCGCCGACATTCACCGTGATATTCGATTCGCCGGCTTCGACCGGCATCGGCGCGGCCTCCACGCTCATGGCCGCGGCGCCACGCGCCAGCGGGTAGGGTTGCGGGAAGTGACTGGCGCCATTCACGTTCATCGTGCGAATCTTGTAGGCTTTCTTCAGTGTCGCGGCGATGCGCGCGGCCTTGGCGTCGAAGGCTTCGATGGCTTCGAGCGTCGCGTCGTCCTCGGCCTGGCGGCGGGTTTCCGGGGCGGGTAGGAAGGCGATGTTGCCGATGGCCAGGCCTTTCCCTTGCAACTGGCCGAGGGCATTGGAAAGGGCGGCAGCGTCGCGGCTTTCGAGCAAGAGTTCCGAGCGCATGCGCCAGTTTTCGATGAAGCGGCCGGTCTTGCCATAAACCGGGTATGTGTGCGTGCCGCCGCTCTTGACCATGATGCCTGGCTGGGCCTTGGCCGTGGCGAGACCTTCGGCGACGATGCTCTTGACCTTGCGCGCGAGTTCGGCCGGGTCGCTACCGGTCATTTCGAT
>JBKBOI010000190.1:0-2722 GCA_046294935.1 Rhodocyclaceae bacterium
CGGTGATCGGCTGATGGCGGCCGGTTTTGCCGATCCGGTGATGGAAATGGAGATGCTGACGTTGACCTACCGCACGCCACGCGCCTTCCTCACCGACCTGCGCCATCTCGGCGTGCGTGATGGGCTACTCGGTCAGCAAGGCGTGCGCGACTGGCGCAGGCTCTTTGCTGCCTGGCCTCGGATGGAGGGCCAGCTGCCGGCGCGTTTCGAGATCGTCTATGGTCACGCCTGGAAACTCGCGCCACGCACGCCGTCGGATGGCCGGGCGGTGATGCGCTTCCAGCGCCGAGGAGATCGGCTCAGGGCCCTGCACAGTAGGAACGATCACTCCGAACCTTCATGATCGAGAGCCCCATCTTGGTCAATACAACCCGGCGATGTAGTCGGCGACTGCACGGATTTCGGCATCGGTCATCTTGATGGCGATCATGCGCATCATCTTGTTCGGATCGTTGGCGCGCTCGCCGCTGCGGAAGGCCTTGAGCTGCGCTTCGAGGTATTCCTGGTACTGGCCGGCGATGCGGGGATACTGGACGGGAATGCCCTTGCCGGCAGGCCCATGGCAACCCGCGCATGCGGGCAGGCCTTTTTCCGCATTGCCGGCACGATAGAGCTTCTGGCCGAGTTCGAGGGTGGTGCGGTCCTTTACTGCGCCGCCCACTTGCTGCTGGCTGGCGAACCAGGCGGCGAGATCTTTCATCTGCTCTTCGGTATAGGGGGCGATCATGCCGTTCATGATGGCATTGACCCGCTCCGGCTTGCCGTCTGGGCCAGCCTTGAAATTCTTCATTTGCTTGAACAGGTAGCCGGCATGCTGCCCGGCTAGTTTCGGATTGGCTGGAGTCGGGCTGTTGCCATCGGGATTGTGGCAGGCGGCGCAGACGGTGGCCGCGATTTCCTTGCCTTTGGCAGGATCGCCTGGGTAGGGGGCGGTCTTCTCTGCTTCACTGGCGCGGGCAATGGTGCCGGCGGCCAGCAACGACGCGGCAGCAAGCAGCAATGGCGCTTTCAACAGGGTCGATACGCGGCTCATTTCAAAGCTCCTCGGAGAACTGTCTGGTCGATAAACGCGCTATTCTATATGAGGGAAGCCTTGCATAAGTTGCCGCGCGGGCGCGGCTTGCGTTGCGCGGTGCCCGGATGCTCGACTACTTTCTACGTGATATGTCTCGCATCCTACGCTCCGGGCGCCTGGCGACCATCCCGCTCGCGGCCTCCTGCGAAGCTTCCCTGGCTCGTATTCTCCTGATGCCCAACGTCCTGGGCCGGCCCATGACCACATCCTTGTTCCACCACGCCCATTTCGAGATTTCCGTTGCCGATCCGCACCACCTGCCACCGGCGGAGGGCGCGGAAATCGCTTTCGCCGGCCGTTCCAATGCCGGTAAATCCTCGGCGATCAATGCGCTGGCTGCGCAGACCCGGCTGGCCTTCGTCTCGAAAACCCCGGGACGCACCCAGCTGATCAACCTGTTCCGGCTCAAATGCGGCGCTGCGCTCGTCGATCTGCCGGGCTACGGCTATGCCGAAGTGCCCGAGGCAGTGCGCAAGCAATGGCAGGGGCTGCTCGAACACTACCTGACCCAGCGTCGAGCATTGGTCGGCCTGGTGCTGATCATGGATGCGCGCCGGCCATTTACCGAACTCGATCGGCAGATGATCGAATGGTTTTCCGGCACCGGCAAGCCGATCCATTGCCTGTTGACAAAGGCGGACAAGCTCACCCGGCAGGAGCAAGCCAGGGCGCTCGCCGCGGCGTGCCGTCTGACCAGCGCCGACTTTCCGAATGTGCCGATCACCGTGCAGCTCTTTTCGAGCCTGAAGAGGACGGGGCTCGAGGAAGCCGAAAAGGTGATCGGTGAATGGCTGGGCCAGAAAGAGAAAGGGCCCTCGGCCAAAGGGGAGAAAGCCGAGAGCCCAAATGCCTCGACGAGCGTCGAGGCGCCCGCTCAGGGAGGAAAAGCGGGGGACGATTCATCACCGTCCAAGCACTAAGATAGGTAACGTAGAAAAAAGTTCAAGTATTTTTTGGAAAGCCAAGACCATGATCATCAAAGGAGTTTTTCCCAGCACGCGCATGCGCCGCATGCGCCGCGACGAGTTTTCCCGGCGGCTGATGCGTGAGTCGGTGCTCACCTCGGCCGACTTCATCTATCCGGTGTTCGTGCTGGAGGGCAAGGACAAGACGGAAAAGGTCGCTTCGATGCCGGGCATCGAACGCATGACGCTCGACAAGCTGCTGCCAGTGGCCGAAAGGGTGCTCGAACTCGGTATCCCGGCGATCGCCCTTTTCCCAGTGATCGCAGCGGCAAAGAAGAGCGAGGATGCGAAGGAGGCGTGGAACCCGGAGGGACTGGTACCGACCGTCGTGGCGAAACTCAAGCAGGAATTTCCAGAGCTCGGCGTGATCACCGACGTGGCGCTCGACCCCTACACCAGCCACGGCCAGGATGGGCTGATCGATCAAAACGGCTATGTGATGAACGACGAGACCATCGAGGCGCTGATCGCGCAGGCGCTCACCCACGCTCGAGCCGGCGCGGACGTGGTCGCGCCTTCGGACATGATGGATGGGCGCATCGGCGCGATCCGCGCGGCGCTGGACGATGCCAAGCTGATCCATACCCGCATCCTCGCCTATTCCGCCAAATACGCGTCGAGCTTCTATGGCCCGTTCCGCGACGCGGTCGGCTCGGCCGGCAACCTCGGCAAGGGCGACAAA
>JBKBOI010000191.1:0-2721 GCA_046294935.1 Rhodocyclaceae bacterium
CGGGGCGTGGCCGCTCCGGCCGCCCCCCCAAATGCCCCCGAGGGGGTGGCGTTTCACTTGGTGCTTCAGGTTGTCCCGGGTGTTTTTGGGGGGGCCGCGGCCGAGGGCCGCGCAGCCGCCCCAAGCAGGAGCGAACGCGACTGCGTGCGTTCGCTGCCGACGAAGTGGATGCGTTTGACTTTATGTTTCATCGACTGACCTCTTCACAGGCTTTGGCCACCGCTTGCGTTGCATCGGGCATCGCCAGTGCGCGGGCCTTCTCTGCCATTTCAAGCAGTTGCGGGCGTTTCAGGTCGCGGATCAGCGCGACGCGTTCCGGGGTGAGCTCGCCCTGCGGCAGCAGGATCGCGGCGCCGGCGCTGGCGAGGAAGCGCGCGTTCGCCGTCTGATGATCATCGACCGCATGCGGATAGGGCACGAGAATGCTGGCCACGCCCGCGCAAGCAAGCTCGCTGACCGTCGAGGCGCCGGCGCGGCCGATCACCAGGTCGGCCCACGCATAGGCGCCGGCCATGTCCTCGATGAAGGCCACGGTGTGCGCCTGGACGCCGGCGGCGGCATAAGCGGCCCGCAGCGCTTCGAGATGCTTTTCGCCCGACTGGTGCACGACCTGGGGCCGCTCGTCTGCCGGGATCAGGGCGAGCGCCTTGGGCAGCGTCTCGTTGAGCGCCGCCGCCCCCAGGCTGCCGCCGAGCACCAGAAGATGCAGGCGTTCCTCGCCGCGCTGGGCATAGCGGGAAGTCGGCGCTGGCAGAGCGGCAATCTCGGGCCGCACAGGATTGCCGACCCATTGCCCTTTCTTGAGCGCGTCGGGGAAGCCGGTCAGCACGCGGTCGGCGACGCTGGCGAGCACCTTGTTGGCCAGCCCCGGAATCGCGTTCTGCTCGTGCAGCACCAGCGGGATGCCTCGCAAGGCCGCCATCATTCCGCCGGGAAAGCTGATGAAGCCGCCCATGCCGAGCACGACGTTCGGCCGGATGCGGCCGAAGGCCCGCCATGCCTGCCAGAAGCCGCGCAACAGATCGAACGGCAACAGCAGCTTGCGCACGAGCCCCTTACCGCGCAGCGCGGAGAAGCGCACCCAGGCCATTTCGTAATGGCGCGGCGGCACGAGCTTCGCTTCCATGCCGTCCGGATTGCCCATCCAGAGCACCTTCCAGCCGGCATCGCGCAAGCAGTCGGCGACGGCCAGCCCGGGCATGATGTGGCCGCCGGTGCCGCCGGCCATCACCACGATGGTTTTCTGGCTCGCGATCATGCCGGCAGCCCTCTCATCAGTCGTCTGTTCTCATAATCCACCCTGAGCAGCACGGCCAGCGCCAGACAGTTGGCGACCAGTCCGGAGCCGCCGAAGCTCATCAAGGGCAGCGTCAAGCCCTTGGTCGGCAACAGGCCCATGTTGACGCCCATGTTGATGAAGCTCTGCAAGCCGAGCCAGATGCCGATGCCCTGCGCGACGAGGCTGGCATAGACGCGATCGAGCAGCAATGCCTGACGGCCGACCATGAAGGCGCGCCAGGTCAGCAGCGCGAACAGCAGGACGATGGTGACGACGCCGACGAAACCGAGCTCCTCGGCGATCACGGCGAGCAGGAAGTCGGTATGCGCCTCGGGCAGATAGAACAGCTTTTCGACCGAAGCGCCCAGGCCGACGCCGAACCACTCGCCGCGTCCGAAGGCGATCAGCGCATGCGAGAGCTGATAGCCCTTGCCGAAGGCGTCGCGCCACGGGTCCATGTAGCTGATGATGCGTTCCCAGCGGTAGGGCGAGGAGAGGATCAAGAGCGCGAAGGCAATCGCCATCGCGATGATCAGGAAGGCGAACAGCCGGCCGTTCATGCCGCCGAGGAACAGGATGCCCAGCGCGATGCTGACGATGACGACGAAGGCGCCGAAATCGGGCTCGCGCAACAGCAGCGCGGCGACGATGATCATCACGCCGGCGAGCGGCACGAAGCCGCGCCGAAAGCTGCCCATCTCGGTGAGCTTCCTGGCCGTGTAGTCGGCGGCATAGAGCACGGCGAACAGTTTCATGAACTCGGAGGGCTGGACGTTGATGGGCCCGAGCCCGATCCAGCGCTGCGCGCCATTGACCGCGCGGCCGATGTGCGGAATCAGCACGATGACGAGCAGCACGATGCCGATGAGAAACAGCCAGGGCGCGAACTGCTGCCAAAAGCGCAGCGGGATCTGGAAGGCAATCAGCGCGCTGACCAGTCCCACGGCGAGGAAGACGGCATGGCGGACCAGGAAGTAGGTCGGCTGATGGCGAGTGAAGGCGGAGCCCTCAGCGGTAGCAATCGAGGCCGAATAGACCATCACCAGGCCGATCAGGAGCAGCGTCAGCGCCGGCCAGAGTAGGAGCGGATCGACTTCGGCGGCGGTCGTGCCGGTCGGGCGGCGGGCGAGCACGGCGGTATTCATCGCCCCTTACCCAAAGCCGCCACGGCGGCGCGGAACGCCTCGGCGCGGTGCTGGTAGTTTCTGAACATGTCGAAGCTCGCGCAGGCCGGCGAGAGCAGCACCGCATCGCCGGGCTGCGCCAGTTTGGCCGCGCTGCTCACGGCATCCGCCATGTCGGTCGCGTTGATCACCGGGACGCCGCAGCCACTGAGGGCCCGCTCGATCAGCGGCGCGTCACGGCCGATCAGCACCACGGCGCGCGCATGCTGGGCGACCGCATCTTTGAGCGGCGAGAAATCCTGCCCCTTGCCATCGCCA
>JBKBOI010000192.1:0-2713 GCA_046294935.1 Rhodocyclaceae bacterium
GTTACGACACCTTGCAGCGCTACGGCTCGAGCGAAGCGCTGGGCGTGCTCGTCGCGCTCTCCTTGGTGCGCGAGCTCGGACCCGTGGTGTCGGCTTTGCTATTCGCCAGTCGTGCCGGTTCGGCGATCACGGCGGAAATCGGCCTGATGAAGGCGACCGAGCAGCTCTCGGCAATGGAGATGATGGCCGTCAACCCGATCGCGCGGGTCGTCGCGCCGCGCTTTTGGGCCGGCGTGGTCTCGATGCCGCTCTTGGCGGCACTGTTTTCCGCGATGGGCATCTTCGGCGGCTATCTGGTCGGCGTGCAGCTCATCGGCGTGGATGCCGGTTCGTTCTGGTCGCAGATGCAGGCCGCCGTCGATTTCCGCCAGGACATCATGAATGGCGTCATCAAGAGCGTCGTATTCGGCGCGATCATTTCCTGGATCGCGGTGTTCGAGGGCTACGACGCCGAGCCGACTGCCGAGGGCGTTTCCGGCGCGACCACCCGCACCGTGGTGACCTCCTCGCTGGCCATCCTGGCCGCCGACTTCGTTTTGACTGCTTTCATGTTCAGAGGTGAGTGATGAATCGAGCCGCAATCGATCTCTGGGTGGGGATTTTCGTCGCCTTGGGCCTGGGCGCCCTGTTGTTCCTGGCCCTCAAAGCCGGCAATCTGACGGCCACCGATGTCGGCGAAACCTACGCTTTGCAAGCGCGCTTTGATAACATCGGCGGACTGAAGGTGCGCGCGCCGGTGAAGAGTGCCGGCGTGGTGGTCGGGCGTGTCGGCGAGATCCGTTTCGATACCGAAACCTATACGGCGATCGTCGGGTTGAACATCGACAAGCGCTACCGGTTCCCGCGCGATACGTTCGCCACCATCAATACCTCGGGGCTGCTGGGCGAACAATATGTCGGCTTCGAGCCGGGCGGCGACAGCGAGATGCTGAAAGACGGCGAGATGGTGAAGAAGACGCAGTCGGCGATGGTGCTAGAAAAATTGATTAGTCAGTTCATGTTCGACAAGGCGGCAGAAGACGAAGGCAAAAAGTGACTCACGCAAAGGTGCGAGCAATGGAGACAACCACAAACCTTACCCGCTTCAGGAAACTCGTTGGTGCAGCCCTCGCGGCATCGCTGTTGGCCGGTTGTGCCACCTCGGGCAATCCGAAGGATCCGCTCGAGGGTTTCAACCGCGCGATGTTCGCCTTCAATGACGGGCTCGATACCGTGCTGATCAAGCCGGTCGCCAAGGGCTATGAAGCCGTGCTGCCTTCACCGGTGCGTACCGGTGTGACCAACTTTTTCGGCAACATCGCCGACCTGTTCATCGGCGTCAACAACCTCTTGCAAGGCAAGCCGGATCAGGCATTCTCCGATTTCGGGCGCGTCATCATCAACAGCACGATCGGCATCCTCGGCCTGTTCGACGTGGCCACCGAAGCAGGACTCGAAAAGCACGAAGAAGACTTCGGCCAGACCTTCGGTCGCTGGGGGGTGGGCGATGGCGCCTATGTCGTGATCCCGTTCTTCGGTCCGCGCACGGTGCGCGATACCGTCGGGCTCGTGCTCGACGTCAAGACCGATCCGGTCGCCAACCTTGCTGATGTCTCGACACGCAACTCGCTGCTGGCGCTGCGGGTGATCGACAACCGCGCCGACCTGCTACCGGCCGACAAGGTGATCGAGGAAGCCGCGCTCGACAAATACAGTTATGTGCGCGATGGTTACCTGCAGCGCCGCCGCAATCTGATTTATGACGGCAATCCGCCGCGCGAAGTCACCGACTGATTTTTGCAAGGACTGAAAATGAAATACCTGTTGGGTCTGTTGACCGCTTTACTCTTCTCCTTCTCTGTCGCCGCCGAGACGGCGCCGGATGTGCTCGTCAAGAGCGTGACCAACGAGGTTCTCGACACCGTGCGTCAGGACAAGGATATTCGCAACGGCAACTCGAAAAAGGTCCTTGACCTCGTCGAGACGAAGATTCTGCCGCACTTCGACTTTTTCCACATGACGCGGCTTGCGTTGGGCCGCGAAGGCCGCCAGGCGACGCCGGAACAGATGAAGGTGCTGGTCGAAGAATTCCGCACCTTGCTAGTGCGCACCTACTCCAAGGCGCTCACCGAGTACCGCGACCAGGAGATCGTCTTCAAACCCTTCAAAATGGCGCCGACGGATACCGACGTGCGCGTGCGCACGGAAGTCAAGCAGTCCGGAGGCAAGCCGGTGTCGATCGACTACTACCTCGAAAAAAGCGGCAATGGCTGGAAGGTCTATGACATCGAAGTCGCCGGCGCGAGCCTCGTCACCAACTACCGTTCGACCTTCGCCCAGGAAATCCAGAAGGGCGGAGTCGATGGCCTGATCAAGACTCTGCAAGAGAAGAACAGGACGGGCGAAGCCGTCGCCGCCAAGGCCAAATGAATGCCCGCATCGAACGCACGGACAGCGGCGCCGTCATCCACGGTGACATGACCCTGGAAAATGCGCGCGCGTTACTGGCCGAAGGCGTCCTTGCGCTGAAGGAAGGTATGACGCATTTCGACCTCTCCGGCGTCGGGGCGATCGACTCCTCCGGGCTGGCGGTGCTATTCGGCTGGCTGCGCGCCGCGCAGGCGGTAGGCAGGGAGGTGAAGATCACCAATCCGCCGCATAATCTGAAGAGCCTCGCCGAAGTCTATGGCGTGGCCGATCTGCTGCCGCTTTCCTGAATCCGTTTCGACCCACG
>JBKBOI010000193.1:0-2713 GCA_046294935.1 Rhodocyclaceae bacterium
ACCGTGCGACGCGACCTCGAGCTGCCGCCGCTCGACCTCGCGCCGGCCGCACCGGACATCGACAAGCTCAAGGCGCTCTATGCCGAACTCGATTTCAGGAGCTGGCTGCGCGAGCTGGAAGGCGCGAAAGTCGGCGCTGGTGAGGCGGCACCCCCACCCGCCCCGCCCGATCCCACTCACCCCGACCGCTCGGCTTACGAGTGCATCCTCAGCGAGGCGCAGCTCGAGGCGTGGCTCACGAAGCTCGACAGGGCCGAACTGGTGGCCTTCGATACCGAAACCACCGCGCTCGAACCGATGCAGGCGAAACTCGTCGGCCTCTCGTTCGCCATCGCCCCCGGGCAGGCCGCCTATCTGCCGCTCGGACACAGTTACGCCGGCGCGCCGGCGCAGCTGCCCTTCGATGCGACGCTGGAAAAGCTGCGCCCCTGGCTCGAGTCCAACCGGCACAAGAAGCTCGGCCAGCACCTCAAGTACGACCGCCATGTGCTCGCCAACCATGGGCTGCGGCTTGCCGGCATCGCGGAGGACACGCTGCTCGAATCGTATGTCCTCGAAGCGCACGAATCACACGAGCTTTCCGCGCTCGCACGCCGCCATTGCGGGCTGGAGACGATTTCTTACGACGAGGTCACCGGCAAGGGCGCGGCACGGATTCCTTTCTCGCAAGTGACGATCGAGCGCGCCACCGAATACGCCGCCGAAGATGCCGACGTCACATTGCGCGTGCATCGCGTGCTCGCGCCACGGCTGGCGGCAGAGGAGAAACTCGCCCGTCTCTACCGCGAGATCGAATTGCCGATCGCCGAAATCCTCTTCCGCATGGAGCGCCACGGCGTGCTGATCGACAGCGCCGCATTGGCCGAACAAAGCGCGGCACTCGGCCAGCGCTTGCGCGAGATCGAAGCCGAGGCCCATCGGCTCGCCGGCCAGCCTTTCAACCTCAACTCACCGAAGCAGCTCGCCGAAATCCTCTTCGAGCGCCTCGGCCTGCCGGTGATCAAGAAAACGCCTTCCGGCACGCCATCGACCGACGAGGAGGTGCTCGCCAGGCTCGCCGAGGATTATCCGCTCCCCAAGCGCCTGCTCGAACACCGCCAGCTCTCCAAGCTCAAGGGCACCTACACCGACAAGCTGCCGAAGATGGTCAATCCCGCCACCGGCCGCGTGCATACCAGCTACTCGCAGGCGGTGGCCGTCACCGGGCGGCTTGCATCGTCAGACCCCAATCTGCAAAACATTCCCGTCCGCACCGAAGAAGGACGCAAGATCCGCGCCGCCTTCGTCGCCCCGCCGGGGTGCCGGCTGGTGAGCGCCGATTATTCGCAGATCGAGCTTCGGATCATGGCGCATCTGTCCGGCGATGCGGGCCTGCTCGCCGCCTTTGCGCAAGGCGAGGACATTCACCGCGCCACCGCCGCCGAAGTCTTCGGCATCACGCCGCTCGAGGTGACGGCAGAGCAGCGCCGCGCCGCGAAGGCCATCAACTTCGGCCTGATCTACGGCATGAGCGCCTTTGGGCTCGCCCGCCAGATCGGCGTCGAGCGCGCCACTGCCCAAGCCTATATCGAGCGCTATTTCGCCCGCTATCCGGGTGTTGCGCGCTACATGGAGGAAACCCGCGCCAAGGCAAGGGAGCAAGGCTACGTCGAAACGATCTTCGGCCGGCGGTTGTGGCTGCCGGACATCCGCTCCGGCAGCCCAGGCCGCCGCCAGGCCGCGGAACGCGCGGCGATCAACGCGCCGATGCAGGGCACCGCGGCGGATCTGATCAAGCTGGCGATGATTCGCGTGCAGCGCTGGCTGGACGAGGAAGGCATGCAGGCGAAGCTGATCCTCCAGGTGCATGACGAGTTGGTGCTCGAAGTGCCGGAAAGCGAGCTTGCCGCGGTGCGCGAGGCGCTGCCAAGACTGATGGGCGACGTGGCGCGGCTCACGGTGCCGCTCGTCGTCGAAGTCGGGGTCGGAGCCAACTGGGACGAGGCGCACTGAAGGTCACTCCGCCCGCAGCGCTGCCACCGGATCGAGCTTTGCTGCGCGGTACGCCGGTAGCACGCCGGCCGCGAGGCCAATGATGACGGCCACGCCCTCGGCGAGCAAGACGAAACTCACGGGTGTTTGCACCGGCAGCGCTGGAAACGCCAGATGCGCGAGCCGCGCGATGCCGATGCCCAAGCCGAGGCCGAGCACGCCGCCGATGGCGGCAAGCGTCACCGCCTCGGAAAGGAAGATGCCGAGGATGGTCTGCCGCCGGGCGCCCAAGGCTTTCATGAGGCCGATCTCGTTGGTGCGCTCGGAGACCGCGATGGTTTGAATCGTGACGATGCCCACCGCGCCGACCATGAGCGAGATGCCACCCAAGGCGCCGACGGCCATCGTCAGCACGTTGAGGATCTTCGAGAGCGTCTTGAGCATGTCCTCCTGCGTGGTCAGCGTGAAATCCTCGCGGCCGTGCCGTCTTGCCAGCGCCGACTTTACGGCCGCGGCGACCTCGCCGGTGCGCAGGCCTTCGCGGTAGGTGAGATGAATGCGCATCAGCCCTGCGCGGTTGTAGAGCTCGAGCGCCCGCGCGGCGGGGATGAACACCGTGTCGTCGAGATCCATGCCAAGAAACTGCCCCTTCGGCGCCACCACGCCGACGATGCGAAACTGCATGCCGCCGATGCGGATCCTTTGCCCCAGCGCATTCTCGCTGCCGAACAGTTCCTGCTTC
>JBKBOI010000194.1:0-2687 GCA_046294935.1 Rhodocyclaceae bacterium
AGCACCTTCTGCCTTTCTCTCGATCCGAAGGGGGACGAATACGTGCGCGAAATCTTCGGCAACCGCTGGCGGGTGCTGGATTGCGTCGAACGCCTGCCCGAACAGCTGCCGATGCTCTACCTCGCATTGACGCGATGAATGTTTGATTGTTGCGTTGCAACGACATTCGCCTTATTCAGACCATAAGAAAAAGTGACTTGTCCTTATGGGTGACGTTCTTTACAGTCCGTTCATCTGCACGGCGTCCTGTTCGGGCTGGCCTGGTCCGGGCAGTCGTCGGCAAGCCGTTTCTCCACTCCCTCTGGCGTTTAGCCAGTTTGCCCCGCTCCCACCTTTTGGCGGGGGCGGGGATTTTTCTCGGGCGCGGAGAGTTCGGCCGGCGGATACCTAAAATAAATCGTTTTCACTGGCGGCCAACGATTAGGAGGGGAACATGCAGACAGGACGCATCACGCTGTCCCAGTTCATGAATGAACAGCAGCGGAAGATTCCAGGTGCGACGGGCGATTTGACCGGCCTGATCACCGACATCGCGACGGCGAGCAAGGTCATCGCCAGCCAGGTGAGCAAGGGTGCCTTGATCGCCACGGGCAAGGATCTCAACCGCAAGCTCGAGGCGATGGCCAACGAGGTGATGCTGCGGGCCGGTGAAAGCATGGGCCATCTCGCCGCGATGGCTTCCGAGGACATGGAGGGCATCACTCACGCCCATCCGCGTGGCAAGTATCTGCTGGCATTCGACCCTCTCAATGGTTCCGGCAACCTCGACATCAATTTCCTGTCCGGGACGATCTTTTCCATCATGCGGGCGCCGGACACGAAGCATAAGGCGAAAGCCGAAGACTTCCTTCAGCCCGGCAAGGATCTGGTCTGCGCTGGTATCGTCCAGTATGGCGCGTCGACCCGCCTGATCATCACGACTGGTCATGGTGTCGATGGCTTCACGCTCGATCGCGAGATTGGCGAATACGTGCTGACCCACCCGCAAATGACCATTCCCCAGGAGGCCTCCACATTCGCCATCAATGCGTCGAACGAAAAGTATTGGGAGCCGCCGGTTCGGCGTTACGTGCACGAATGCATGGCTGGCAAGGATGGTCCGCGTGGCAAAGACTTCGGCATGCGCTGGGTGGCCTCCTTGGTGGCCGAGGCTTACCGGATACTCACGCGCGGCGGCGTGTTCCTGTATCCGCACGACGAGCGTACCCGTGAGCAAGGTGGTCGTTTGGGCCTGATCTACGAGGCCAGCCCGATCGCCTTCATCATCGAACAGGCAGGCGGTGCCGCAATCACTGGCCGCAACCGCATTCTCGACATCAAGCCAACCGAATTGCATCAGCGGGCACCGTTCATCTTCGGCTCGAAGGACGAGGTAGAACGCATCCATCGCTATCACCAGGAATACGTCGAGGGCAAGGATACGGAGAGTTACGACATGCCGTTGTTCTCGACGCGCAGCCTGTTCCGCTAGGGATCCTTTTCACTTCATTGGGAGACGCACATGTCGGTCAAGCACCCCATCATCGCCATCACCGGCTCTTCCGGTGCGGGCACTTCGACGGTCACGAAATCGTTCCAGCACATATTCCGGCGCGAAAAGATCACTGCGGCGATCATCGAGGGCGATTCTTTCCACAAGTATGATCGCAAGCAGATGAAGGAAGTGGCCGCGGAGCAGGCCAAGAAAGGCAACAACCACTTCAGCCATTTCGGCCCGGACGCCAATGAACTGGAGCTCCTCGAGGCACTCTTCAAGCAATATGGCGAAACCGGTACCGGCAAGCGCCGCTACTACCTGCACAATCACGAAGAAGCCGCGCCTTGGGGTCAGGAGCCGGGCACCTTCACGCCCTGGCAGGATCTGCCACCTTCCGATGTGTTGTTCTATGAAGGGCTGCATGGCGCCGTGGTCACCGACAAGGTGAATGTCGCCCAGCATGCCGATTTGCTGGTCGGCGTGGTGCCGATCATCAACCTCGAATGGATCCAAAAGCTGATCCGCGACAAAGGCGCGCGCGGTTATTCGACCGAAGCGGTGGTCGACACCATCCTGCGCCGCATGCCAGATTATGTGAATTACATCTGCCCGCAGTTTTCCCGCACGCACGTCAACTTCCAGCGCGTGCCGACGGTCGATACCTCGAACCCCTTCATCGCCCAAGACATCCCATCTCCCGATGAAAGCTTCGTGGTGATCCGCTTTGCCAATCCGAAAGGCATCGACTTCCCGTATCTGCTGTCGATGATTCATGATTCCTTCATGTCGCGGCCGAACGTCATCGTCGTGCCTGGCGGCAAGATGGAGCTGGCGATGCAGCTGATCTTCACGCCGATGATCCTGCGCCTGATGGAAAACAAGCGCCGCGCGCTGGCGATCTGAACCGGAATACGAAAAACCACGAACGAGGGGAAACTCGCGCATAATTATGCGTTTTCCCCGGGAGGAAAACATCATGTCCACCACATTCAGCGATTTCGAACCCCCTGTCTTCAACAACCTCACCAGTGCCATCCGCGCCTTGGCGATGGACGCAGTCGAAAAGGCCAAATCGGGCCATCCGGGCGCGCCGATGGGCATGGCCGAGATTGCCGAGGTGCTGTGGAACCATCATCTCAAGCACAACCCGGCCAATCCCAAGTGGGCCAACCGCGACCGCTTCGTGCTCTCGAACGGCCACGGCTCGATG
>JBKBOI010000195.1:0-2663 GCA_046294935.1 Rhodocyclaceae bacterium
CTGATGACCTTCTCCGGCTTCCAGTCGCTGGCGAGGCGCCGCCAGACCTCGCTGCGCCATGGCTCGCCAATGTAACCGGAATCGATGCCGAGCAACGATACGCCGCGTAGGATGAACGGTGCCACCGTCGTCTTGAGTTCCATGCTGGCCGCCAGGCCAATGCTGGCGATCGTGCCGCCCTGCTTCATCGTGCTCGCCATCCAGGCCAGCACTTCGCCACCTAGGTTATCCACGGCGCCGGCCCAGGTCGCCTTGTCGAGCGGCCTGATCTTCGTCAGGTCGAGACTGGAGCGCAGGATGACTTCCTTAGCGCCGAGCCGTTTGAGGTAATTCGTGGCATCGGCCTTGCCGGTCAGCGCATGCACCTCGTAGCCGGATTTTGCGAGAATCTCGACGGCGATGCTGCCCACGCCGCCCGTCGCGCCCGAAACGACCACGGGTCCCTTGTCTGGACGCAAACCCTCGTGTTCCATGCGCATCAGCGCCAAACCGGCAGTGAAGCCCGCAGTACCCAGCGCCATCGCCTCGCGTGGATTCATGCCCGCCGGCAGCGGGTAAACCCAATCGGCGGGAAGGCGCGCCATCTCGGCATAGCCACCATGATGCGCGACACCGATGTCATAGCTGGTGGCGAGCACTTGATCCCCCGGCCGGAATTTCGGGCTTTGGCTGTCGATCACCACACCGGCAAGGTCGATGCCGCCGATGCAGGGAAAACGCCGGATGATCTTGCCCGCGCCGGTAGCGGCCAACGCATCCTTGTAATTGACCCCGGAATAGGCAACGGAGATCGTCACGTCTCCCGGATCGAGCATCGTCTCGTCCATCTGCTCGAAACCGGCCGCGACCTTACCTTCCTGTTGCCGAATCACGAACGCCTTGAAGCTCATGCTCCACTCCGCTTTATTTCGTGCGATCGATTATAGCCAGCGCCCCATGGCGAATGCGATCAGCGACTACCCGTTGACGACAATCTCCCAGTTATTGATAATAGTTCTCATTTCGTAACCCATCCGACAGGAGCCTTCAAGATGCGTATCACCCCACAGATAGCCATCTTCATCATGGCGCTCGGCGGCGCCTCCTCAGCACAAACCGCGAACGAAGAGTTGAATCTCTACACCGCTCGCCACTACCAGACCGACGAGGCGCTCTATGCCGACTTCACCAAGCAGACCGGCATCAAGATCAAGCGTATCGAAGCGAAAGAAGACGAGTTGCTCGAACGCATCCGCAACGAAGGCACACAGAGCCCCGCAGACGTATTCATCACAGTCGATGCCGCGCGGCTCGCTCGGGCCGACGATCTCGGCCTGTTCGCACCGGTCAAGTCGAAAGTGCTCGAAGAACGCATTCCCGCCCATCTGCGCTCATCCACCTGGTTCGCCTTTTCGACCCGCGCCCGAATCATCCTCTACAACAAGGCCGCCCTCAGCCCCGACGACGTAAAGCAATACGAAGATCTGGCCAAGCCGAAGCTGAAGGGTCAGGTCTGCAGCCGCTCGGGATCGCATCCCTACAATCTCTCGCTGCTGGCCGCGATGATTGCCCATCATGGCGAACAGAAGGCCGAGGAGTGGGCAAAAGGCGTGGTCGCCAATTTCGCGCGACCGCCCAAGGGCGGCGACACCGACCAGATCAAGGCGGTGGCCGCCGGCGAGTGCGGCGTGACGATCGCGAACTCCTACTACCTCGCGCGCCTGATGCGCTCGAACAAACCCGAGGACAAAAGGATCGTCGAAGCCATCGGTGTCGTCTGGCCCAATCAGGCGACGACCGGTGCGCACCTCAACATCTCGGGCGGCGGCATGCTGAAGACGGCCCCGCACAAGGAAGCCGCGGTGAAGTTCCTCGAATATCTCGCCTCGGATGAAGCGCAACGCCACTTCGCCGACGGCAACAACGAATGGCCCGCCGTGCCCAACGTCAAAACCGGCAATCCGGCGCTCGCCGCGCTCGGCGACTTCAAGCCTGATGCCTTACCGATTTCAGAATATGCAAGACATGTCGCGACGGCGCAGAGGATCTATGACCGTGTCGGCTGGAAATGAACGCCTGCTCGCTCCGGCTTCACAACGTGAAGCTGGGAAACCGGAAGCCGTGCAGATCGATACCCGCAAGCTCTTCGCTGGCTGCAGGGAAATCCTCATCATCCATGGCCAGGAAATCTATCGCCTGCGCCTGACACGCCAGAATCGTTTGATCCTGACGAAGTAATACAAATCTACCCATCTTCAGCCAGCCATTGCACTCCGTGCATAGCCAGCCAAAGCCTCTTTTCCTATAAGGAGTTAAGCTATGCATGTCCATTGCCACTCAATGTCACCCGGTCATTTTGCCTCGCTCCTGGCCGCCGCCTGCCTGTCCCTGCCGGCCGCCGCCGAGGGCCGATGGCCACCGATGATGCCGGCACGCTCGGCCAAGGCGGCAAGAAAATTGAAGCAGTGTTCGCGCGGGAATACGAAGCGCGCAGTGCCGAACTAGGTCTTGGCTATGGCCTGATCGATAACCTCGAGATCGGGCTGAGTTTTGCGCGCGAAACTGATCGCGACTCCGATCCCTCCATCAAAATGCATGGCACCGGCATCGCCATCAAATGGGTGCCGATCCAGAATGAGGCCGGCTGGTCTCTCGGCATGCGCTACGAATACGACCGCAAGCAC
>JBKBOI010000196.1:0-2643 GCA_046294935.1 Rhodocyclaceae bacterium
TCAAGCGTTTTGCGCCATCATTGAAGATGAGCGGACTGGATTCCAGTGTGTGTTCGCCGGCGCCCAAAGTCGGCGCTGACGGAACGGCACCGCCGTACGAGGCGGGTTACACGGGTGCCGAGATCGAGGCATTGCGCACCACCGGCGTGATTTGAACGGGGCGGCATGCACACCGCGCTGACGCTACTGCCCGATTTCGCGCTGATCCTGCTCGGATACGCGCTACGGCGCTGGATGGCGCTGGGCGACCATTTTTGGACGGGCGTCGAAAAGCTCGTCTACTTCGTGCTGTTTCCGGCGCTATTGTTCAATGCACTCACCAAGACCCCGCTGACCTTTTCGGCCGTGCCCTCGATCGGCGCCGGTCTGGCGGCGATGGCGGGGGCGATGGGGCTGGCGTTCGTCGCGCGCCCGCTGTTCCCGATCACGCCGATTTCCTTCGCCTCGCAATTCCAGTGCGCCTTCCGCTTCAACTCCTACATCGGATTGGCCGTGGCGGCCAAGCTGCATGGCGCGGCCGGCATCGCGGCGATGGGGCTGGTGGTCGGTAGCCTCGTGCCATTCGCCAATCTGGCGGCGGTCGGTATGCTGGCGCGCCATGGCGAAACCTCGGCATGGCGCGAGCTGGCGAAGAATCCGCTGTTTCTGACGACGCTGGTGTCGCTGGCCTGGAATCTCGCCGGGCTGCCAGTGCCGGCGCCAGTGGGGCAGTTCCTCGGCCGGTTGGCCGAAGCGGCGATCGCGCTGGGCCTGCTGGCGGTGGGGGCGGCGCTCAAGTTGCGCGGCACGCTCGGGCGCGAGGGCCGTGGCGCGGCGGCTTACTTTCTGGCAGTGAAACTGCTGGCGATGCCGTTGATCGCCTGGCTGGTCGCGCGTTGGATCGGGCTTTCCGGCGTGCATTTCGATATCGCGTTGGCCTTTGCTGCGCTGCCGACGGCGTCTTCGGCCTATATCCTCGCGCAGCGAATGGGTGGCGACGGTGCCCGCGTCGCCTGGCTGATCTCGGCCAGCACGCTGTTGGGAATGATCACGCTACCGCTGTGGCTCGCTCTGCTGGCTTTTCCGGCGTGAGCGTTTCGGCTTGCCAGGCGGCTCGCTCGCTGCCGCTGCTGGGGAATCCGGCGCTGGGGATGCGGCAGCCTTCATGAGCCCCCATGGCATCTGCCAGGCTGCAGGATCGAGAAATGGGTTGGCCGGCGGTGTTGTCTTTCCCGCTCCCTTGGAGGCTTCCTGCGAGACCTGCCGCATCTGCTGGAAAGCCTGCAATGTGGCGCGTTGCATTTCGAGACCCTGGATGGTCATCCGCAGCAGATCGAGATTCGACGCGAGCCAGCCCTCGACCGCTTTCAAGTCGGCGATGCGCTTGGCCAACTCGTCGGTATCGACGGTGGGGGCGACCATCCCCGGCAGGGGAAACCCCATGTTGCTCCACAGGTTCTTGACGAATTCCAGTGGATCGTTGGGGTTGGGATCAAACGCATTCGTCATCGCTGGCCTCGACGGGTTTATGATTCGTGTCCAATGATAACCTCAATCGAAACGGGGAGTAGTAAGTTGCGGATTCTGGTCATCGAAGATCACGCCTTGGTGCGCGAAGGTCTGCTGCTGGCGTTGAAGGCACTGGAAGAATCGGGCGGCGAGGACGGGCCGCTGGAGATTCTCGGCGCTCGTGATGCAAACGAGGCCATGCGGCTCATCGAGCAGAACGACGATTTCGATCTTGCGCTGCTCGATCTGATGTTGCCGGGCACGGGGGGGCTCGCCTTCTTGGGTGTGCTACGCAAGCGCTACCCGCACATCCCGGTGGTGATCCTCTCGGCCCTGGATGATGCCGACACGGTGACGAAGGCGATGAAGGGCGGGGCGGCGGGCTTCGTCTCCAAGGCGAGCCCGACCGAAGTGCTGCTCGGCGCCTTGCGCGAAGTATTGAATGGCGAGATCTGGCTGCCGCCCGAATACCGCAACATTTCAGGCAAGAGGAAGCGCGCCCGCACCGTGGCCGAGCGCTACGGCCTGACCAAGAGCCAGGCTCGTGTGCTCGAACTGCTCGCCGAGGGCAAGACCAACCGCGAGATCGCCGACCTGCTCGGTGTGACCGAGGGCACGGTGAAGATCCACGTCTCCGCCATTTTCAAGGCGCTGGGGGTCAGCAACCGCTCCCAGGCATTGCTGGTCGCGCAAGGAAAAAATTGAGCGGGCTCAGGCCGCGGCAGCGGTGTGTCGAGGCGCGTTCGCCGCGTAGCAATCGATGCCCCGCGCGGGCGAGACGTCTTCCACCGGGAGTTGCAGCAGGTCGATGACCTGATGCGCGATGGCGCGGCAAGCATTCGTCAGCGGCGTCGGCAGGTTGACGGGGATCTGCTTCTGCAGCAGCAGCTTGCTGGCCGATAGGCTGAACACTGGGTCGAGGATACGGTCGCGATAAGGAGCCAACAGCTCGGCGACGGTTCTTTCGGCGGCTTCACGCTGCCAGGCATTGGTTGGCCACTGGGTCGGCACAGCGTAGGCGCGCGGAAAGGCTTCGAGATCGCGGATCACGGTACGGATGTCTTCATGCGAATCGCGGAACGGCAATAGCACCAGATCGGCCAGCCCATAGAGCCGGCGGTCCATTTCAGTGCGGTTGCCGCCGCCGTCGATCAC
>JBKBOI010000197.1:0-2630 GCA_046294935.1 Rhodocyclaceae bacterium
ATCACTTCGTCATTGAGTTTGGCCAGCCGGTTGAAGCAGCCAAAGGTGAAGGGCTGGCCGCGGGCGCTGGGGGGTGGCGCGACGTCGGGCGCGTAGCGCGGCGGGAAAAAGCAAAAACGTGTGCTGCCGAGATAGATCGGCGTTTCGCTGAAAAACTGCCCCACCTCGACCGGCGAGGTATGAGGATCGGTGAGCAGGTAATCGATCTGATCGAGACCAGTGGAATGGAAATACCCGATCCAGCTCACTTGCACGGGTGCGGCGCGGCGGGCGAAGACGGTGAGGCGATGGAAAGCCGTATGTCCGGCCAGGTCGACGAGGATGTCGATCTCTTCCTTCTGGATGAGCTTCATCAGCGCGTCGTCGTCGTCGAAGACGTCGTGCCAGGCATGAAAGGCGTCTTTCAGCGTGAGCGTCATGTCGTCTTCGCGCAAGGTAGTCGAGAAGGCGATCGTGCGAAAGGCCGAGCGGTCATGCTGCAGGATGATCTGCAGCAGCAGTTGGCCTACCGGATGGCGGCACAGATCGCCCGAGACATAGCCGATGCGCAACGGGCCCAAGTGGCGGCGCGCAAGGGGTTGGCCGTTGGGCGGAGAGGATTCGTAGCGCCGTGCCCAGTCGCGGTGGCGCGCGTAGAGCGCTTCGGGGGGCAGGTGCGGCAGGTAATTGCCCTCGAACAGCCAGTTCGAGGCCATGCCGGCGAGATCGTTGGAACGGCGAAACAGGTCGCCATAGAAGCGATCGGCGATTTCCGCGTGGCCACAGCTCGAGCTGCAACTTGCCAGCAACATCATGGCATTGACGTGGCCGGGCTCGCGCTCGAGCATGCGGATGGCGATTTCGCGGGCGCGGGAAAGATTGCCCGCGGCCTGGTGGCCGCTGGCTAGGACGTTCAAGAGACTCAGGGATTCCCCCTCGCGCGCGAGGCGCTTTTCCAGGTAGTCGAGTGCCGGATACAAGGCCCAGAAATCGCCCACCAGCACTGCGAGCAGATAGGATGCTTCGGGGAAATTCGGCCGTGCCGTGAGCGCCTTGCGGAGCAATTCCGCGGCTTTGCGGCCGCGACCGAGCTGCAGCAGGGCATTGGCGGTATTGAGCAGCAGTTCGGGGTGTTCGCCATGCCTGGCGAGCAGTTTTTCGCCCAACGCGCGCGCTTCTTCGTGGCGGCCAAGCTCGCTCAACGCGGCGACGCGGTTGACCTGCGCCGGGAGCAAGCCGGGCTCGGCGGCGAGTGCCGCATCGAGTTTGGCCAGGGCCGCGGCGGCGTCGCCTTGCAGCAGGTCGATTTCGGCAAGGTTGGTCAATGCGCGGGCATGGCCGGGCGCCACAGCCAAGGCTCGTTGCAAGGCTTCCCGCGCTGCCGTCATGTCCTCGCGGCGGCGCAGCACCGCCGCCAACGTCACGAGATGGCTCGCGTTGGCGGGCTGGGCGGCCAATGCCTTGCGGATCAGCCGCTCGGCCGCATCGATTTCGCCGCGGGCCAAGGCCTCGCGCGCGAGTTCTTGCGCGGCTTCGGGATCGCCGGCAGCAGCCTTCTGCTTGACGGCGGCCAGGTAGAAGTATTCCGCGCCCCAGCGTCCGAGCGGCTTGAGCCACCACTTTGTTCGATGCAACGAAGCGTCAGGGGCGCTCCAGCGCCCCAGCAGCCTGCGCACCCAAGTCATGCCGATGTCGGGGCAGCGAGGAAACGGGCCGCCAGTTCGCTCAATTCCTGCTCTGGCGTCGGGGCGGGACGGGCGAGCAGCCACAAATCGAAGAGCTGCGCCCGTCGATGGCCGATGAACGACTGGAATCCGGCGTCGCGCACGGCCTCCGACAAGGTGCGCAACGTGAAGCCGCATTTGTGGCTCATCGTCTGCGGCGCCATCTGGACGAAGGGGCGGTAGCTATAAACGATGTCGAAAGGCGTGATCGGTCCGGCGGGAGAGTGGTAGGCGACTGCGTCGATGCGGTCTTCCGCGATCATGGCGGCGGCAGACTGCAAATCGGGGCAGGTGATCACCAGCAAGCCGTCGGAACGCAGCACGCGCCGGCATTCGGCGAGCGCCCGTGGCACCTCGAACCAGTAGAGATGCTCGATGGTGTGTGAGCTGAAGATCGCATCGATGCTGGCGTCGGGGATGGCGGACAGGTCGGTGAATGAGGTGATCAGATCGGGTCTGGCGTCGGGATCCAGGTCGACGCGGATTTCACGGAAACCCTCGTGGAAGCCGGTCGGCAAGTCGTCCAGGGTTTGTTGGCCACAACCGACGTGAAGCAGCAGACGCTCGTCGCCCTGGCGCTCGATCGAGGGCAGCGCTTCTGGTTGCCCCGCCAGACCGAAATACCGGCAAAACCAGCGCGGCAGCACCATCGCGGTCAGGCGAGATAGACGCGCAGGATGATTGCCAGCAGCAAGGGACGCAATGCCTCGCCCGGCACGCCCTGCGCGGCGAGGGCTTTTTGCAGGGCGTTGAGCATGCGGATGCGCGCCCACCATGAAAGCCGCGCGCCGTCGAGTTCGGCTTTCAACGCGGCGAGAAAGCGCTCGATCGCTGCTTCCCAATCGCCGGGCCCCGGCTTGCCGCGCTTTCTGGGCAGCGCGTGCTGCCACAGCTCGAGCCAGCGGGCGAGGCGCTCTTTTTGTGTCG
>JBKBOI010000198.1:0-2630 GCA_046294935.1 Rhodocyclaceae bacterium
GATGCGTGACGATGCAGCATTATCTCAAAGAATCAATATGTTGTGCTTGATCTACGACAAAAGAACACGGATTCAGGCTCTTCTTTCCAGCGCTTGACGCGGCGCGCAACGGCCCGGATGCGCTCCGGAGAGCCCACCGAGGTGCCGCCATATTTCTGAACGATCAGTGCCATGTTCGATCCAAGCTTCGAAAGAAGCGCATTCTATCCGAAGCGATCAAGCTTGGGCAGCTTTGAACACATGCCGCTTGTATGGCGAGCAAATATCCATGATTAGCGCACTATGACTTCAGTCGTAGGACCGGAACTACCTTCTTCAACCCAAAGTAAGACTCCAAAAGAGGAAGATGCCATGAAAGCCACGGAAAAAATCGACGCCCGCGAGATTCGCCGCAAACTTGGTCTGAACCAGCAGTAGTTCTGGTCGAAGCTCGGTGTGACGCAAAGCGGCGGCTCGCGTTATGAGAGCGGTCGCAACATGCCGCGCCCCGTTCAGCACCTGTTACGCCTCGTGCATGTCGAGCAAATCGACATCACCAGGATCAAAAAGGAGGACTGGGAGGTCATCGAGTATCTGAAGGCAAACAAGCCCGACCTTTTCAAGGAGCTCAAGAAGGAAGCTCGCGCCAGCCGCAAGGGCTGAGCCTCTGGCTTCAGGGGCTGACGCGCACCGTCAGCCCCGTCGCCGCGCGAATCCTGTGAGCGAAATCTTGCAGCCACTCGGCGGGCAATGCCGCCAGACGTGGCGCTTCGCTTTGCTGCGACGGCCGAGCGAGACCATACAGATGCACGCCGGCCAGGCAGCTTGCGGTGTGCATCAGCATTTCGAGGTAGGCCGCCAGCTCCTCTTCCGCCGGTGGCTGATGATCGAGCGCGAAAACACAGGTCTGCACCCAGGTCGGACAAAGCGCGGCGCAGCGGCGCAGACGGCGCAACACCGTCTCGGCAGCATAGGCAACGCCGTTGATGCGCCGCATCGCTGCGCTGCCGGCGGCATCAAGCTTGAACCAGACCTCGCCGTTGCGTGCGCTCAGCGCTGTGATTGCCTGCTGTACTCTCTTACGATCCAGCAGGCTGCCGTTGGTGATCAGTCGCAGCCGTGGCGGCTTTGCCAGGCCGAACTCGCCGATGACCCGTGCGGCCAGTTCGACTGCGGCCGGGAACTCGGTCGCGCTGGTCGGCTCGCCGTTGCCGGAAAACGCGACATCGACGACGCGCCGCGCTTCCGGCGGCGCCTGGCGTTCAAGATAGTCGCCGCGAAAGAGCTGTCTCAGCATCTTTCGCAATTCACGCTCCAGTCTTTCGAGGTCGATCGGCGGCGGGCTGCCGCGCTTCAGATTCGGCACCTGGCAATAGATGCAGCGCCAGTTGCAGGCGTTGTTCGGATTGAGGTTGATGCCGACCGAGACGCCACCGGCGCGGCGCGAGACAACCGGATAGACGTAGGTCATACCGGCACTGTCGCGGCTATGATTCTGTATGCTGAGTCTGAACATGGCGGGACTATACTTCGTAGCTCGCCGCCTCGCACTCATTCCCATGCAGATCACCCGCCGCCTGGAGTTCGACGCCGGGCACCGCATTCCCGACCACCAAAGCCAGTGCCGCCACCTGCACGGCCATCGCTATGCGATCGAGATCACGCTCGCAGGCGAGGTGATCGAGGCCGCCGGGCGACCCGACACCGGCATGGTGATGGACTTCTCCGAAGTAAAGCGCATCGCCATGCAGCATCTCGTCGAAACCTGGGATCACGCCTTCCTCGTCTTCGCCGGCGATACGCGCGTCGTCGACTTCCTTGCCTCGCTGCCCGGCCACAAGACCGTGGTGCTCGATTGCGTGCCGACTGTCGATAACCTTGCGCGCCGCGCCTTCGAGATTCTCGACCCGCTTTATCGGGATATCTACGGCAACCATTTGCGCCTCGAACGGGTGCGTCTGTATGAAACCCCCAATTGTTGGGCGGACTGTTGCCGCCGCGATTTGAACCCATGATCCAGAAAACGCCTCTTTATGACACCCATCTCGCCGCCGGCGCCAAGATGGTCGATTTCGCCGGCTGGGAAATGGCGATCCACTACGGTTCGCAAATCGAGGAACACCACGCCGTGCGCCGCGATGCCGGCCTCTTCGATGTCTCGCACATGCTGACGATCGATCTGACCGGCTGCGAGGCCAAGCCCTTCTTGCGCCGCCTGCTCGCCAATGATGTGGCGAAGCTCGCCACGCCCGGCAAGGCGCTCTATTCCTGCATGCTCAAGGACGACGGTGGCGTCATCGATGACCTGATCGTCTATTTCTTCGTCGAATCGAAATACCGCATCGTCGTCAATGCCGGCACGGCAACCAAGGATCTGGCCTGGATGCAGGCGCAGGCGGCGAATTTCAATGTCAGCCTGACGCCGCGCCGCGATCTGGCGATGATCGCCATCCAGGGCCCGCAGGCACGCGAACGCTTCTGGCAAGCCTTTCCCGAAAGCCGCGCCGTGAGCGAAGGACTGGGCGTGTTTCAAGCCGCGGCATGGAACGACTGGCTGATCGCCCGCACCGGCTACACCGGCGAGGATGGCTTCGAGATCGCGCTGCCTGCCGCGCAAGCACCCGGCGTCTGGGAAAAACTCGTCGCCGCCG
>JBKBOI010000199.1:0-2628 GCA_046294935.1 Rhodocyclaceae bacterium
TCTTCGCCTGGCCGACGACGAAATGCACGCGCGCCGCCATGCCCGGCACGAGCCCTTCACTTTCCGCCAGATAGACGCGTGCCATCGCCGTGTGGCTTTGCGTGTCGATCGTCGGCAGGATCTCGATCTTCGTGCCGTCCCACATGCGCCGACTTTCGGGGAATTCGACGCGTGCGAGCTTCGCCGCCTGCGCGTCCTTAAGTTTGTATTGGGGAATGCTCGCCACCGCGCGCAGGCCCTTCGGGTCGAACACCGTGACGAGCGGCTTGCCAGGCATCGCCAGGTCACCCAGCTCGGCATGGCGCCGCGCGACGATGCCGCCGATCGGCGCCGTCACCACCGCATGCGAGGCGCCGGCGCCTGCCGCGGCGGCCTGCGCACGCGCGGACTTCAACTGTGCCTCGGCCGCATCGAGCGCGGCCTGGCTGACGAATTTCTGCCGGAAGAGGTTCTGCGTGCGCTGGTAATTCGCTTCGGCCTGGGCCAGCTGCGCCTTCGCCGCGGCGACGTTCTCGGCCGCCTCACGCGCATCGATGCGCATCAACAGCTGGCCAGCGGCCACCTTCTGGCCTGCCTCGACCTTGACTTCGACGATGCGTCCGGAAACCTGGGTGGCGACGACCGCCTGCCTCGTCGCCTCGATCACTGCCTCGGCCGGTAGGGTCAATTGGACTTCGCGCAGCTCGACCACGCGCGTCTGCGCCCAGGCGGGCAGCACAATGCAAAACGCCGCCAGCATAAGCCACGGCTTTCCATGTCGGGGTAAGGAGATCGTTTTCATAGAGTATATAAGTATATACTAATAAACGAGGTTCAAGCACCGGCTACGGCATGGGCGGCCATCGCCGCGATCACCGACTCCACTTCTCCGACGCAGTCGGCGACCTCGAACTCGGTGCCGGGGAAACGCTCCATCGCGTTCGCCAGCAGCTGCGGCAGGTCCTTGAGCACATGGCGTCCCGGCGCGAAGAAGATCGGCACGATGCGGATTTGCTTCACGCCGCGCGAGACCAGCGCCTCGATGCTCGCTTCCAGCGGCGGCTGGGTGAGCTCGAGAAAACCGATCTCGACCGGCACGCCGGGCTGCAAAGCCTCGACGCTGGCGCGGATGCGATGGAATGGCGCCACGTACTCGGCATTGCGTGCGCCGTGGCCGAACAGGATGATGCCTTTCATGCTTGCTCCTTGTCGATTTCCTGCCAAATGTTGTGGCAGTGCGTCTCGCGCACGAACCACGCGGCAAGCGCTCCGAGCCACGCGGCAGCGGCGATCAGCAGCAGACCCCAGCGGTAATCTTCCGGCGCGTAGAGCCTGACGCCGTTGGCCATCGCCCCACTCCAGCGCTGATCCATGACCCAGCCCACCGCCGGCTGCAGCAACGCCCCCATCAGGAACCCTCCCATGTTCGCCACGGACGTGGACATCCCCGACAACGCCGGCGGATTCACTTCCTTGGCGCAGGCCCAGGAGAGGGTGAAACTCGCCGTCATCAGGCCCATCAGTCCGAACAACAGATAGGTTGTGATGAGCGGTAATGCAAGCCCCGACAGCCAGATCGGCCAGATCAGCGCGACGATGGCCGAACTGACGATGACCACGGGCTTTCTGCGCCGCATGCGGTCGGAAACCATGCCTACAGCTAGGCAGCCAACCGCAAAGCCCGCGAAATAGAGTGACAGATGCGCGCTGGCGGCATCGCGCGTCAGCCCCATCCCCTGCGTGAGGAAAGGCATCGCCCACAGGCCGCCGAAGGCGAAGAAGCTGCCCGAGAGCCCGGCATTGACGAAGGCGGCCGGCCAGGTGGCGCGGTTTTTCACCACGCGCATCAGGCCGGTGAGGATCACGGTTCGATCGAATCCGGGTCGTTCGGGCAAGACGGCGCCGGAAGTCGGCGGCTTCAGGACGGCCCCCCCTGCCGTCGGTGGCCGGTCGCGCACCAGCAGCCAGGCCAGCACGCCGAGCACCAGCGAAACCAGGCCGACGCCGACGAACGCGCTGCGCCAGCCGAACTGCTGCGCCAGCCAGGAAAGCGGCGAGCCGGCCAGCACCGAACCGAAATTACCGATCAGCATCGAAGCGCCGACCACGCTGGCGAAGCGCCGCTCCTCGAACCAGACGGCGATGAATTTGAGCATCGCGATGAATACCACCGAGACGCCCAAGCCCACCAGCGTGCGGCCGACGAGTGCCCCATCCAGGCTTTGCGCCAGGCCGAACAACAGGCTGCCACCTCCTGCGACGAGGCCGCCGATCAGCAGGATGCGGCGCGGCCCGAGGGTATCGACCAGGATGCCGGTCGGCACCTGCATGACCGTATAGACGTAAAAATAAGTCGCCGCCAGCACGCCCAGCGAGGCGGCCGAGGTCTGGAAGCTCGCGGCGAGATCCGGCGCGATGCCGGCTGGCGCGAAGCGCTGGAAGAACGACAGCACATAGGCGGCCACGACCACCGCGAGGGCGATCAGGCGCAGGCGTCGGTGCTCGGCTTCGGAGTGGGAGGTCATGGCACGATTGTAACCATGACCCTGCGGGCGTGTTCTACTGGCCCAAGGCCTTCATCGCGGCTTCATGGCTGCGGCCTGGAGCCTTGCGGCGCGCCTCGAAATAGGCGGCGCTGACCTCGCTCAG
>JBKBOI010000200.1:0-2591 GCA_046294935.1 Rhodocyclaceae bacterium
CCGCCTGGTCGAGCGCATGCAGGGTGTCGGTATCGGTGCGGCCGTTGATGATGTCGCAACGCAGCGCGTTCAGCCGGTTCTTGGTCAGGCCGATCTCGCCTGAAAGATTGAGCACCTGGTCGAGCCGGGCGGTATCGACGCGGATCGTGGTGTCGCGCGCTTTTTCGTCGGCACGCCGGCCGGTGGGAGCGGCGATCGCGCCGGGCTTGTCGGTTGCGCGGCGGCCCAGCGCATGCTCGATGATCGCTTCCGGCGTCTGCCCGGCGACCGCGGTATGCATGACGGGTTCGGTCGCAGTCGGCGCCGGCGGGACGGCGGAGGCCACCGCCACCGCACCGTAGAACTTGTCCCAGTCGGGCCCGCTGGCCGGCGCGGCCGGGGTCGGCGCCACCGCGGCTGGCGCGGCCGGCGCCGGTGCGGCGGCGGCCGGGGCAGTGAGTTGGCCGGCCAAGGCGGCCTTCAGGTGGGCGATCAGCTGGGCATCGGCTGGCGGCGGCTGCATGCCGCTTTCCAGGTGGCCGAACATCTCGCGCACGGCGGCGGTGGCGGCGAGAATGACGTCCATGATCTCCTTCGTCACCTCGAGCTCGTTGTTCCGGAGCTTGTCGAACAGGTTTTCGGTGAGATGGCACAGTGTCACCAGCTCGGTGGCATTCAGAAAGCCGGCACCGCCCTTGATGGTATGGAAGCCGCGAAAGATGTCGTTGAGCAGGCCGATGTCCCGGGGGTTCTTTTCGAGCTCCACGAGCTTGTTGTCGACCCCGGAAAGCAGGTCGGTCGCTTCGACCAGGAAATCCTGCAACAGGTCTTCCATGCCGGCAAAGTCACTCATGACCGTTCCTTTCTTCAGAAGCCCAGGCTTTCGAGCAGATCATCCACCTGTTGCTGACTGGTCACCACGTCGCTGCGTCCTTCGCCGTCGATGACGGGGCCATTCATCAGCCCTTCCGGCGCCGCCGCACGTTTTTCCGCCGGCATCGTCTCGATCAAGAGCTGCAGGAGCTGCGCCTCGACGTTCTGTACGATGTCGACGACCTTCTTGATCACCTGCCCGGTCAGATCCTGGAAATCCTGCGCCAACATGATCTCATTGAGCTGGGCATTGACCAGCGCCATTTTCTCCGGCGCGGCGGCGAAGAAGCCGCGCGTGTCGGCCGCCAGCTGCTTGAATTCCTCGACCGAGAGCTGGTTGGCGAACATCTTCTCCCAGCGCGCGAAGAGCGCCTTGCTGGCCGCGGCGAGCTCGTCTTGTGCCGGCTTAGCGATGTCGCAGGCATTGAGCACCTTCGAGGCGGCCTGCTCGGTCATCTGGGCGATGTAATGCAGGCGCCCTTGCGCGTCCGGAATCTGCCGGGCGGTTGCTTCGAGGGCTTTGTCGAGGCCGAGCTCGCGCAGCGAGTCGTGCAGCTTGCGGGCGAGGTGGCCGAGGCGGTTGAATACCGCTGTGTCCTCGCCCATGGCTTCCGTCGGGCCGGCCTCGGACGCGGATGTAGCAGCCTCGACCTGCGCGGCGACGCTGTCGAACAGGGCCTGCAGTTCATCGGAATCGCCGGAGGCATCCGGCTCGGGGATCACCGCGGTCTGGGGCACCGAAGCAGCAGCGATGCTGTCGAACAGTGCCTGCAAATCGGCTGAATCGCCGGATTCGTCGAATTTGATCGGCCTAGCCATTTCTCACCATCCGAGCTTTTCGAAAATCTTGTTGAGCTTTTCGTTCAACGTCGCCGCAGTGAAGGGTTTGACGATGTAACCGGAAGCGCCCGCCTGGGCCGCGGCGATGATGTTCTCCTTCTTCGCCTCGGCGGTGATCATCAGCACCGGTAGCGTCTTGGTGGCCGGATTGGCGCGAATCGTCTGCAGCAGCGTCAGACCATCCATGTTCGGCATGTTCCAGTCGGTGACGACGAAATCGAATCCGCCGCCTTGCAGCTTCTGCCACGCCACCGCCCCATCCTCGGCCTCCTCGACGTTGGTGAAGCCCAACTCCTTGAGGAGGTTTCTGACGATGCGGCGCATCGTCGAAAAATCATCGACGACGAGAAACTTGATTTTGCTTGGATCTGCTGGCATGAAAACGATTCTCCGTGGCAACTCGATGATTTACGGTCGGCTGGCACGCGACTTGAGCAATAGCGGGCGCATGGTGTCGGCGAGCGCTTCGGAATCGAACTTGGCGACATAGGCATCGACGCCGACAGCCTTGCCCATCGCGCGGTTGGCTGCGGAAGACAACGAGGAGTGCATGACGACCGGGATACCGGCGAAGCGCTTGTCCGATTTGATGTGCTTGGTGAGCACATAGCCGTCCATTTCCGGCATCTCGGCATCGACGAGGATCAGGTTGATCTCGTCCTTCAGGTCATGGCCCGCCTGCTGGGCATGGGCGGCCATGCCGGATAGGCGTGTCCAGGCTTCCCTGCCGTTTTGCGCATGTTTGTGTTTGACGCCCATTTTGTCGAGCACCTCGATGATCTTCTTGCGAGCGATGGCCGAATCGTCGACGAAAAAGACGTTGTGATCCTCGGCATCGGCGAGGCGGTCGATCTGGCCGACCATCGCCTCGCCGAAGGTGTCGGCCATGATCTGCTCGA
>JBKBOI010000201.1:0-2587 GCA_046294935.1 Rhodocyclaceae bacterium
GTCGGCGAAGGCGCATTCCTCGCCGGCACGGTGAGCGCCGACGGACGCATCGAGACGGAGCTGGGACATTTGTCCGGCCTGCTCGCCACCGAGTGCGATGGTGCGAGCTGCGCGTTGCTACCGGCGGGCAGTCCCGTCGAAGTCTTGCTGCGCCCCGACGACATCGTGCATGACGACGCCTCGGGCCTCAAGGCCGAGATCCTCGCCAAAGCCTTTCGCGGCGCGGAATTCCTCTACACGCTGAAACTGGCCTCCGGCACGCGCGTGCTCTCCCTCGTGCCCTCGCATCATGACCACGCCATCGGCGAACGGATCGGCATCCGGCTCGATGTCGAGCATGTGATCGCCTTCCAGCGCGCATGATTCGCTGGCTCGACACAGACGATCCCTTCCCGCCCGTCAGCGAGGCGCTCACCGCGCCGAATGGCCTACTCGCCGCCGGCGCCGACCTCTCCCCCACCCGGCTGCTCGCTGCCTACCGGCAGGGAATATTTCCCTGGTTTTCGAACGGTGAGCCGATCTTGTGGTGGAGCCCCGATCCACGCATGGTGCTGTTCCCGGCCGAGCTGAAGATTTCCCGCTCGCTCGCCAAGACATTGCGCAACGCAGACTATCAGCTCAGGCTCGATTCCGCCTTCGACAGGGTCATCCATGCCTGCGCCACCACACCTCGCCCCGGACAACAAGGCACCTGGATCACCGCCGAGATGCGTAAAGCCTACTGCCGCCTGCATGCGCTGGGCTATGCGCACAGCGTCGAAACCTGGCGCGATGGCAAGTTGGTCGGCGGACTCTATGGCGTGGCGTTGGGCCGTGCGTTCTTCGGCGAATCGATGTTCTCCCACGTCAAAGATGCCTCGAAAATCGCGCTCGCCCACCTGTGCCGCTACTTGCTGGAGCATAATTTCGGCATGATCGACTGCCAGATGGAAACCGCGCACCTTCTCTCGCTCGGCGCCCGGCCGATTCCCCGCGACGTATTCGTCGCCCGACTCGCAACGCTGGTCGATGGCGGTAAGCCGCCTGGCCGCTGGCCAGAGAATGCCATCGACGGGTGTTTCCGGAGGCGTCCGGCATGACCCACTTGCGCGATCTGCCGCCTTTTTCGCTGCTGCAGTTCTATGCCACCGCGTCCTATGGCTGCTCCTATCTGCCCGGCCGCATCGCCCGCTCGCAAGTGGCCGCCCCTCCTCAGATGATCGATACCGGAATCTACAGCGAGCTGGTCGAGCGCGGCTTTCGCCGCAGCGGGCTCTTCACCTATCGCCCCTGGTGTGACAACTGTCGCGAATGCATGCCGCTGCGCATCCCGGTCGCGGAATTCCGCCCCAACCGCAGCCAGCGCCGCATCAAGCTGCGTCACGCCAATCTGCTCGCCCACGAACGTTCCTTGGCGTTTTGCGAGGAACACTACGTGCTCTACCAGCGCTACCAGCAGCTGCGCCACGCCGGCGGCGGCATGGACGACGACGACCGCGAGCAGTATGCCCAGTTCCTGCTGCAGACCCCCGTCGACAGCCTGCTGGTCGAGTTCCGCGAAGGGAAAACCTTGCGCATCGTCAGCATCATCGATGTGCTCGACAACGGTCTGTCGGCGGTCTATACGTTTTACGATCCTCAGACGCCCTCCGCCAGTTACGGCATCTATGCGATCCTCTGGCAGATCGACCTATGCCGGCATCTCGGCCTTTCCCATCTGTATCTGGGCTACTGGATCGAAAACAGCCGCAAGATGTCCTACAAATCGCGGTTCCGGCCGTTCGAAGTGCTGCGCGACGGCCGTTGGCTGCGCCTCGACGACGCACACACCCCCTCATGATCCCATACTGCCTGATCAAGCCTTTCGTCCTCGCCCTCGATCCCGAAACCGCGCATGAGCTTTCCATCGCCGGTCTACGCGCCGCTGGCGTGCTACTGCCCGCCAAGGGGCCCTTGCCCGACACGCCGGTCACATCGATGGGGCTTACCTTTCCCAACCGCATCGGGCTGGCCGCCGGCCTCGACAAGAATGGCGAAGCGATCGATGGACTGGCCGGCTGGGGCTTCGGATTCCTCGAGGTCGGCACCGTCACGCCGCGCCCACAGCCGGGCAACCCGAAGCCGCGCCTCTTTCGCCTACCCGAGGTCGAGGGCATCATCAACCGCATGGGCTTCAACAATCACGGCATCGACGCGCTGATCGGCAACGTCAAGGCGGCGAAATACAAAGGCATCCTCGGCATCAACATCGGCAAGAACGCCGACACGCCGATCGAGCGCGCAGTCGATGACTATCTGACCTGCCTTGAAAAGGCCTACCCCCATGCCAGCTACGTCACCGTCAACGTTTCCTCGCCGAACACGCAGAACCTGCGCCAGTTGCAAGGCGAATCCGAGCTCGACGCGCTGCTCGCTGCACTGAAAGCCAGGCAGGCCGCGCTGGCGCAGCGCCAGAACCGATTTGGCCTGGCGCGCGCCGGCCAGCTCGGCGGCAGCCTGGACGTGGACAGCAACGCGGAAATCAACCGCGTGACCAACGAGGGGCTGCTGAAGGCGGGCGGGCTGGCCGACGACGCAGCGGCGGCGCTCAAGTCCAGCGACGAGCGCA
>JBKBOI010000202.1:0-2577 GCA_046294935.1 Rhodocyclaceae bacterium
CCTTGCGCCACGGCCGCTTCGAGGAGGCAGCGGGCGGCACGTTGTTCCTCGACGAAATCGGCGACATGCCGGCGGAATTGCAGACGCGGCTGTTGCGCGTGCTCTCCGACGGCCAGTTCTATCGCGTCGGCGGCCACCAGCCGCTGCGCGCCAATGTGCGCATCATCGCCGCGACCCATCAGGACCTCGAGGCGCGCGTCAAGGCGGGCCTGTTCCGCGAGGACCTGTTCCACCGCCTGAACGTCATTCGGCTACGCCTGCCGCCGCTGCGCGAACGGCGCGAGGATATTCCTCTGCTGGCGCGTCATTTCCTCGCGGCGAGCGCACGGGAACTCGGCGTCGAACCCAAGCGGCTGTCCGATGCCGCGCTACGGTTTTTGCAGGCCGCGCCCTGGCCGGGCAACGTCCGGCAGCTCGAAAACCTGTGCCACTGGCTCACCGTGATGGCGCCGGGGCAGACCATCGAAATCGACGATTTGCCGGCGGAAATGCGCGCGGCGCCTCAGGCGACTTCCGGCGCCGACTGGCTGGCGCAACTGGCTGTGGCAGCCGACTTGCACCTGGCTAGAGAGCCGGGTGCCGTCTGGGAGCGACTCGGTCAGGCTTTCGAGGCGACGCTGATCAAGCGGGCCCTGACCGCGGCCGGCGGACGGCGGGCAGAGGCGGCGCAGCTGCTCGGCATCGGCCGCAATACGCTCACGCGCAAGATTCAGGAATTGGGACTCGACGAGGGAAGTGCCAAGGTATAGTCGCGGCATGCTCGATCTGACCGCCATCGTCGACGCGCTCGGCGCCGAAGCCTGCCGCTTCGATGTCGAGCTGCTTGCCGAATGTGATTCGACCAATCTGTGGCTGCTCGCCCGCGCCGAACGCGGCGCGCCCTCGGGCACGGTCGTGATCGCCGAAGCGCAAACAGCCGGTCGCGGCAGGCACGGACGTCTCTGGCATTCCACCCCCGGCGACAGTCTGACGTTTTCGCTGTTATGGCGTTTCGCCCCGGCGACGCCGCCGCTGGGCTTGTCGCTGGCCGCCGGCGTGGCGGTGACGAACGCATTGGCGAAAATCGGCGCTGGCGAGACGGCACTGAAATGGCCCAACGACGTTTTGAAGGACGGCAGGAAGCTCGCCGGCATCCTCGTCGAATTGGTGCCGGGAGCGCCACATGCCGCGGTGATCGGCATCGGCCTCAACCTGCGGCTGCCTGCAGCGTTGCCGGACGAATTGCGCGCGCACAGCGCCGCGCTCGATGCCTCCGTCGATCCCAATACTTTGCTCGCCGCGTTGCTCGTCGAGCTGCGCGCGACGCTGGAAACCTTCGCTACGGCGGGCTTTGGCGCGCTGCGTGATGCGTGGCTGGCTCGCCATGCCTACCAGGATGCGCAGGTCAGGCTCCTCTCGGACTTCGCGCCGCCACGCGCAGGCATCTGCCGCGGCGTCGATGAAACGGGCGCCTTGCTGCTGGAGACGGCCGGCGGCATCGAGCGCATCCTGTCCGGCGAA
The DNA here is from genome assembly GCA_046294935.1 of Rhodocyclaceae bacterium. GTDB lineage: Bacteria > Pseudomonadota > Gammaproteobacteria > Burkholderiales > Rhodocyclaceae > Sulfuricystis. The sequence goes on from JBKBOI010000202.1 coordinate 1,501, forward strand.
ATTTCACTCCGAGGGGCGACATGATTTTGTGCCTCGATGCCGGCAACACCCGCCTGAAATGGGGCGTGCATCATGGTGGGCGCTGGCAATTGCAAGGTGCCTGCGCGCATGCGGATAGCGGCGATCTTGCCACCGGGCTGCCGGCAGGGATCGAACGCATCCTCGCCTGCAATGTCGCGGGCAGCGAGACCGAGCAGCGCATCGAGGCGCTGGCGGCTTCGCTCGGCGTGCCGCTCGAATGGTTCATGAGCACCGCGGCCTGTTGCGGCGTGACCAATGGCTATGACGATCCGGCGCGGCTCGGTGCCGATCGCTGGGCGGCGCTGATCGGTGCGCGTAGCCTCCATCGCGGCCCGGCGCTGGTGGTGATGGCCGGCACGGCGACGACGATCGACGTGCTCGATGCACAAGGCGTATTCCGCGGCGGGCTGATCCTGCCAGGGCTCGATCTGATGCGCCGGTCGCTCGCCCGCAATACCGCGGGACTGCCAGATGCGAAGGGCGTCTATCGCGACATTCCGACCAACACCGACGATGCGATCGAAAGCGGCGCCGTGCATGCCACGCTCGGCGCGATCGAGCGCATGACGGAAGCGGCGTGCCGTTTTGCCGGCGCCGATATTTGCGTTTTGCTCTCCGGCGGTGCGGCCGGCGCGCTGGCGCCCCATCTCGGCCTGCCGGCAAGACAGGTCGAGTATCTCACCCTCGAAGGGCTCGCCGTCGCGGCTACTTCTTCTTCTTGACTGGCTTCGCCGTTGTCTTGGCCGGCTTCGGTTCTGGCGCCGGCGGCGGCTCGGGCCGGGCCCCCGCGCCTTTGTGCTTCGAATCGATCTCCCAGACGAGTTTCTGCACCAGGCGCTGCACCATGCCATCGAGCGTCAGCCCCCCTTGCGCGCCTTGTGAAAAGCCCAACACCGAAGTCGATTTCGCGCCGACTTCCATCTTTTCTTCCGTATAGCCGGTCGCCACCTGCTCGGTGGTATTGGCATCGAGAATCTTGTAGCGCATGCCGATGATCCACACACCGGTGCCCTCATCGGTCTTGATCGAGCCGGCGACCGTCGCGGCTGCCTGGGC
>JBKBOI010000203.1:0-2567 GCA_046294935.1 Rhodocyclaceae bacterium
TGCAGCGCGGCGAGCTTTTCCAGCGTCGGCATGGCGAGCGGTTCTTCGACGGCATCGATCGGCAAGTCGACGATGGCGGTCAGAAAGCGCTGCGCATCGTCATCATTCCAGGCGCGGTTGGCATCGAGCCGCAGGCGCAGTGGCGAATCGAGCGCGGCGAGGCGGGCGATTTCCTCCTCGACCGGAACTACGCCGACCTTGATCTTGCCGACACGGAAACCCGCTGCGACGGCTTCGGCCAGGCGCCTGGGCAGATCGTCGTCGAGGGGCCCCAACGCGGCGTTGGCCTCCACTTCCCCGCGCGTACCGCCGAGGAATCGCCAAAGCGGCACGCCGGCGCGCCGCGCGGCGAGATCCGCCTGCGCGGTCTCGATCGCCCAGCGCGCTTCGGGCGGCAGGCGCGAAAAGTCGGCGCTGGCGGGGCGGCACGCCCAGGCTTTGATCGCCGCGATGATGGTTTGCGGATCCCTGCCGCTGGGTAGCGGCGCGCAATCGCCCCAGCCCTCGCAGCCGTCTTCGTCGGTCAGGCGCAGCAAAGCTCCCCGGCGCTCGGTCAGCGTCGCGCGCGCGGCGACCCAGGGATGCTTCAATGGCAGGCGGTATGGAAAGACTTCCGCCCGGGGCACAACGGTGATCACACGATCGGTAAGCGTTTGATGCGAATTTGCGTTTCCGTCACGGTAACGAATGCGCCCGCTGACATCGCCTCGTCAATCCTTGGCCAAATTCGTTGCAGTAGGGCGGCCAGCTCATCTCCTTTCAGACCCTCGATACGCAGGCGAAGGACAGATGGGCCATTGGCGCCGGCAACGGCGACGAGTGCGTGAAAGTCGGCATCCAGCGTGACTACATGGTAGCCATGTCGCCGAGCATAGTCGATGATGCTTTGGTCACTGGCCCTGGCCAGCCCGATCTCGGCGACATGGACGACAGACCAGGATCGTTCTCTCAGTTTTGCCGCCGTGGAACGCGGTAATCCTTGATCGAGCAAAAGGGCGGTCACGCGGCAAGCAAAGGCAATGTTTCGTCGTCGAGGTTGCCAGCCGCAAAGGCGAGCGCCTGGCGGATGTCTTCCTCTTCGAGCTCTGGATATTCGCGCAATAGCTCGGCGCGATCGGGATGAAGCGCCACGGCCTCGACGACGCGGCGGACAGTGAGCCGCATGCCGCGGATCGTTGGCTGACCATTCATGACTGCCGGGTCGATGGTGATGCGGTCGAATGTCATGATCTTGCCTCCCTGCCCATCATAGCGCATCAAGGTCGCCGCCGGAATTTCGAGAAATCCGGCGGCCGTTTTTCCAGCCAGGCATTGCGGCCTTCCTGGCCTTCGGCGGTCATGTAAAAGAGCCCCGTGGCTTGTCCGGCGAGTTCCTGGATGCCGGCCAGCCCATCGGTGTCGGCGTTGAAGCCGGCCTTGATCATCCTCAGCGCGGTGGGCGAGAGTTTCAGCATCTCGCGGCACCAGGCGACGGTCTCCGCCTCCAGTTTTTCCAGCGGCACGACGGCATTGACGAGGCCCCACTGCAAGGCGGTGGCCGCGTCGTATTGCCGGCAGAGGAACCAGATCTCCTTCGCGCGCTTGATGCCGATCGTGCGCGCCAAGAGGCCTGCGCCCAAGCCGGCGTCGAAGCTGCCGACGCGCGGACCGGTCTGGCCGAAGCGCGCATTGTCGGCGGCGATGGTCAGATCGCAGACGAGGTGCAGCACGTGGCCGCCGCCGATCGCGTAACCCGCGACCATCGCGACCACGGGCTTGGGGAGCCGCCGGATCTGCATCTGCAGGTCGAGCACATTGAGATGCGGCGTGCCGGTCGCGGCATCATGATAGCCGCCGTCGTCGCCGCGCACGGTCTGGTCACCGCCAGCGCAGAAGGCCTTGTCCCCCGCGCCAGTCAAGATGATGACGCCGACATCGGGGTCGCGGTGTGCGCGATGGAAGGCGTCCATCAGCTCCATCACCGTTTCCGGACGAAAGGCATTGCGTTTTTCCGGGCGGTTGATCGAAATCTTGGCGATGCCGTCGCCGGAGAGGTGGTAGAGGATGTCGGCGTAATCGGCGGCGGGGGTCCAGGTGATCGTCATAGCGGCAGCAGGCAACCGAGGGCGAAGAGCAGACCGAAAACGAATTGGGCACGCGCCGTGGCGGCGAGCACCTCGTTGAGCGCCGCGCCGTGCGCATCGCGCATTCTCCTCACCACCTTGAGGCAGAGCGGCAGGGCAGCCAATGCCAGCCACATGCCATGTCGCGTGGGCAGCAAGGCAGCAATGAGCGGCAAGAAGAAGAAAGGCGCGATCATCAGCACCGCATGCGTGTCGCGGGCCGGCGCTTCGCCAAGGACGGCGGCCAAGGTGATGCGGCCGGCGGCGGTGTCGGCGTCCACGTCGCGTAGGTTGTTGACCAGCAGCACCGCGGCGGCCGGGAACCCCAGCGCGGCGCCGACCAGCAGGGCGGCGGGGGAGAGGCGCTCCGCCTGCAGCCAGTGGCTGCCGGCGACGGCGAGCACGCCGAAGAAGAGCCAGACGAAGATTTCGCCAAACGGCGTGTGCGAGATCGGGCGCGGGCCG
>JBKBOI010000204.1:0-2542 GCA_046294935.1 Rhodocyclaceae bacterium
GTGACATCCTTGTAGGCGAGCGGCGCTTCCTCGGCCACGCCGCGCATGCTGGGGCTTCTGATCAGGATGCCGCGCGCGGCCAGCTCATCGACCACCTTGCGTCCCGAGTAGCGGCGCGTCGCTTCGTTGCGGCTCATCGCCCGCCCGGCGCCGTGGCAGGCCGAGCCGAAGGCGCGTTCCATCGTGCCGGCGGCGCCGGCGAGCACCCAGGAGGCCGTGCCCATGCTGCCGCCGATCAGTACCGGCTGGCCGACATCACGGTATTCGGGCGGCAATTCCGCGTGCCCCGGGCCGAAGGCGCGCGTCGCGCCCTTGCGATGCACGAACAGCCGCTGCTTTTCACCCGCGACGGCATGGATTTCTTCCTTGCAGGTGTTGTGCGAAACGTCGTAGAGCAGCGGCAGTTCGTGCCCTGGAAACAGCTCGGCAAACACCTCGCGGGTCAGATGGGTGAGGATCTGCCGGTTGGCCAGCGCGCAGTTGATGCCGGCACGCATCGCGCCGAGATAGCGCTTGCCCAACGGGGAGCTCAAAGGCGCGCAGGCGAGCTCGCGATCCGGCAGCGATAGTCCGAACGAGGGCGCCGCGATCACCATCTCGCGCAGATAGTCGGTGCCGATCTGATGCCCCAGGCCGCGCGAGCCGCAATGGATGCTGACGACGATATCGCCCGCTTTCAGGTCGTAGGCGGCCGCCGCTTCCGGGTCGAAGATCTCGGCGACTTCCTGCACTTCGAGATAGTGGTTGCCGGAACCGAGCGTGCCCATCTCGTCGCGCTGGCGTTTCCTTGCCTGGCTCGAGACCGCCGCCGGATCGGCGCCGGCGACACAGCCGCCTTCCTCGACGAAAAGCAAATCTTCCTGCCGCCCCCAGCCGCGCGCTACGGCCCAGCGCGCCCCGCCGGCGAGCATCGCATCCATTTCCGCATCCGAAAGCCGGATCGCGCCGGTGCTGCCGACGCCGGCGGGAATGTGCGCGAACAGCAAATCGGCGAGCCTCTGTTTCACCGGTTCGACATCGGCGCGCGTAAGACCGGTGAGCAGACAGCGCACGCCGCAGGAGATGTCGAAGCCGACGCCGCCCGCCGAGATGACACCCTCATCGGGCGTGAAGGCCGCCACGCCGCCGATCGGGAAGCCATAGCCCCAGTGCGCATCTGGCATCGCAAAGGCAGCCGTGACGATGCCCGGCAGCCTGGCGACGTTGGCTACCTGCTCGCGCACCTTCTCGTCCATCGCCTCGATGAGGCCGCGATCGCCGAAGATGATGCCGGGCACGCGCATCGCGCCGGTCATCGGCACTTCCCATTCGTATTCACCGCGTCGGATCAGGCTCTTCAGTTCCATGATGTCCTCATACATCGACCACGCACTGCGCGAGCCACTGGCCGTCTGGCAGGCGCCCGACTTTCAGCTCGCAGAAGCTCGCCGCCTTGATCTCGGCGGCCGGTTGATGACGCTCGATGTCGACCGGCTCGCCGTAGGCGGTCGCGCTCAGACGATGATCCTCGATGCTCACCTCGAAGCGCGAGAACAAGAGCTTGCGGGTGGCCATCTCGAAGATCAGGGCGTTGAGCCAATCGAGCAGCAGCAGCTCGTCGTCGGGCGCCTGGCATTCGATGCGTGCCGTCTCGCCAGCGCAGACTTTCGCCGGGTCGGTGATCACGGACATCATCGCCAGCGCCGCGGCGGCGAAAGCCTCGGCTTTGCTCGCACCCAGGCCCCGCACGCCGACATCGGCTTCGTGCGGGAAAGTCTCCCATTTCATCGCCTCGTCCTCATGAGCAGCGGCAACAGTTCGGCCAGCGACCGGGTATTGAGCACATCCTTCGCTTCCAGCCAGCCGCGCCGCGCCTGACCGACGCCATAGCGCAGATTGGCGAAGTCGGCGCGGGCGTGGGCATCCGAATCGATCGCCACCAACACGCCCTCGTCCTTGGCCAGCAGGCAGTCGCTGTCGGTCAGATCGAGCCGCTCGGGGTGAGCGTTGAGTTCGAGGAAACAGCCGCGCTGCTTGGCCGCCCGCACGATCCGCGCCATGTCCACGTCGTAGGGCGGGCGGCCATCGATCAGCCGCCCGGTCGGGTGGGCGAGGATCGTGAAATAGGGCCGCTCGATTGCGCGCAGGATGCGCTCGGTCTGCTTCGCGCGCGACAAATCGAAACGGCCGTGGATCGCGCCGACGACCAGATCGAGCTCGCCGAGCACCTCATCGGGCAGATCGAGGCTGCCATCTTCGAGGATATCGACCTCGATGCCCTTGAGCAGCCGGAAGCCCCGGAAGGTTTCGTTGAGCCGGTCGATTTGCTCGCATTGCTCGCGAAGCCGCCGCGCATCGAGACCATGCGCCATCGTCAGCCGCCGCGAATGCTCGGTGATGGCGAGATACTCGAAGCCCAGCCGCTGCGCCTCATCGGCCATCGCGGCGAGCGTGTCGTGGCCATCGGTGGCCTGGGTATGCACGTGCAGGTCGCCTTTCAGGTCAGCCAGCGTCACCAGCCGCGGCAATCGATGCGCGCGCGCAGCGCCGATCTCGCCGCGGT
>JBKBOI010000205.1:0-2521 GCA_046294935.1 Rhodocyclaceae bacterium
CGGCAAAACAGGCGGACCATCGAGGCTACATCGAAAGGTGGAATACCGGTGGCGATGGCCTGGGCCGTCAGATATTCGCCCTGCGTCATCAAAAGCGGCGCGCCGGTTTCGGCTTCCAGCCAGGCGGCCAGACCGAGGTGGTCGGGATGGAAGTGGGTGACGATCTGGCGTGTCAGATGCCGTCCTGGAAGCAGAGATTTCCATGCGGCCTTGACGCCGTCCATCGCGATGCCGGTATCCACGGCCACGAAGCCCTCGCCATCTTCGATCAGCCAGAGGTTGACGTGGTCGAGCGCGAAAGGCAACGGCATGCGCAGCCAATGCACGCCGGGTGCGACTTCACGGGTCGTGCCGGCGTCCGGCGGCTTGGCAAAGGGATGTTCGATCGGCATGATGGGAGGAGCGTTGTCCGAGGGGCGTAAATCTGCTTTACTGCAAGGCCTTGCACGCGAGTTTATCCGAAACGGGAATTGGTTTGTGCACCGCAATAATGTTAGGATGATAGCTACGTAACCACGATGTCTTCCGAGTCAGTCTCCTATGGCATCGCCGACCTGGCGCGCGAATTCGGCGTGACGCAGCGCACGATCCGCTATTACGAAGACCAGGGTCTGCTCAATCCGGCGCGCGTCGGCGGCCAGCGCATCTACAGCAAGCGCGACCGCACGCGGCTGAAGCTGACGTTGCGCGGCAAGCGCCTGGGACTGTCGCTTGCGGAGATCCGCGAATTGCTCGACATGTACGACACCGCCCCCGAGACTTCACAGCTCGCCCGCTTGATCGAGGTGCTGGGGCGCCAGCGGGCGAAGCTCGAGCAGCAGCGCGAGGACATCGAGGCCGTGCTCGGCGAACTCGACGCGCTCGAAGCGCAATGTCGCGCCTTGCTCGCGGCAGGCGAGAGTCGACGTAGTCAAGTCTGATTGACGTTGACGTAAACGTCAACATAGAATCGTCGCCGAGGACAAACGGGCGACCCTGGCCTATTGATACTGCTGGGAAAGGCAAAACGATGACCGGCTTGGATTTTCGGCTTGGCGAAGAGATCGAGATGCTGCGCGCGACGGTGCAAGCCTTCGCCGCCAACGAGATCGCACCGCGTGCGGGAGAGATCGACCGCGACAATGAATTCCCTGCCGACCTGTGGCGAAAGTTCGGCGATCTCGGTCTGCTGGGCCTGACGGTGCCCGAAGAGGATGGCGGCGCGGGCATGGGTTATCTCGCCCACATCGTGGCGATGGAGGAAATCTCCCGCGCCTCGGCTGCGGTGGGCCTGTCCTATGGTGCCCATTCGAATCTGTGCGTCAATCAGATTCGCAGGAACGGCACTGCCGCTCAAAAGGCGAAATACCTGCCGAAGCTGATCTCCGGCGAGCACGTCGGCGCACTGGCGATGTCCGAACCGAACGCCGGTTCCGACGTCGTGTCGATGAGGCTGCGCGCCGACAAGAAAGGTGACCGCTATGTGCTCAATGGCAGCAAGATGTGGATCACCAATGGCGGCGACGCCGACACGCTGGTGGTCTATGCGAAGACCGACCCCGCGGCGGGGCCGAAAGGCATCACCGCCTTCATCGTCGAAAAAGGCTTCAAGGGTTTTTCGCATGGCTCGCATCTCGACAAGCTCGGCATGCGCGGCTCGAACACCTATCCGCTGTTCTTCGATGATTGCGAAGTGCCCGAAGAGAACGTGCTGGGCGGCGTGGGCAATGGCGTCAAGGTGCTGATGTCCGGCCTCGACTACGAGCGCGCCGTGCTCGCCGGCGGGCCGCTGGGGATCATGGCGGCCTGCATGGACGTGGTGCTGCCCTACGTGCACAGCCGCGAGCAGTTCGGCCAGCCGATCGGCGAATTCCAGCTGATGCAGGGCAAGCTCGCCGACATGTACACGACCTGGCAGGCCAGTCGCGCCTATGTCTATGCAGTGGGCCGCGCCTGTGATTCGGGCGAGCATGTGCGCACGCTGAGGAAGGATGCCGCCGGCGCGATCCTCTTTGCTGCCGAGAAGGCCACCTGGATGGCCGGCGAAGCGATCCAGACCCTGGGAGGCAACGGCTACATCAACGAATACCCGACCGGCCGGCTGTGGCGTGACGCCAAGCTCTATGAAATCGGGGCCGGCACTTCGGAGATTCGCCGCATGTTGATCGGTAGGGAGTTGTTCAATGAGACGGCGTGAAACATTCGCTCGCCCCGATTCGTCGCAGGCTAACGTGAGCGTAGCGAACGTTAAGGCGCGTAGCGCCGGCCGAAGACAAATCGGTGCCGGCACCTCGGAAATCCGCCGCATGCTGATCGGCCGCGAACTGTTCCAGGAGACGAAGTGATGAATGACTCGATCGTGATCGTTGGCGCCGCCCGCACACCACTGGGCGGCTTCATGGGCGATTTCGCTTCCCTCTCTGCCGCCAATCTCGGCGCGGTGGCCATCCGCGCCGCCGTCGAGCGGTCCGGACTGAAGGCCGATGAGGTGCAGGAAGTGCTGATGGGCTGCGTGCTGCAGGCAGGACAAGGTCAGGCGCCG
>JBKBOI010000206.1:0-1360 GCA_046294935.1 Rhodocyclaceae bacterium
GTGGAGAAACAGCGACGCAGCCAGCCGACGGAAAACGGGGAGACCGCCGACATCTCAATAACGCTGGATGAGCGTGAGCGTCGTCCCGTCGCGACGCATTTCCATGCGGTTCAAAAAACTCATGCCGAGCAGCACGATCGGCATGTCATGCTCATGCACCGTCGCTTCCACGTCGCGCAGCGTGATGTTACCGACCCGCACACTCGACAGTCTCACTCGCCAGACACGCGCCATGCCATTCGCAGTCTGCGTCATGGCTGGGGTTGCATTGCCCAGATCGATGCGCGCGCGACGTGCATCGGCCGCGCCGAGCGACACGAAGCTGGCGCCGGTATCGACGAGAAAACGCATCGACTCGCCGTTGATGCTGCCGTTGGTGAAGAAATGGCCCTGGCCATCCGCGCTCAGCGTCACGGCTGGCTTCTCGGCCTTGGGCGTGGACACCACGCTCTGACCAATCTGCATGCGCCGGCGTTTGCCTTCGATCTCGAACACCGCGGCACCGGGTTCGATGGCGACGAGCTTCACACCTTCTGCGGAACTCGTGCCAACCGCCAGGGTTTGGCGCCGGCCGCCATCGATCACCACCATCGCCCTGTCGGCCATCAGCCCGACGAGCGCCACATCAGTCGCATGGGCGCCGACCGGGGAAACGCTCGCCAGAATGATGATAGAATGCCAAATCAAGCCGCTACTTCTGCCGATCATGAAACCCATCGCCATCTTTCGTCATAGTGCCGGGGAAGGACCCGGCTATTTTGCCACGTTCCTCGATGCGCACGGCATTCCCTGGCAGCTGATCCGCATCGATGCCGGCGAGCCGGTGCCAGGCAATGCAATGGGGTTTTCCGGGCTCTGTCTCATGGGCGGGCCGATGAGCGTCAATGACGATCTGCCCTGGCTGCCCCCGATTTTCGCGTTGATCCGCGCCGCCGTCGGCAAAGGCATCCCCGTGATCGGCCATTGTCTCGGTGGCCAGTTGATGGCCAAAGCCCTCGGCGGGTCCGTGACGAAAAACCCAGTCAAGGAAATCGGCTGGGGCGAAGTGACGATCACTGACGTCGAGGCGCGCGAATGGCTGGGCGATTTGGAACGCTTCGAGGCCTTCCACTGGCATGGTGAGACCTTCTCGATCCCGCCGGGGGCAACGCGCATCCTGAAAAGCGCCTGGTGTGAGAACCAGGCATTTGTCCTCGGCCCGCATCTGGCCATGCAATGCCATGTCGAGATGACCGAGGCGATGATCCGCCTGTGGAACCGCCAATGGGACGAGGAAAGCGCGGCTCCCGGCCCCTCGGTGCAGACGCCGGAAGAAATGTACGAGAACATCGATGCACGCCTCGCGGCGGGGCGGCGCGCC
>JBKBOI010000206.1:1370-2515 GCA_046294935.1 Rhodocyclaceae bacterium
CCCCCTCGCCACCCCCCTTTCTATTGCTACCCCACCCCCCCTGCCCGCCCCCCGCCCCGGCCCCCCCCCGCGGACCGCCTCTATACGCGCTGGATCGCCGGTCTCGCCTGAAAATCGGCGCCGAAGCCGCGAACGGCGCAAGGGGAGCCGCCGCAGGCGGGGACATGGCGGCCGCAAGCGGCGCCGAGGCGACGCCCTTGCCGTTTTAGTCTCGGAAGTTGCCGAAGGCGAGCGGATAGTCGGTGACGCTGCGCTTGACCAGCGCAATCGCGGATTGCAGGTCGTCGCGCTTCGCGCCCGTCACACGCACCGCATCGCCCTGGATGGTCGCCTGCACCTTGAGCTTGCTGTCCTTGATCAGCTTGACGATCTTCTTCGCCAGTTCCTGATCGATGCCGGACTTGATCTTCAGTGTCTGCTTCGCCTTGTTGCCGGAGACGGTTTCGATCTTGCCGGCATCCAGCCGCTTGGTGCTCTCGCGCTCCTTCTTTTCCATCTCGGGAAACAAGATGTCCTTGATCTGCCCGAGCTGGAATTCCGAATCGCCCCAGAGCGTGATCACCTTGTTTTTTTCGTCGAGTTCAGCCTTCGCACTGGTGCCCTTGAAGTCGTAACGGTTGCCGATCTGGCGGCCGGCGACGTCGACGGCGTTCTTCAACGCCACCATGTTCGCTTCCGAAGTGATGTCGAAGGATGGCATGGCGCGCTCAACCGAAATGACAGACGTAGTGGTAAGGCTCATCCGTCACTTCGATCTCGAATGACGAATTGCCGGGCACGCGAAACGATTCGCCCACGGCACAGGACTTCCAGTCCTCGCCCTGCAAGCGATAGCGGCAACGGCCGGCGACGGTTTCCATGATCTCCGGAGCGCCGGTGGTGAAGGTAAGCCGGGAGGGCAGGATCACGCCGACGCTCTTTCTCGTGCCGTCGGCGAGGATCACCGTATGGCTCACGCACTTGCCGTCGAAATGGACATTGGCTTGCTTGACGACCGACACGTTGTCGAACCGACTCATTTCAGATTCCCCACATTTTCTGGATGATGTTCTTGGCGACGAAGCCGAGCATGCCGAAAGCGAGCACGAAGAACAGCACGAAGGTGCCGAGCCTGCCGGCCTTCGACCGCCAGGCCAGCTCGCCGA
>JBKBOI010000207.1:0-2506 GCA_046294935.1 Rhodocyclaceae bacterium
ACGTCGCGCTGGCCCTGGCCCTGTGCTTGCTGATAGCGGCGGATCGTGACGAGTCCCGCATATTCCCCCTGCGCGCCGGAATTGGGCTGCATGCAGATGGCATCGAAGCCGGTGAGCGTGGCCAGCCACTGCGCGAGCTCGTCGATCATCTGCGCGTAGCCCCGTGCCTGTTCGGTGGGGGCGAAGGGGTGCAGCGCGGCGAAGGCCGGCCACGAGACCGGCATCATCTCGGCGCTGGCGTTGAGTTTCATCGTGCAGGAGCCGAGCGGGATCATCGCCTGATCCATCGCCAGGTCCTTGTTCTGCAGCGACTTCATGTAACGCAGCATCGCATGCTCGGTGTGATGGCTGTTGAATACCGGATGAGTGAGGAAAGGCGTCGTGCGGCGCAAGTGTGCCGGTATCGCGTCCGGCACGTCACGCGAAAAGTCGATGGCCTTGCCGAGCAATCCGGCCAGTGCGGCGACGTCCTCGCGCGTCGTCGTCTCGTCACAGCTGATGCCGATGGTCTCATCGTCGATGTGGCGCACGTTATAGGGCGAGTTTTTCAGCCGTGCCGTCTCGTCGGTGCCGACTTTCGCGATGATGGTGTCGAAGAAGGCGCCATCGACACCGAGGGCATTCGCCAGCAGGCAGGTCAGCCGATGGATGCGTCGCGCGATGCGTTGCAAGCCCGCGGGCCCATGCCAGACGGCATACAGCCCCGCCATGTTGGCAAGCAGCACCTGAGAAGTGCAGATGTTCGAGTTGGCCTTTTCGCGGCGGATGTGCTGCTCGCGCGTCTGCAGCGCCATCCTGAGCGCCGGCCTGCCGCGCGCGTCTTTCGAGACGCCGATGATGCGGCCGGGCATCTGCCGCTTGTGTTCGTCGCGGCAGGCGAAGAACGCGGCATGCGGGCCGCCGTAACCCATCGGGATGCCGAAGCGCTGGCTGGAGCCGAGCGCGATGTCGGCGCCCATCTCGCCGGGCGGCTTGGTCAGCACCAGCGCCATCGGATCGCAAGCGACGGCGCCGATCGCGCCCTTGGCCTTCAGCGCGGCGATCACGGCAGTGAAGTCCTTGAGCGCGCCTTTCGCATTCGGAGTTTGCAGCAAGGCGCCGAACACGTCGTGGTTCGCCGCCTCTTCGGCCGGACCGAGGATGACTTCGAAGCCGAAGAAGGCTGCCCGTGTCTTGATGACGTCGATGGTCTGCGGAAAGGCATCCTCATCGACGAAAAAGGCGTTGCTGGGCGCCTTGCTCGCGCGACGCGCCATCGCCATCGCCTCGGCGGCGGCGGTCGCCTCATCCAGCAGCGAGGCGTTGGCGATCGGCAGGCCGGTGAGATCGCTCACCATCTGCTGGAAAATCAGCAGCGCTTCGAGCCGGCCCTGCGCGATCTCGGCCTGGTAGGGCGTATAGGCCGTGTACCAGCCCGGGTTCTCCAGCACGTTGCGCTGGATCACCGGGGGCGTGTGTGTGCCGTAATAACCCAGACCGATGAAAGACTTGCGGATCTGGTTCTTGGCTGCGATGGTGGCCAGTTTAGCCAAGGCGGCGTGTTCGGTCAGTGGCCCGGGAAGCGGCGGATCGGCGGGCAAGCGAATGCTGGCCGGCACGGTCTGATCGATCAGCTCGGCGCGATCCTCGACACCGATCGCGCGGCACATCGCTGCCTGTTCTTTGGCGCTGGGGCCGATGTGACGCGCGATGAACTCGTCGCGCCCTTCGAGTTCGTCGAGGGTGGCCATGCTCACGACTCCGCTTCCACTTTCGCGTAAGCATCGGCATCGAGCAGGGCGCCGATCTCGGCCGGGTTCGTGACTTTCAGCTTGAACAGCCAGGTGCCATAGGGATCCTGGTTCACTTTCTCCGGCGCGGCGATCGCATCGTCATTCCTGGCGATCACTTCTCCAGAAACAGGCGCATAGATGTCCGAGGCCGCCTTGACGGATTCGACCACCGCGCATTCCTCGCCGGCTTCGACGTTGCGTCCGGGCTCGGGCAGTTCGAGGAAGACGACATCGCCCAAAGCCTGCTGCGCATGGTCGGTGATGCCGACGGAAACGGTGCCATCGGTTTCTACTTTCAGCCATTCGTGGGTCTTGGTGTATTTGAGATCGCTGGGGATGGTGGACATGATGGGCTCCAGGTCAGGGGATGAAGGTTCAGATGAGCGATTTCCCGTGACGGACGAAAGGCGGCCTGACGACTCTGGCTTTGAGCCATTTGTCGCGGATTGCCACCTCGACCTCGTCATCGATGGCGACGCCGGCGGGCAGACGGGCGAAGGCGATCGACCGGTCGAGCGTCGGCGCGAACGAGCCGCTGGTGATCTCGCCCTCGCCATGGGCAGTGCGCACTTTCTGGTGGGCGCGCAAGATGCCGCGGTCGATGAGCACGAGGCCGAGGAATTGGCGCAGATGGCCTTCCTGCTGCCGTCTCACCAGCGCCGACTTGCCGATGAAATCACGGGCCGTATCCTTGAAATCAACAGTCCAAGTCAAGCCGGATTCGAGCGGCGTCA
>JBKBOI010000208.1:0-2500 GCA_046294935.1 Rhodocyclaceae bacterium
GGTGCCGATCCGCGCCCAGTACATCCGCGTGATGTTCGATGAGCTGACGCGCATTTTCCATCATCTCTTCAATCTCGGCACGCACGCGCTGGATATCGGCGCGATGGCGATGGTGCTGTATACCTTCCGCGAGCGCGAGGACATCCTCGACATGCTCGAAGCGGTTTCCGGGGCACGCATGCATGGCGCCTACTACCGTCCCGGCGGGGTATATCGCGACCTGCCGGACAGCATGCCGAAATACACGGTCAACAAGTTCAAGGACGAGAAGACCGTCAAGGAGCTCAACGCCGCGCGCGAGGGTTCGCTGCTCGACTTCATCGAGGATTTCACCAATCGCCTGCCGCGTTATCTCGACGAGTATGAAACGTTGCTGACCGGCAACCGCATCTGGAAGCAGCGCACCGTCGGCATCGGCGTCGTCTCGCCGGAGCGCGCGCTGCAGCTCGGTCTGACTGGTCCGATGCTGCGTGGCTCGGGGATCGCCTGGGATCTGCGCAAGAAGCAGCCCTACATGGTCTATGACCGGCTCGATTTCGATGTGCCGGTCGGCGTCAATGGCGACTGCTACGACCGTTATCTCGTGCGCATGGAGGAAATGCGCCAGTCCAATCGCATCGTCAAGCAATGCGTCGACTGGCTGCGCAAGAACCCTGGTCCGGTGATGGTGGACAATGTGAAGGTCGCTCCGCCGAGGCGCGAAAAGATGAAGGCCAACATGGAAGAGCTGATCCACCATTTCAAGCTTTTCAGCGAGGGCATCCATGTGCCACCGGGCGAAACCTACGCCGCGATCGAGCATGCCAAGGGTGAGCTGGGCGTGTACATGATTTCGGATGGTGCCAACAAGCCTTACCGCGTCAAGGTGCGCTCGCCTGCCTTCCAGAACTTGTCGGCGATGGACGAAATGGCGCGCGGCCACATGATCGCCGACGTGGTCACCATCATCGGCACGATGGACATCGTGTTTGGCGAAGTGGACAGATAAGCCATGTTGAGCGAAACCACGCTACGGAAAATCGATCGCGAGATCGCTAAATATCCTGCCGACCAGAAACAGTCGGCGGTCATGTCCGCCCTGCGTCTTGCTCAGGAGGAAAAAGGCTGGCTGGCTCCCGAAACCATCGCCTTCGTGGCGAAATATCTGGACATGGCCGAGATGGCCGTCTTTGAGGTGGCGAGCTTCTACAACATGTATGATCTCGCGCCGGTCGGCAAATACAAGATCACGGTGTGCACCAACCTGCCATGCGCTCTGTCGGGTGGTGTGCATGCCGCGGATTATTTGAAAGAGAAGCTCGGCATCGACTTCAATGAAACCACTCCCGATGGCAAATTTACGTTGAAGGAGGGCGAGTGCATGGGTGCCTGTGGCGATGCGCCGGTGATGCTGGTCAATGACGTGCACATGCGCTGTTTCATGACGCCGGAGGAGATCGACCGGCTGCTCGCGGAGTGCAAATAAAAAATGGCGATTCTCGACAGCATCAATCCGATCCTCACGGCCGGCTGGCATCGTCCTGACGTGCGCGACTTGGCGCGCGATACCGGCTGGCACCTACAGGATTACGAGGCGCGTGGCGGCTATCAGGCGTTGAAAAAGCTATTTGCCGAGAAGATGACCCCTGAGCAGGTGATCGCCGAAGTGAAAACCTCGGTGTTGCGCGGTCGTGGCGGCGCCGGCTTCCCCACCGGCTTGAAATGGAGCTTCATGCCCAAGGGCGACGCGGTGGAGAAATACATCGTCTGCAATACCGACGAGGGCGAGCCGGGCACCTTCAAGGATCGCGACATCATGCGTCTCGATCCACATGCGGTGATCGAGGGGATGACCATTGCGGCGTATGCGATGGGTGCCCATCGTGGTTACAACTACATTCACGGCGAGATTTTCGAGCTTTACCAACGCTTCGAAGAAGCGCTCGAAGAGGCGCGGGCCGCCGGCTATCTGGGCAAGAACATCCTCGGATCGGGCTTCGATTTCGAACTGTTCGCCCATCATGGCTGGGGCGCCTACATCTGCGGCGAGGAAACCGCATTGCTCGAATCCATCGAAGGAAAAAAGGGGCAGCCACGCTACAAACCGCCGTTTCCTGCCAATGTCGGCCTCTATGGGCGCCCGACGACGATCAACAACACCGAATCGTTCGCCTCGATTCCCTACATCATCCGTCATGGTGGCCAGGCCTTCCTCGATCTGGGCAAGCCGAACAATGGCGGCACCAAGCTGTTTTCCGTCTCCGGACATGTCAATCGGCCCGGCAACTACGAGGTGCCACTCGGCACGCCTTTCGCCAAGCTACTCGAAATGGCGGGTGGCATGCGTGGCGGCAGGAAGCTCAAAGCGGTGATCCCCGGCGGCTCCTCGGCGCCCGTGCTGCCTGCCGAGATCATCATGGAATGCACGCTCGATTACGACTCGATCGCCAAGGCCGGCTCGATGCTCGGCTCGGGCGCGGTGATCGTGATGGACGAGACGGTCTGCATGGTCAAGGCGCTC
>JBKBOI010000209.1:0-2493 GCA_046294935.1 Rhodocyclaceae bacterium
CTGGCGAGATTGCGCCGATCCGTCATCCGGCCAAGCGCCGGCGACTGAAGACGGTGCTGCAGGAGA
The DNA here is from genome assembly GCA_046294935.1 of Rhodocyclaceae bacterium. Classification (GTDB taxonomy): domain Bacteria; phylum Pseudomonadota; class Gammaproteobacteria; order Burkholderiales; family Rhodocyclaceae; genus Sulfuricystis. The sequence goes on from JBKBOI010000209.1 coordinate 67, forward strand.
TCATGTACCGGGCGGCGAAGTTCGTGACGCATGCGCGCAAACGGATTCTGGACTTTGGCCGGGGCTTTGCTGGTCATGTGCAGGTGTTCCTGGCATTGCAGGCGCGATTGGTAAGAGCGGCATCGCCTGGATGATCGGACGACACCACGCCATGACCGCCGATTCCACCGCCGTGGAAGGGGACGACTCGCCTGGGCGTCGGAAAATGACCCAGCACTGTGCCGCCAGCGCCGACTTTCCGTGGAAAGAGCGGGGGAATTTGCCACTTTCACGCTACCGGTCGAGACCAATAGCCCGCCAGTTGCGGAAAAAATCATGCAGCAAAACCCTCTGGAAAAGGGGTGGGGTTTAGGAACACGGATTCAGGTATGTACATAAACAAAGAGTCTACTTATGGATGCACTGACCTACAGCGCCGCCCGCGCGAACCTGGCGCAAACGATGGACCGAGTGTGCAACGACCACGAACCACTGATCATTACCCGCAACGGCGAACAAGCGGTGGTAATGCTCTCGCTCGAAGACTACAACGCGCTGGAAGAAACTGCATATTTGCTGCGCAACCCCGCGAACGCCAAGCGCTTGCTTGCTGCGGCCGAGCAATTGAGTGCCGGTAAAGGTACCGAGCGAAAGCTGGCTGAATGAAGCTGATATTTGCGGATGGCGCATGGGAAGACTATTTGTACTGGCAGCAACATGACCGGCGAATGGTTGAACGGATAAACAAACTGATACGCGAAACGCAGCGCGAACCCTTTGCAGGGATAGGCAAGCCAGAACCCCTGAAACATGCATTGGCCGGTTTTTGGTCAAGACGCATAACTGATGAGCACCGCATGGTGTACAAGGTTGAAGGCGACGCCCTGCTGATTGCCCAATTGCGTTACCACTACTGAGACCTCTGACGTCAAAGCTCAGAGGCGCGCCGCTTGCGGCGCGTCCCCCTGGAGCGCGGGGTTAGCCTTCTTCGATTTCCTTGAGTGATTTGCCATTAGCATCTTTCCAAGCGGTAAGGCCATTTGCACCCCCGCCATGAATTACAGCGGCTGCGGCGCTCGGACTGGCGAACTCGGTATCCTTCGTAAAGACGAAGAAGCCATCCTTTTCGACCAGCGTTCCGTCCTGAACTAGTTTCTTGCGAAGTGCAACGACATAAGGATGTTGTGCCTCGGCGGACGCACGCTCGGCGACTACAGCCGTAGAGTCTTTGAATACAACGAATCCGCTCTCTGTACGCCGACCGCGAGCAACGGCGCCTTTGTTCCTGCAAAAAAGTTCCTTTTGCGGATTGGCAGTCTTGATGGAACCCGAAACCGGGGTCAGCAGATCGGAACCGAGCACAGGAAGAACTTGTTTAATACGAGACAGGAATACTTCCATGTCTTCCCGGTCAGACTCGGGCAATTTGGGATTGCTGGTGTTGGAATTCTCAAGGCGGTAGCGACCGGCCTGCTTCGCTTCATGCAACAGGCGATTCTCAAGGTACCGGATGTGCGCCTTGGTGAGATTCTCGTCTTTGCTGATGAAAACGACCACCGTGTTCCAGAAATCCTTGGCCTTGTGTTGTTTCAGGCGATCACGGATTACTTCAGCTTCCCCGATATATGCCATGCGGTCACCACTCTCGGGGTCTGAACCGAAAAGGAAGTAGACCCCGGCGCTCTCAGCTTCTTCACGGCGAAGGAGATCATCGATTTCCGTTCGTGGAGCCGCCAACGCCTTGCCGGTCCAGTTCGAGACTTCGCCGATGCGCAACCGCTTTGCGTCGCCGTATGGGAGAAAGAGTTTGATAGTCGCGGAGGCCATGAGAGGGCGAACGCTCGAGTTCAGCGGCGCGCTTTTGCGCGTCCGCTGGAACGATTCGTTATGCGAGTAGATTTGTTGGCAAGTGTAAGCAGACCGAGAAGCGCTTCATTGACAGCTTCGGCAGTAGGGAAGGCTCTGGCGACGCGGTCATCGAGCAGCACTAGGTTCGTGCCTTTCGAGTAACGGGCAAAATACTTGCCCCGAACTCCTTTTCCCAAGTCTTCGCGCCGATACTCGGAGCGCATGTCATCTTCAGCCTTGTTCATAGATTCCTCGCTCATGTCGAGTTGCCTTTCTGGCGGAAATGATGCGAACTGCTCGACCGCGCTCTCGGTGTGTGCCCCGACAAGCAATCGGCCGGAATCTGAGACACCGAAAGTCAGCCAACGTTTCTCGCCCACAGAATGGTCTGGATCAGAGAAAGTCAGAGCCAGCGGGTCGCCAAATACAGACGCAGCTTCTTCGAAGGATACGCCATGCTTGGCAAGATTGGCACGGGCCTTGGCGTCGTCCCATTCGAATTTCAGCATGTGCTGCCCTGGGGATGCTTACGCATAACGTCGATGCTTTGGGGCGCGCCGCTTGCGGCGCGTCCCCCTGGAGCGCAGTGTTAGCCGAAAC
>JBKBOI010000210.1:0-2476 GCA_046294935.1 Rhodocyclaceae bacterium
ACGATATTGCAGGTTGAGCACCGAGATCTTCTGCAGGGCCGACTTCTTCTCGGCGGCGGAGGTGTCGCCGCTTTCCGCGGCGGTGACGGTCGCGGTCCACTCGTCGAGGTTGACGCCGGCATTGGGTACCTGGCCGGTGGCGAGCACCACGAGATCGGCATCGGTCGTCGTCTCTTCGTCGAGAATCAGATCCTTGAAGCTGACCGTGCAGTTATCGCCGCCGGTCACACCATTGACCTTGGCTTTGGTGAAGATCACGCCCTTCTTCTGCGCGCTGCGGTAGAAGTCCTCGCCCATGCCCGGCACGCGCAGGTCCTGGTACATGACCACGGTGTCGATGTCCGGGTTCTGGTCCTTGAAGTACATCGCCTGCTTGATGCTGGTGCCGCAGCAATGGCCGGAACAGTAGGGCAGGTGGGTGCCGGAATCGTCACGCTGGCCAGCGCATTGGATGAAGACGACGGATTTGACTTCCTTGCCGTCGGCACGTTTGATCGGCCCGCCGTTTGCGGCCTTGGCAAGCGCTTCGAGGCCGGCCTGATCGACGACGTTGGGCTGGCCGCCACCGAGTTCCGGCAGTTTCTCGATCGGGTAGGTGGTGAAGCCGGAGGCCTGCACGATCGCGCCGCACAGCTCTTCGCTGATGCCGCCGGATTCGGCGGCGATCTTCACCTTGAAGCGGCCGGGGGCGCCGGCGGTCTCGGCGACCGTGGAGTTGAGGTAAATCTTGACCTTCGGGTTGGCAGCGAGCTCCGCCGCCAGTTCGGCCGCGCCGGTGGGCTGGGGTTCGGCATAGGGCGCGGTAAACGGCGTGCGCTTCCACATCTGGTTGGCGAAGCCACCCAGCTGCCCGGTCTTCTCGACCAGCACCACTTCGTAGCCCGCATCGGCCGCCGCCTTGGCCGCGGTCATGCCGGACATGCCGCCGCCGACGACGAGGATCTTCTTGCTCGAGGTTTCCTTGACGTTACCGGTCGGCAAGGTCATCTTCTTGATCTCGGCGCAACTCATGCGGATGTAGTCTTCGGCCATTTCCTGGCGCACTTCGTCGTGCTCGGAGCCTTCGGCCACGGCCCAGATCACGCCTTCGCGCAGGTTGGCGCGGGAGAGGGCGACGGTCGGGAAATGGAAGGCTTCGGCCTTGGCGCGCCGCGAGCAGGCGGCGATGCAGACGTGGGTGACGCCTTCATTGGCGATGTCGTCTCGGATCATCTTCACGCCTTCCTCGTTACAGAGGAAGGGGTGGTTCTTGATGATCTGCATCTTGCCTTCGACCTTGGCGACCCGTTCGAGTTTGGCGACATCGAGCACGTCGCCAATGCCGCAGCCGGAGCAGATGTAAGCAGCGAATTTGTTATCGGCCATGGTTACGCGGCCTCCGTGGAAGCAGTTTTGTGAATGACCTGGACGGCGCGCAGGGCAGCCGCCGTCGCGCTTTGCACGGCGCGGTTGACGTCCAAGGGGCTCGCCGCGCTGCCAGCGCCGAACATGCCGGCGCTCTTCGAGCCTTCGATGAACTTCGAGGAATCGAGGATGATGTCATCGGGAAGCTCCATACCGACGACTTCGGGTTCCATGCCGACCGCCAGCACGACGAGGTCGTGTTCGTTGGCGTAGCGGTGGTAGCCCTCGGTGTTGACGCCGTGCAGGATCGGGTTGCCATTGGCTTCATTCACCGCGATGCGCGCCACCTTGGATTTCACGAAGCTGACGTTCGGATCCTTCTGCACGTCCTGGTAGAAGTCTTCGAGGCGGTCGATGACGCGGATGTCGATGTAATAGACGGTCGATTTCGCCTCGGGGTCGATCTCGCGCACGTACATCGTCTGCTTGAGCGTGGCCATGCAGCAGATGCGCGAGCAGTGGCGCAGATGATTCTCGTCGCGCGAGCCGGCGCACTGGATGAAGGCGATGTTCTTCGCTTCCTTGCCATCGGAGGGGCGCAGGATCTTGCCGCCCGTCGGGCCGCGCGGATCGCACAGACGCTCGAATTCGAGGCTGGTGATGACGTTCTGATAGCGGTCGTAGCCATAGGGCTGGATCTTGTTGGCGTCATAGGGACGCCAGCCGGTGGCCCAGACGATACTGCCGACCTTGAGCTCGACGGTCTGCTCCTGCATGGAAAGATCGACCGCGCCGTATTTGCAGGCCGCCTTCGCCGCTTCGCCGTCGGCCGTGCCGACGATCGACGGATCGATCACATAGCGCTGCGGATAGGCCATCGCATGCGGCAGATAGGCCGCCTTGATCTTGTCGAGACCGTAGTTGAAGGTGTTGGGGATCTCGCTGCTCACCGCCTTGCCGCACTCACCGCAGGCCGTGCAGTTTTCGTTCACGTAGCGCGGCTTGATTTTCAGCGTGACGGTATAGTCGCCGCGGGTGCCGGTGACGGCGGCCACTTCGGTCATCGTCATCACGCGCACGTTCGGGTTGCCGCGGATGCGCTTGAGGTTGATCTCCAGCCCGCAGGTGGGAT
>JBKBOI010000211.1:0-2466 GCA_046294935.1 Rhodocyclaceae bacterium
AGGCGTATTGATTCGGCAGGGTGGCTCCCCTGCCGAAGGTGACAACACCGCCATGCGTAGCGAGACGTGCAATCCACGCCGTAGCGCTTAACCCTACGGATGAAATCGCCAATGTCAGCATGTCGCCAACGAATCAGTATCTTGCAACTCATCAAGCGCGGTCGACTGCGGTTTTTAGGATGATGTTATTCTCAGCGCTGCCGCACATTGGAAACGACAGAAAAGGGGCGCATTTCCCATTCTTGAGCCGCTTATAATCACAAGACTGCATCACAAGGACACTCCGATGACCACCCGCCATTCCAAGTTGTTGATTTTGGGCTCTGGCCCCGCTGGTTACACGGCAGCGGTGTATGCCGCGCGCGCCAATCTGCAACCCGTTCTGATCACCGGCATGGCGCAGGGCGGCCAGTTGATGACCACCACCGAAGTCGATAATTGGCCGGCCGATGCCGACGGCGTCATGGGTCCCGATCTCATGGCGCGCTTCGAGAAGCACGCCCGCCGCTTTGGCACGGAAATCATTTTCGATCACATCCATACCGCCAAGCTGACGGAAAGGCCTTTCCGCCTCATCGGCGATACTGGCGAATACACCTGTGATGCGCTGATCATCGCCACTGGCGCTTCCGCGCAATATCTCGGCCTGCCTTCCGAGCAAGCCTTCATGGGCAAGGGCGTGTCTGCCTGCGCAACCTGCGACGGCTTTTTCTATCGGAATCAGCCAGTGGCCGTGATCGGCGGCGGCAACACTGCCGTCGAGGAAGCGCTCTACCTCGCCAACATCGCCAGCCATGTGACGTTGGTGCATCGTCGCGACAAACTACGCGCCGAGAAGATCATGCAGGACAAACTGTTCGAGAAAGTAGCCGCTGGCAAGGTGACGATCAAATGGGATTCGGTGCTCGATGAAGTGCTGGGCGACAAAGCCGGTGTGACCGGCATGCGCATCCGAAACGTGAAAACCGGCACGACCGAAGAAATCCAGTTGATGGGCATCTTCATTGCCATCGGGCACAAGCCCAATACCGACATCTTCGCTGGCCAGCTCGAGATGCAGAACGGCTACATCGTGACCCGGGCTGGACGAGAAGGCAATGCTACGGCCACCTCGGTGCCTGGCGTCTTTGCCGCCGGAGATGTGCAGGACATGATCTACAAGCAGGCCGTCACCAGCGCGGCTTCGGGATGTCAGGCCGCCCTCGATGCCGAGAAATATCTCGACGCCCTCGCGTAAGCGGCAACCTCCAAAACAACAGGCCATCCAGCACGATGAATCGGTGCGCGCAATGTTTCGTGCTGCTGTCGCCGATGTCGCCCCCCTGACATACGATCGCGCCCACCACGAGCCAGTCCCGCCGCCTCCCATCCCCAGGCAACGAGCCCGCGACGAACGCGCAGCCTTGGATGAATCACTCTCCGACATCGATTCTCTGGCTTTGGCACTCGAAGGGGGCGATGAACCAACCTATCTCAAACCGGGCATGTCGCCCAAGCTACTCAAGGATCTGCGCCGCGGCCGCTGGGTGACGCAGGCAGAGCTCGATTTACACGGTATGAATCGGGAAGAGGCACGCCACCAGGTAGCGCTTTTCCTCGCCGAATGTCTCGCCCGTCGCCAGCGCTGTGTGCGCATCATACATGGCAAGGGCCTTGGCTCACCCGGACGCATACCAATACTGAAACAGCTCGTGCTCGGTTGGCTGGCGCAGCGCAAGGAGGTTCTCGCCTATTGCCAAGCTCGCAGCAGCGAAGGTGGTGCCGGGGCTTTGGTCGTCCTGCTGAGCGGCTGAATCGTGAAAGTCGGAGCCAGAAAAAGACACAGCCCCCCCGGCGGGGGCTGCGCTCCACTCTCTGCTGAAATACGAGAGCGGTCGGCTAGCTCATTCCTCGACGGTCTGGACAACCTCGGCTGGATGCTCAGGCCGGTCGAGCAGTTCGACATACGCCATCGGCGCATTGTCACCGACGCGGAACCCCATCTTGAGAATGCGCAGATAGCCGCCGTTGCGGTTGGCATAACGTGGCCCCAGTTCATCGAAGATTTTGACGACGATCTGGCGATCCCGCAAACGATCGAAGGCCAAGCGACGGTTGGCAAGTGATGGTTTCTTGCCAAGGGTGATGAGAGGTTCGACGACCCGGCGCAGTTCTTTTGCTTTTGGCAGCGTGGTCTTGATTGCCTCGTGGCGCAGCAGGGCGACCGCCATATTGCGCAGCATCGCCTGTCGATGTGAAGAAGTGCGGTTCAGTTTCCGCAGACCATTCCTGTGACGCATTTTCTTGCTTTCCTTTCACTTTTTTGCGGCCGCCGCATACGGCATGCTGACTGGCAAGCGGCCGGTTGATCGTTGGGCACCTCGATAAACCTGCTGCGCGGGCGAGGCTCGCGTTGCGCGGTGTTGGCTTCGGCCGCTTCGCTTAACTTCGGCTGCGCCGAAGTTAACCTCCGCCGAAACTTCGTTT
>JBKBOI010000212.1:0-2460 GCA_046294935.1 Rhodocyclaceae bacterium
CCACCGCCGCGTTCTACAGCTTCTTCCATCTGCGGCCGCGTGGCGAATATTGCCTGCTATGGTCGGACAACATCATCGACCGCATGGCCGGCAGCCGCACGCTGATGCAGCGGCTATGCGAGGCGTTGTGGCTCGAACCGGGCCGGCTGTCCGAAGACGGTCTGGCGTTCGTCCATACCACCTCGGACATCGGCATGGGCGATCAGGCACCCGCCTTGCTGGTCAACTACCGCGTGGTCACGCGCATGACGGCCGAACGCGTCGATGCGATGGCCGAGCTGATCCGTAACCGGGTGCCGCTCGTCGACTGGCCGCGTGACTGGTTCCGGGTCGAGGACGATCTGCGTCGCACGGGCCCCTTGCTGGGAGAATCCCTCACGCCAGGCGAGGCTTTGCGCGCCGCACTCGCACGCGGGGCCGAAACGCAACTGGCCGAAATCGCCGCCTCGGGCTTACGCGGCAGAGGCGGCGCAGGTTTTCCCACCGCGCGCAAATGGCAGGCCTGCCGCGATGCGTCGCTCGCCGCTGACCAGACGCGCATCGTCGTCTGCAATGCCGACGAAGGTGAACCGGGCACGTTCAAGGATCGCGTGCTGCTCTCCTCCTACGCCGATCTCGTCTTCGAAGGCATGACCATCGCCGCATTCACTGTCGGCGCCCGCCGTGGCTTCCTCTATCTGCGCGGCGAGTATCGCTATTTGCTCGACGCCCTCGAAGCGGTCCTGCAGCGGCGCCGCGACCAAGGGCTGCTCGGCAGCGACATCCTCGGCACACCAGGCTTCGATTTCGACATCGAAATCCACCTCGGCGCCGGCGCCTATGTCTGTGGCGAGGAATCCGCGCTGCTCGAATCGCTCGAAGGCAAGCCGGGCCGGCCGCGCCTGCGGCCGCCGTTTCCGGTCACGCACGGTCATCTCGGCCAGCCGACGGTCGTCAATAACGTCGAGACCTTCGCCTGCGCCGCGCGCATCGCCGAAAAAGGCGCGGCCTGGTTCGCTGCGCTCGGCACGCCACGATCGACGGGCAGCAAGCTCATATCGATCTCCGGCGACGTGGCGCGCCCCGGCGTCTATGAATTCCCTTTCGGCGTCACGGTCGCCGAGGCGCTCGAAGCCGCCGGGGTGAGAAATTGCGTCCAAGGCGTGCAGGTTTCCGGCCCGTCGGGCACGACGCTGACCGGCGAGGAACTCGGCCGCCGCCTGTGTTTCGAGGACTTGCCGACCGCAGGCGCGCTGATGGTCTTCGACTGCACGCGTGACATGTTCGATGTCGCGCACAATTTCGCCCATTTCTTCGCCCACGAATCCTGCGGCTTTTGCACGCCCTGCCGCGTCGGCACCCAGATCATCGCCCGGTTGATGGACAAGATCGCCGCCGGTCGCGGCTCGCAATACGACCTGCAGGAGCTACCCCGCTTGCATCGGTTGCTGCAGGAAACGGCGCATTGCGGGCTGGGGCATTCGGCCGGCAACCCGGTCATCGCGACATTGACCAAATTCCGCCCCGCCTACGAGCGGCGTCTGAAATCACTCGAATTCGCCCCGGCCTTCGATCTCGATGCCGAACTCTCCCAGGCACGGCAAATGACTGGCCGTGACGATGCCGGCGCTCATCTCGTCGAAGTCTGAGTCATGATCCCAAAGGATGACATGCACGAAGGCACCTTCTTCCTCGATGGCATGGCAGTGCCCTTCGCTCCGGGACAGACACTGCTGCAGGCCGCGCATGCCGCCGGACGCTACATTCCCCATCTATGCTGGCATCCCGACTACATGCCACACGGTTCCTGCCGGCTATGCAGCGTGAAAATCGCCGGCCGCACCGTGCCGGCCTGCGCGACGGCTGCCAGCGCCGGGCTCGAAGTCGAGAACCGCACCCCCGAGCTCGATGAGATGCGGCGCATGCTGCTACAGATGCTGTTCGTCGAAGGCAACCACTTCTGTCCATCCTGCGAAAAGAGCGGCCGGTGTCTGCTGCAGGCCACCGCTTATGAACTCGGCATGATGGGGCCGCATTTCGACCATTTCTATCCCAACCGACCGGTCGATGCCTCGCACCCCGACATGCTGCTCGATTTCAACCGCTGCATCCTCTGCTCGCTGTGCGAGCAAGCCTCCGCGCGTGACGGCAAATTCGTCTTCGTCATGGGTGGGCGCGGCATGCGCGGTCGCAAGGTGATCATCAACAGCGAGTCCGGAAAGCTCGCCGACACCGATTTCTCGCTCGGCGACCGCGCCGCGACGGTCTGTCCGGTCGGCGTGATCCTGAAAAAGCGCGTCGGCTTCGCCACCCCCATTGGTCGGCGCAAGTACGACCGCGCGCCGGTGTCGGTCGTGGCGACGCAGCAGGAGGAGCCGTGAGCGAGCCTTGCAAGCTGCGTGTCGCGACCACCTCGCTCGCCGGCTGTTTCGGCTGCCACATGTCCTTTCTCGACATCGACGAGCGGCTGTTCACGCTCAT
>JBKBOI010000213.1:0-2449 GCA_046294935.1 Rhodocyclaceae bacterium
GATCGGGATGCCCGGCAGCTGCCGTGGCACTGATCCGGTGGCGACGATGACGTGCGTTGCGGCGACGATCTCCGTCGTGCCATCCTGGGCGCTCACGGCGATCTGCCAATGCTCGTCCTCGCGACCGGCAAAGCTGCCACGCCCGGCGAGCAGCGTGACCTTGTTCTTCTTGAACAGGCCGCGGATGCCCTGCGTCAATTGTGTCACGATGTTGTCCTTGCGGCGCATCATCACACCGACGTCGATCGCCAGATCGTTCAGCTTGATGCCATGCATCACGAAGGCATGGTGGGCTTCGTCATAGAGCTCGGAGGTACGCAGCAACGCCTTCGAGGGAATGCAGCCGACGTTCAGGCAGGTGCCGCCGAGGCGCACCTCGCCCTTCGGATCGGCATAGGACTCGGACTCGATGCAGGCCGTGGCGAAACCGAGCTGCGCGGCGCGGATCGCGGCGACATATCCGCCGGGCCCGCCACCGATGACGACGACGTCGAATTGCCGTTGAGCCATGTGTCTTCCCTCCTCAGATGTCGAGCAGCAGACGCGCCGGATCTTCGAGCGCCTCCTTGATGGTGACCAGTCCCAGCACCGCCTCGCGACCGTCGATGATGCGGTGGTCGTAAGAGAGCGCCAGATAGTTGATCGGCCGGATGACGATCTGGCCGTTCTCGACCACCGGACGGTCCTTGGTGGCATGGATGCCGAGGATCGCCGATTGCGGCGGGTTGATGATCGGCGTCGACAGCATCGAGCCGAACACGCCGCCGTTGGAGATCGAGAAGGTGCCGCCGGTGAGCTCTTCGAGGGTGAGCTTGCCATCTTTTGCCTTGGCGCCGAACTCGGCGATCTTCTTCTCGATCTGGGCAAGCGACATCTGGTCGGCATCCCTGAGGATCGGCACGACGAGCCCACGCGGGCTGCCCACCGCGATGCCGATGTCGAAATAGCCGTGATAGACGATGTCGTTGCCGTCTACCGAGGCGTTGAGGATCGGGAATTTCTTCAGCGCCGCGACGGCCGCCTTGACGAAGAAGCTCATGAAGCCCAGGCGCACGCCGTGCTCCTTCTCGAACTTCTCGGCGTATTTCTTCCTGAGCTCGATCACCGGCGCCATATTGACTTCGTTGAAGGTGGTGAGGATGGCGTTCTGGGCCTGCGATTGCAGCAGACGTTCGGCGATGCGCGCCCGCAGCCGCGACATCGGCACGCGTTGCTCGGGACGATCGCCGATGATCGCGTCGGCATTCACCGCGGCTGGTAGCGGCAACGCGCCCACGGAAGCGGCCGTCGCACCTACCGCCGCCGTGGCAGCGGCAGGTGCGGAAATCGGCGCTGGCGGAACGGCACTCCGACTCGCCGCCCCGACGCTCAGCACATCGGCCTTGGTGATGCGGCCGCCAGGCCCCGTGCCCTGCACCTGACTCGCGTCGAGCCCTTTCTCGGCCAGCGCCTTGCGCGCCGCCGGGCCGGCTGCCAAAGCAGCAGCGCCCGGTGCGGAAGCCTGCGAAGCTGCTTTGGCGGCAGCAGCGGGCGCTGCGGCCGCGGCCTTGGCTTCGGTATCGATGCGGGCGATCAGCTCGCCCGAGGTCACCGATTCTCCGTTGCCCTTGAGCACTTCGACCAGCACGCCGGATTCCGGCGCCGGCAGTTCGAGGACGACCTTGTCGGTTTCGATATCGATCAGGTTTTCGTCGCGCAAAACGGCATCGCCGACATGCTTGTGCCAGGAAATCAGCGTCGCTTCGGCGACCGATTCGGACAATTGCGGGACTTTGACTTCGATCAGCATGTTCTCACTCCGATGGGATTATTTGAGTGCGCCCAGCGCGGTTTCGACGATTTGTTTCTGCTGTTCGGCATGGACCGCGGCGCTGCCCACTGCCGGAGAGGCAGAAGCGGGCCGTGCGACGACGTGCAGCGACTGACCTTTCTTGACGAGCGGCAGCAGCGTATGGTGCTTCGCGTACCAGGCCCCCTGGTTTTCTGGTTCTTCCTGACACCAGACCACTTCCTTGAGGCGCGGATATTTCGCCAGCTCCTCGGCGATGCGGCGGTCATCCATCGGATAGAGCTGCGGCGTGCGCAGGATCGCGATATGGTCGAGCCCGCGCTCGCGCCGCGCGGCACGCAGGTCGTAATAGACCTTGCCGGCGCAGATCAAGACGCGCGTCACCTTCTTCGGATCGAGATCATCGACTTCGCCGAACACCGTCTGAAACGTCCCATTGGCGAGATCCTCCAGACTGGAAGCGGCCTCCTTGCTGCGCAACAACGACTTCGGCGTAAACACGATCAGCGGCTTGCGCTGCTTTCTGAGCATCTGACGCCTCAGCAGGTGGAAGATCTGGTCGGCCGCATCCGGCATGCAGACTTCCCAGTTGAAATCGGCCGACGATTGCAGGAAGCGTTCGACGCGCGCCGAAGAGTGCTCCGGCCCTTGTCCTTCCAG
>JBKBOI010000214.1:0-2437 GCA_046294935.1 Rhodocyclaceae bacterium
AGCGAAAGCGCGAACATCAGCCCTGCGCGTGTCGGCAGCACATAGACGCGCCGTTGCGCGAGCACGACCGGGATTGGCTCGGGCGGGCGCACGCGTAGCGCCCAGGCGACGAACTTCTGCTCGAGGGTGCCGCGCAGCGCAGCCAGCATCAGGGAAGCGGGACGGCTTCGATCAGCGCGCGGCCGTGATCTTCGGCATCACGTTTTTCGCCGGAGGTGGCCAGGCGGTGACCGACGACGGCGGGCAAAACCGCCTGCACGTCTTCGGGCAGCACATGGTCGCGCCCCGCCAGATGCGCCCAGGCGCGGGCCGCGGCGAGCAGGCCGAGCGCGGCGCGGGGGGAGAGGCCGGTTTTCCATTCCGGGCTGCTGCGGCTGTGGGCGACGAGCGCTTGCACATAGTCGAGCAATGCGGGCGAGACATGCACGGCGGCGGCGCGCTGCTGTTCGGCGAGCAAAATTTCGGCGGAGAGGATCGGCGCAGTCTCGGCCAGCAGGCGACGGCGGTCGCGCCCTTCGAGCAGCGCGCGTTCCGCGGCGCGGTCGGGGTAGCCGAGCGAGATCCTCATCAGGAAGCGGTCGAGCTGCGACTCCGGCAGCGGAAAGGTGCCGATCTGGTGCGCCGGGTTCTGCGTCGCGATGACGAAGAAGGGCTGCGGCAGCGGCCGCGTCTCGCCCTCGACGGTGACCTGGCGTTCTTCCATCGCCTCGAGCAGCGCGCTCTGCGCCTTCGGCGTGGCGCGATTGATCTCGTCGGCGAGCACCACCTGGGTGAAGATCGGCCCGGGGTGGAAAACGAAAGCGCCGGCGTGACGGTCGAATACCGAGATGCCGAGGATGTCGGCCGGCAGCATGTCGCTGGTGAACTGGATGCGCTGGAAGTCCAGCCCGAGCAACCGGGCCAGGGTATGCGCCAGCGTGGTCTTGCCGACGCCCGGCTGATCCTCGATCAGCAAATGGCCGCGTGCCAGCAGGCAGGCGAGCGCCAGGCGGATCTGCCGCCCCTTGCCGAGGATGAGGCCGTTGGCGGCGGTGAGCACGGCAGCCAGCGAAGCGGCGTTGGGAGAGGAAGGCATGCGATACAATCCGGCAGACACGCCATAATGACGCTGCCGAGATTGTAAGCGAAGCCGCCAAGGAAGCTCCCCCGCCATGCCGATCGCCTTCATCACCCATCGTGACTGCCTGCTGCACGACATGGGCGAGCATCATCCCGAATCTCCCGGCCGGCTCGGCGCCATCCAGGACAGATTGATCGCGGCGGGCCTGGACATGTATCTGAACCATTACGACGCGCCGCTCGTCACGCGCGAGCAACTGCTGCGCGTCCATCCGGCCGAATACATCGATTTCATCCAGGCCAGTGCGCCGACCCAGGGCATCCACCATCTCGATCCGGATACGGCGATGAGCCCGGGCACGCTGAAAGCCGCGCTGCGCGCGGCGGGCGCCGGCGTGCTGGCGACCGATCTGGTGATGAAAGGCGAAGTGCGCGCCGCCTTCTGCGCTGTGCGACCGCCCGGCCATCATGCCGAACGGGCAAGGCCGATGGGCTTTTGCATTTTCAACAACATCGCCATCGCCGCGCGCCATGCGCTCGACCAGTGGAAGCTTGCGCGCGTCGCGGTCGTCGATTTCGACGTGCACCACGGCAATGGCACCGAGGAAATCCTCGCCGGCGATGAGCGCGCGCTGATGGTGAGCATCTTCCAGCATCCGTTCTATCCTTATTGCGGCACCGAGGATCCCGCGCCCAACATGTGCAACGTCCCCGTGCCGGCAGGCACGCGCGGCGATGCGTTCCGCGCCATCGTCGAAGAGAAATGGTTGCCGCGGCTGACCCGGTTCGCTCCCGAAATGATCTTCGTCTCCGCCGGCTTCGACGCGCATTATGAGGACGACATGGCCTCGCTGGGCCTCACCGAATCCGATTACGCCTGGGTGACCGAGCGACTCCTCGAAGTAGCCCGCCAGAGCGCGCAAGGGCGCATCGTCTCGATGCTCGAGGGCGGCTATGCGCTCTCGGCGCTGGCCAGGAGCGTCACGGCACACATCAAGGCATTGGCTGAAATCTAACCCACGTTTCCATGCATTCATCATGATTCGAGGCTCCATTCCCGCGCTCGTCACCCCGATGCAAGAAGACGGTTCGCTCGACCTGCCGGCGCTCAGGCGCCTGCTCGACTGGCACATCGAAGAGGGCTCCGACGCGGTCGTCGTCGTCGGCACCACCGGCGAGTCGCCGACCGTCGACATGGAGGAGCATTGCCTGCTCATCCGCGAGTCCGTCGCCCACGTCGCCGGTCGCATCCCGGTGATCGCCGGCACCGGCGCCAATTCGACCGCCGAGGCCTCCGATCCGTCTCAGGAAGCGCGATCAGCCGGTTGGCTGCAGGCTTCGATTCGCGCGGCCTGCGCCTTTTTTGGCCGGCCGCGCC
>JBKBOI010000215.1:0-2435 GCA_046294935.1 Rhodocyclaceae bacterium
CGATCGGCTACCTGCGTGCGCCGCTCGCCGCCTGGGAGCGCGTCTTCGCCGCGGCCGGCGCCTTTCTGTTGGTCGCGGCGCTGCCGCTCACCGACGAGCTTGGCTTCGCGTTGTGCGGGGCGTTTCTCGTCTGGCATTGGCGGCGCGCGAAACTCGGCGCTGGCAAGACGGCATGACCGGCCTCTGTCTCGTCGCCGGACTGCTCGTGGTGCCGCTCGGCGATGAAGTGACGGTGCGCTGGACGCATTCGATCGAGAAAATCCTCTGGGAGGAAGACTGGCGCCGTGAGGGTGAGCGGCTGCGCCTCGTCGCAGCGCGGGTGCGCGGCACCGGTGCGGGGATGGAGCCGCCCGCGGGCGCGGTGCTGAAGGACGGCATCTGGCATTTTGCGCCGGCCCTGCCGCCACAGTCTCGCATCCTGTTGCGCCATTCGCCATATGCGCCGGCCTACACGTTTTGCAGCGCGGGCCGATGCCTTTCGGCCGATGTCTGGCTGCCGGGACTCGACGAGGAGGCAGTCCTGGAGTTGGCACCCTGCCGCCGACTATGCTCTCGCGAAGGCGCGATCCCTTGCCGCGGCGCGCAGCGCAGCACGCCGGCCGCGTGCGATATTCACGCCGGCGAGCAGCGCCAGCCCAACGACGAAATGACTGCCGGTCAGCAGTAGGGCGCTGCGGTGATCGCCGCCGCTCGCCCAGGTCATGGCACCGTAAGTCAGCGGGCCGACGATCGACGAGAGTTTCACCGACAAGCCCCAGAAGCCGAAGAATTCCGCCCGTCGTGTCGAAGGAGCCAGCAGCCCGATCAACGCGCGGCCGGCCGATTGCGCGGCGCCAAGACACAGCCCGGCCAGGTTCGCGGCGAGCCAGAATGTCGTCATGCCTTCCTCGCCTGCCGGCGCCGCCCACAGCAGCCCGATCGCGACGATCCAGCCGCAAAGCGTCAATGCGATCGCGCGTCGATGGCCGATGCGGTCTTGCAGATGGCCGAGGAAAAACGCGCCGATCGCCGCCGTGATATTGACGACGAAGATCAATTGCAGCGTTTCCTTGAGTGTGAAGCCCATCGCCTGCGCGGCGTAAATCGCCGCCAGCGCGATCACGGCCTGGATACCAGCCTGGTAGAACAGGCTGCAGACGAGGAAGCGCGCCAGATCGGTGAAGCGCCGCACCTCGTGCAAGGTGTGCCGGACTTCGCGCCATGCTTCGCGCAGTGTTGCACGTCGTGCGCTGGGCAGCCCGCGTTCCTTGAGCAGCAGGAAGGTCGGCAGGCTGGCCAGCGCGAAGATGGCCGCAGTGATCAGCATGCTGGCCGGCACGTAATCGGTGGCGCCGCGGCCATGCGCTTCGCTCCAGGCGACATGGGCGAGACAGACGCCGAGCGTGACGAGCCCACCGAGATAGCCGAGACTCCAGCCCCAGCCGGAGACGCGGCCGAGCGCGCGCGGGCGGGCGAGCTCGGGCAGGAAGGCCGCGATCAGATTCTCGCCCGTGCCGAAAAAGAAATTGGCCGCGATCACGCAAACGATCGCCAGCACGATCGTGCCTGGCTGGGCAAACCACAGCAGCGCGGTGAAAGTCACGCAGCCGGTAGTCGAAAGAAGCAGAAGCCGTTTCTTCGCCGCATGCTGATCGGCATAGGCGCCGATCAGCGGCGCCGTCGCTATGATCAACGCATAGGAAACGGAAAGCGCAGCCGTCCAGGCGAACGTCGCCCACGGTGCATCGCCGGCGACGACGGCGACGAAGTAGGCATTGAACAGCGCGGTGATGACCACCGTGGTGAAGCCGGAGTTGGCGAAGTCATACATCGCCCAGGCCCAGACCTCGCGGCGCCGCACACCGGTGGCGAGCGTGATCCTGGACATGGGCCCGGCCTCAATCGGCCGACAGCGCGACGCGCTGGCCAGGCAGTGGCGCCTCGGCCGCCCAGCCGAGACGTGCGCGGATGTGCTCGGCGAATCCCGTCGCGGTCGCGGCTTCGCCGTGGACGACGAAGGTGCGGCGCGGTGGCGACTCGAAGTTGCACAGCCACTTCATCAGCGCATCGCGGTCGGCATGGGCCGAGAGCCCACCCAAAGTGTATAGACGCGCCCGTACCGGAATCTCTTCGCCAAAGATGCGCACCCGCTTCGCTCCGTCGACCAGCCGCCGGCCGAGCGTGCCGGCTGCCTGGAAGCCAGTGATCAAAATCGACGAATCGGGGCGCGGCAGATTGGCGAGCAGGTGATAGCGGATACGTCCGGCCTCGCACATACCGCTTGCCGAGATGATCACGATGCCGCCCTCGATCCTGTCCAGCGCGATCGATTCATCGACGCTCTCGACGAAGGCGAGTTTGCGAAACCACCGCGCGCCGCCATGGTGGCGCAAAAGCGCCTGGGATTCCTCGTCCAGGAGCGCCATGTGGCGGTAGGTGATCTCCGTGGCCGCCAT
>JBKBOI010000216.1:0-2426 GCA_046294935.1 Rhodocyclaceae bacterium
GCGCGAAGCCTTCAAGGGTGTGCCGATCGTCATCGGCGGCATCGAGGCTTCCCTGCGGCGCATCGCGCATTACGACTACTGGTCGGATACCGTGAAACGTTCGGTGCTCGCCGACAGCAAGGCGGATCTGTTGCTCTACGGCAATGCCGAACGGGCTATCGTCGAGCTTGCCCACCGTCTCGCCAAAGGCGTGCCGATCGAATCGATCCGCGATTTGCGCGGCTCCGCCTTCATGGTACCGGCCGGCTGGACGCCAACGCCAATGTGGCGTGAGGCCGGCACGCGCGCCGCCCACGACGAGCGCTCTCTCACCTATGTTCGGCTGCCCGACTATGAGAAGGTGAAAACCGACAAGCTGGCCTATGCCGAAGCCTCGCGACTCTTCCACCTCGAATCGAACCCGGGTAATGCGCGCGCGCTGGTGCAAAGACACGGCGACCGTGACCTGTGGCTCAACCCGCCACCGATCCCCCTCTCGACCGCCGAGATGGATTACCTCTACGGTCTGCCTTATGCCCGAGCGCCGCATCCCGTCTATGGCGATGCGAAGATTCCCGCCTGGGAGATGATCAAATTTTCCATCACCATCATGCGCGGCTGCTTCGGCGGCTGCACCTTCTGCTCGATCACCGAACACGAAGGCCGCATCATCCAAAGCCGATCGGAAGCCTCGATCCTGCGCGAGATCGAAGAAATCCGCGACAAGACGAAGGGCTTCACCGGCATCATCTCCGACCTCGGCGGCCCGACGGCGAACATGTACCGGATGGCCTGCAAGGACAAGGCGATCGAATCCGCCTGCCGGCGGCTTTCCTGCGTCTATCCCGAAATCTGCCCGAATCTGAATACCGACCACACGCCGCTCATTCACCTCTACCGCAAGGCACGTGCGGTGCCCGGGGTGAAGAAAGTGCTGATCGGCTCTGGCCTCAGATACGACCTCGCGGTGCGCTCACCGGAATACGTCGAGGAATTGGTCGCCCACCATGTCGGCGGCTATCTGAAGATCGCGCCGGAACACACCGAAACCGGGCCACTGTCGAAGATGATGAAGCCGGGCATCGCCGCCTATGACAAATTCAAGCGCCTGTTCGAGCAGGCATCGAAAGCGGCCGGCAAGGAACAGTATCTGATCCCCTACTTCATCGCCGCGCATCCGGGCACGACCGACGAGGACATGTTGGAGCTCGCGCTCTGGCTCAAGCGCAACGACTTTCGCCTCGACCAGGTGCAAACCTTCCTGCCCACGCCTTTGGCACTCGCCACCGCGATGTGGCATACGGAAAACAACCCGCTCAAGCGCGATCCCGCCAGCGAGAAAGTCGCCGTCGCCCGGGGGCTCAGACAGCGACGGCTGCACAAGGCGTTCTTGCGCTATCACGACCCGAAGAACTGGCCGCTGCTGCGCGAGGCCTTGAAACGAATGGGGCGTGCGGATCTGATCGGCAACGGGAAACGCCACCTCGTGCCAGCCTGGCAACCAAAGGAGACGGCGATGCCGGCCAGCAGGCAGGCGTCGACAAAGTCGGCGCTGGCAGGAAATGGGATGTCCCGCCAGGCTTCGATTCGAGTCGAAAAGTCGGCGCTGGCCAGACGGCACCGCGCCGCGAAAATCAAACGCAGCCGGTAGGTTTGGGCATGCCGGCGTAGCGCGCGGCCTGCTTGGCCGGGCCGTAGGGGAACAGGTCGAAGAGGAATTTCTTGTCGGAGAATTCCTCGCCGAGGTCGTTGCCGATCAGCTTGGTCATCACGCGCAGGTTGGGCGCGGTACCATTCTCGGCATAGTAATCGCGGATCCAGTTGATGACTTGCCAGTGCTTGTCGCCCAGCACGAGATCATCCTGCGCCGCCAGAAACTCGGCGACCTCTTCGCTCCAGTCCGACAAATCGGCCAGATAGCCTTCGGCATCGGTTTCGATTTCCCTGCCATTGACGTTGATCATTTTCGATACCTCTCTCTGTTGTAAGGGTTGGGGGTTCATGTTCCGGTCTATTACTTGACCGATTTAGTCAAGATTGTAGATGTAAAATGGCGCATCGTGTAAATAAGAATTTACCCGATGATTTATCAGGTAAGCTTATGGAAATGGGGAGTGGGAATGGCGGAGAGGAAGGGATTCGAACCCTTGTGCCAGGTTTCCCTGACCATCCGATTTCGAGTCGGCGCCGTTATGACCACTTCGGTACCTCTCCGTTGGAACGATTATACCTCCCATCCCGACTGGGAGTAGCCTCGTCTTGCAGGAAAAATCTCTTATCGACGCTCTCCGGGGTCTGGTCAGCGCCTTGATTTCCTGCGCGCTGATGGTTGGCTGTGGGCCAAGCGAACTCGCTCCAGCGACCAAGCCGCCGGGGCCTGATCAGCCGCTCATCGTCGCCCTGTCGACCGATCCAGCCTTCCTGCAACCGGCGACCGAGAGCGAAGG
>JBKBOI010000217.1:0-2421 GCA_046294935.1 Rhodocyclaceae bacterium
GTCGTCGGCGAGCAACACGCGGATGCGCTCTGGCAGTGATGCTTGCGTCATGAGACAACCCGGTTCGGGCCGATGGCCGGAAATGTCAGACGCACGCGAAAACCGCCCTCGGGGAGATTGGCCACTTCGACGCGACCGCCAATCAACCGCGCCCGTTCGCGCATGATCGACAGACCGAAGTGATCCCGAAGTTGAGGTATGTCGTCGAAACCGCCGCTGCCATCGACGATGGCGAAATAATCCGGGCCACCACGGCCATTGTCGTCGACGGTGACCACGTAATAGTCACCCGCACCTTCCAGCGTCAGCCGGGCGCGGGTGGCGCCGGAATGGCGGCTGACATTCGCCAATGCCTCCTGGACGATGAAAAACACTTGGGCTTCCTGATCGACGGAAAGACGTAGATCGACGACGCGATTGCAATACTCCAGCGCGATGCCGGTACGGTCCTGGAAATTCCGAGCAATGCCCGCCAGCGCCTGCTGCAGGCCCATCGGATCCATGCGGCTACGGAACTGCACGAGCAGCTCGCGCAGTTGCCGGTAAGCCTCATCGACCGCCTGACCGACATCGTTGGCATATTTGCCGGCGAGCTCGCCATTCGCGCCCGACGGATCGAACAGGGCGTCCTGCAAGAGGGCGATGCGCACCTTCATGTAGGCGAGCGTCTGCGCCAGCGAATCATGCACTTCGGCCGCCATCATCTGGCGCTCGTTCATCAGCTTGATGCGCAGGTTCTCACGCTTCAAATGCGCGTTTTCGAGCGCCATGCCGAGATGCTCGCCGATCGAACGGAACAGCAACGCGACCTCTTCCGGTAGTTCGAAGCGTTCGGGCAGGAACAGGTTATAGATGCCCTGTAGCCGCCCACCATGCTGCAGCGGCACGACGACCATCGCCTGACAGTCGCGGCCAAAAAAGGCGCTGTGCGTGCGTGCGGCACAGGGCTGCAGTTCGATTTCGTAGCGAGAATGCTCGTCGAGCAGCGCCCCGCCACAATGACCACAATCGATCGGCACCAGACGCTCGAACTCGACCACCTCGCGCGGCAGTCCGCGCGCCGCGACCAAACGCAAATGTCTGCCATCGGTGGTCACCACACGCACCGCGCCGGCACTCGCTTTGGCGAGCCGCAACATCGTGCCGAGGAAGCGGCCGAGCAGTTCTTCGACGTCATCCTCGTCCGCGAGGTCCGCCGACACTTGGGCAAAAATGTCGAGCACCTGACGTCGCGTGCGTTCGTCGGCTTCGATTTCTGGCAACTCGCTCGGATACTCTGGGGCGTTCATCGGGGAAAATCGATCCGCAACCTTTGGAGGTGAAACATTGTAACGTGCAAAGAGCCTGGCTCCGAGGAGCCGTCACAGCGGCAGAGGCCACGTGCCCGCGAAGGCCTTCTCGGCCCAAAGCAGCGCCGCGATGGTCTTGGCATCGGTGATTTCGCCGTCGCGCACGGCGAGTAGCGCATCGGCCAGTGACAGTTCGCAGATTTCCAGAATCTCGCCGTCATCGAGCGCCGCACCCACGAAGGAAAGGCTCTCGGCCCAGAAGATCTCGATTCGTTCGTCGGAATAGCCGATGCAGGTGTGCAGTGTGCCGAGATGGCGCCAGATTTTCGCCTTGTAGCCGGTTTCCTCGCGTAATTCACGGCGCGCGGTATCGAGGATGTGCTCGCCAGGATCGATCTTGCCAGCCGGAATTTCCAAAAAAACCCGGCGCAGCGGGTGGCGATACTGGCGTTCGAAAAGCAGCTTGCCATTGTCGAGCACCGCGATGATCGCCACCGCGCCCGGATGGCGGATGTATTCACGCCACGACTCTTTTCCGTCGGGCAGGCGCACTTTGTCGGCATACACCTTCAACAGCCTGCCGTCGAAAACCTGCTCGCTTTCGAGCGTCTCCTCGATGAAATCGTTCTCGTCCATGACGTCCGTAGGGATTTGATTCGGCTTGAACTTTACCAGATCAGCAACATCTCATGAACGAATCGATCCAGCTTTTCGACCCCAACCCCAGGAGAACGACATGTCATTCATTCCCAACTTCGACAACGATGGCGTCGTCACCATCAATCGCGTCATCCTCAAGCCGCGATATTCGGTCGAGGACCTCGAAGAGCGCGTCGCGTTACTCTGCGAGAACGTCAAGACCTATCACTCCGATACCGGTTTCATCGGCGGCATGGTCGTGTTAAACAGCGGACAGGTCTCGAATGAAGGCAGCACGGTCGGACAGGCCATCGCAAGCCCTCTGAAAGACCGCGAAGCGCTGATCATCACCTTCTGGCGCTCGTTCGAAGAGCACGAGGCTTCACACCGCAGCGACACCTTCCAACCATTGTTCAAGCAGGTGCTCGAACTGTGCGAGAACGGCAACGAAGAAATCGCCTACCGGATGCTCTGGTCGGGCAAAGCCTATTCG
>JBKBOI010000218.1:0-2412 GCA_046294935.1 Rhodocyclaceae bacterium
CTCGCCGAATTCCGTACCAAACAGACGGAAAAGGTGCTGACCAAGACGCTGCCCGAGGTCTGATGTCGCCTGAAACCGAGCGCGCCGTCGAGCTGTTGCGGCAAGGCGAGCTGGTCGCCTTCCCGACCGAGACCGTCTATGGCCTCGGCGCCGATGCGATGAACCCCCAGGCGGTCGCCAAGATCTTCGCCGTCAAGGGGCGGCCGGCCGACCACCCGGTGATCGTGCATATTCCGGATGCCTCGCATCTGGACCGCTGGGCGCGCGAGGTTTCCCCTGCGGCGCGCGCGGTGGCCGAAAAGTTCTGGCCCGGCCCGCTGACGCTGATCCTCAAGCGCCATCCCGACGTGCCCGACTGTGTGACCGGCGGGCAGGACACGGTTGGGCTGCGCGTGCCGAACCATCCGCTCGCGCTCGAACTGCTGCGCGCCTTCGGCGCTGGCATAGCGGCTCCGTCGGCGAACAAATATGGCCGCATCAGCCCGACCACCGCGCAGCACGTGCGAGACGACCTCGGCGATGCGGTCGCGCTGATCCTCGACGGCGGCCCCTGCCCGGTCGGCATCGAATCGACGATCCTCGACATGAGCACCGAGCGCACCACGGTGCTGCGTCCCGGTATGCTCTCGGGATTCGACATCGGTCTGTTTCTCGGTCGCATGCCGGCCGAGGCCGTCAATACCAGCTCCGTGAAGGCCCCCGGCTCGCATCTGGCCCACTACGCGCCGAGAACTCCGCTTCTGCTCGTGCCCGACGACACGGTGGCGATCGCGGTGCGCACCGCGTTGGGCAAAGGGGAAAAGATCGCCGTGCTGGCACCTTATCCGGCACCGCTCGAACACCCGCTGATCGTCGCCTGGCAGGTCGCGCCGACCAAGGCGGACGCTTATGCGCATGCGCTGTATGCTACGCTGCGCGCGCTGGATGCCGCCGGCGCCGATCTGATCATCGTGCAGCGGCCGCCTTGGCCGGCGCTGATCGACCGGCTGATGCGCGCCTCGGCCGGTTCCGGCAGGTAACTGCATTCATCAGGAGGAGAACGACATGAGCAAGCTCGAAAAAGAAACCCCCATCCGCCAGCCCCTGCCGACCGTCAAGGCCCCACCGGGCACCGGTTTTTGCGAACCCGAGACCTACTCGATGGTGCGGGGCGACTCGCCCGCCCTGAGCGTGATGACCGACTTCAAGAAGGTCAGCGTCGCCACCATCGGCCCCGACGTGCCACTCAACGTCGCGACGCAGACGATGATCTCGCGTGGCGTGCGCCTGCTCTTGGTCATCAACCGCGACGACGAAGTGCTCGGTGTGATCACCGCCCGCGATACCACCGGCGAGCGGCCGATCCAGATGGTGCAAAAGCTCGGCGGCAAGTTCAACGATCTCCTCGTGCGTGATCTGATGTGCCCGCGCGAGGACATCGACCTGATCACGATCGACGAGGTGCTGCGGGCGAAAGTGGTGGACATCGTCACCACCCTGCAATCCCTCAAGCGCCAGCACGCGCTGGTCGGCGAGCGCGACCCGATCACCGGCCGGATGCGCATCCGCGGCGTCTTCTCGGCCACCCAGATCGGCCGTCAACTCGGCGCGCCGATCCAGACCTTCGACGTCGCCTCGACCTTCAACGAAATCGAAAGCTACCTCGCGCGCGAGAGCACTTGAGTCTGTCCCTCGAGCTCGCGCTCGTCTGGACGAGCGCGCTAGCCCATCATTGCGATCGACACTGGTTTGCCGGCGTCGATCCACTCGAGACCGATCTGCCGATCGAAATCGCCGCCCGACTGTCGAAACTCGGCGCTGGCGAGACGGCACGGTTCGAACTCGTCACACCCACCGCCACCCTTGAGGCGCGGGTAGACGAGCGTGACGATTCGCCCAGCGAAGGTTGGCTCGCGCTACTGTCGGCGCTCAAACTGGGGGTGAGGCAGCAAGCCGACCTCGCGGCGCTCGCTGGTCTGGACGAGCCATATTCCCGCCCTCATGACGATGACGCGGCCTTTTATGCCCAGCCGCGCCTCGTCGATCATCTCGATGCCACGGCGCTGAATGAATGGCGCACCTTCACCGGCCGCTTCGTGCAAGATGGAATGGCCGTGCTCGACCTGATGGCGAGCCACGATTCGCACCTGCCGGCTGATGTGCGGCCGGCGCGCGTCGCCGGCCTGGGCATGAACGCCATCGAGCTCGAACACAACCCGAGGCTCACCGAGCGCCTCATCCATGACCTCAACGCCCAACCAACGCTTCCTTTCGCCGCGGGCGAATTCGATCTCGCGCTGTGCGCGCTGTCGATCGAATATCTCGTCCGGCCGGAGGCCGTGCTGCGCGAAGTCCGGCGGGTGCTCAAACCCGGCGGATGTTGCGTGGTGAGCTTCTCCGAGCGCTGGTTTCCGCCCAAGGCGGTCATGCCGT
>JBKBOI010000219.1:0-2395 GCA_046294935.1 Rhodocyclaceae bacterium
TTGGATCGCTTCCAGCACTTGCTTGAGGTTGGCGCCCACCGCGAACGGCGCCGGAGGCCAGATCACCAGGCCGGCGAGCTGTGCTTCGGCGATCCTCACGGCTTGCTGGATTCCGTCGAGCACTTCCCCACCCAGCGTATGGTTCTTCGAAATCACCGAGAGGATGCCGATGCCGGCATCCTGCTCCGGCAAGCGCCACAGCCGCACGCCTTCGTTGGCATAGAGCGTTTCGCCTGCGCTGCTCCAATCCGCCCCTCCTTCGCCGACGAGCCGCTCGGGGAAGAGCTGACGGCGATAGACCGGCAGCGTCGAGCGCGGCACATAGTCCTGCCGCTGCGCCGACCAGGAGCCTTGTGGCGCATGCACTCCGGAACGCCCGTCGCCGACCCAGCCCGGTAGCGGCGCCGTGCCCATCGCCTTGCCGGCCGCGATGTCGGCGGCGATTGCCTCGGCGATCACCTGCCAGCCGGCCGCCTGCCAGGTCTCGAAGGGGCCCAAGGCCCAGCCGAAGCCCCAGCGCAGCGCGAGATCGACATCACGCGCATTGTCGGCGATCGCGCCGAGATGGAAGGCGGCATAGTGGAACAGGTCACGGAAGATCGCCCAGAGGAACCGCGCCTGCGGATGTTGGCTGGCGCGCAGCTGGGCGAATTTCTCGGCCGGATTCTTGATCTTCAGGATCGCCGCCACTTCCTCGGCCACGACGCCCGCCGAAGGCCGGTAGTCCTGCAGCTTGAGATCGAGCACCTGGATTTCCTTGCCGGCCTTACGATAGATGCCGGCGCCGACCTTCTGGCCGAGCGCGCCTTTCTCGATCAGCATCGACAGCCAGAGCGAAATCCTGAAATGCGCATGCCAGGGATCGTCGGGCAGCGCCTCCTGCATGGTCTTGACGACATGGGCGAGCGTGTCGAGACCCACCACGTCGGCAGTTCGATAGGTCGCACTCTTCGGCCGGCCGATCAGCGGCCCGGTCAGCGCATCGACCTCGTCGAAGCCAAGCCCAAAAGCTTCGGTATGGTGCATCACGGCCAGCATCGAGAACACGCCGATGCGGTTGGCGATGAAGTTGGGTGTGTCGAGCGCACGCACCACGCCCTTGCCCAGACGCATCGTCAGCCAGGTCTCCAGCCCGTCGAGCAACACGGCTTGCGTTTCCGGTGCCGCGATCAGCTCGACCAGGTGCATGTAGCGCGGCGGATTGAAGAAATGGATACCGACGAAGCGCGCTCTCAGCGCCTCCGGTAACACCGCGGACAGTGAGGCCAGCGACAGGCCCGAAGTATTCGATGCCAGAAGCGCGGACGGCGCCAGATGCGGCGCGATCTTCGCGTAGAGATCCTTCTTCCAGTCGAGCCGCTCGGCGATCGCCTCGATCACCAGATCGCACTCGGCCAGCCTGGAAAGATGCTGGTCGTAATTGGCGATATCGATATAGGGCAGCACGCTCTTCGTCGCCAGCGGCGCAGGCTTCAGCTTCTTCAGACCATCGAGCGCCTTCTTGACGAAGGCATTGGCATCGCCCTCCTTGGCCGCCAGATCGAAGAGCACCACGGGTACTTTGGCATTAGCGAGATGCGCGGCGATCTGCGCGCCCATGACGCCGGCGCCGAGCACCGCGACGCGTTTGATGGTCAGTTGGTTCACTCCACTCCCTCCTCGGTTTCTAAAACGAACGTTTGAATTGTATGCCCAAGCGGGTTACCCTTGTCAAGCATCAGACGAAAAAAAACCCCGGGGGAATCCGGGGTCGTGATGCGAATCTGGGTTCAGAAGGCCTGCGAATACTGGGCGCCGAGGATCCAGACGCTCGAATCGTAGTTTCCCTTGACCCAGCCGCGGCCGGCGGCCAGCTGGTTGTTGTCGATCTCGGTGTCCTTCACATAGAGGTAGGCAGCGCCAAGATCGAGCTTGCCGCCATTGCCGAACTTGCGCTGGCCACCGAAGGTGAGCCAGAGCCGGTCGTTGTCGGGCAGCGAGGTCAGGCGCTTTTGCGCATTCTTGACTGGCGTCTGGTCATAGGCGATGCCGAAGCGCAGATCCCAGTCCTGGCTGTATTGATAGATGCCGCCGAACGCGACGCGCCAGGTATCGCGGAAATCGGTATCGAGTGTCTGGGCAGTCAATCCCGGCGCCGCCCCGAGGTGCGGATGATGTCCACCTTACTCACGCTCGACCAGCCGGTCTAGGAAAGATCGCCGAGCATCGTCCACTTGTCGCTGATCTTCTGCACGGCGCTCAAGATCAGCGTGTCAGGCAGCTCGATGGCACCCTTGGCATTGACATCGGGCGATACCAGTTGGTTGCTCGACTTCAGCGTGCCTTCGAGGGTGTGTTTGATCGTCGAACGGTAGGACACGCCCACGCGCGTGTTCGGCGAGACATCGAATAGCAC
>JBKBOI010000220.1:0-2379 GCA_046294935.1 Rhodocyclaceae bacterium
CGACCGCCTGCTTGAGGAAATCGATCACAGGCGTAAACGACTGGTAGGGGTGGTGCAGCAGGATGTCGCCCTGGCGGATGGCAGCGAAAATGTCATGGCGCCCAGCCAGCTGCTTGGGCAGGCCCGGCTGGAAGGGCTTGAACTTGAGGTCGGGGCGGTCGACGCGATCCGGCACCGAGATCAGTCGCACCAGATTGACGATGCCATGCACTTGATACAGATCGTCGCGGCCGAGACCGAACTGCTGGAGCAGGAAGTCGACCATCGCCGGCGAGCAGTTGTCGGCCACTTCGAGCCGCACCGCATCGCCGAAGTGGCGCTGCGGCAATTCGCCCTGCAGCGCGGTGCGCAGGTTCTTGACCTCTTCCTCATCGACGAACAGATCGGAGTTGCGGGTCACCCGGAACTGGTAGCAGCCGAGCACGTTCATGCCGGTAAACAGCTCGCCGACATAGCGGTGCATCACCGAGGAGAGGAAAACGAAGCCGTAATCGATGCCGGTCAGTTCGCGCGGCATCTGGATGACGCGCGGCAGCGCCCGTGGGGCCTGGACGATCGCGGCGCCGCTGGCGCGGCCGAAGGCGTCGGTGCCTTCGAGTTCGACCGCGAAGTTGAGGCTCTTGTTGAGCACGCGCGGGAAGGGGTGCGCGGGATCGAGGCCGATCGGCGTCAATACCGGCATCACTTCGCGGCGGAAATAGTCGTGGATCCAGGCTTCCTGCGCTTCCGTCCACTCCGACCGTCTGAAAAAGCAAATGCCTTCCTTGCGCAGCGCTGGCAGGATCACCTGGTTGAGTAGCGTGTATTGCTCCTCGATCAGCCGATGCGCTTCGTGCGTGACGAGGCGGAAGACTTCCTGCGGCGTGCGCCGGTCGGCGCCGGTGATGCTGCTCTTCAGTTTGATCTGTTCCTTGATGCCGGCGACGCGGATCTCGAAAAACTCGTCGAGATTGGACGAGACGATGCACAAAAAGCGCAGCCGTTCGAGCAGGGGCACCCGCGCATCGGCGGCTTGGGCCAGCACGCGGCGGTTGAAAGCGAGCAGCGACAGTTCGCGGTTGAGGAAGTGTTCCGCGGGAAATTCCGGCAGCAGTGTCTGGGGTGTGATCATCGCGATGGAGGAAGAAGCTTGCGTTGCCGCAAGTATGACACGTCGCCGTGCCGTCTCGCCAGCGCCGATTTCTTGCTCCGATCCGCATGACGAGGCTGTAGAATTTTCGCATTGCACATGGGACGGATCTGCCTGCCGTGTTACATGAACACATTGCTGCCGTCGACATGGGCTCCAACAGCTTTCGTTTGCAGGTGGGGCGCGTGGTCGGCAACCAGATCTATCCGCTCGATGGCCTCAAGGAACCGGTGCGCCTCGCCGCCGGCCTGACGGCAGACAAATGGCTCGACGCTGCGGCACAGCGGCGCGGCCTGGCGGCATTGGCGCGCTTTGCCGAACGCTTACGGGGTTTTCCGCCCGATGCGGTGCGCGCCGTCGCCACCAATACGCTGCGCGTGGCCCGCAATGCAGCGGAGTTCCTCTCCAAGGCCGAGGCAGCGCTCGGCTTTCCAATCGAAGTCATCTCCGGCCGGGAAGAGGCACGCCTGATTTATCTGGGGGTGGCTCATACCCTGCCCAATCAGCGCATGCGCCACCTGGTCGTCGATATCGGCGGCGGCTCGACCGAGTTCATCATCGGCCGCGAGATGAAGCCGCTGTTGCTCGAATCGCTCTACATGGGTTGCGTTGGCTACAGCCTGCGCTACTTTCCCGAAGGGCGCATCGACAAGCGCAACATGAAGGAGGCCGAACTGGCCGCGCGGCGCGAGTTGCAGGCGATCGAACAGGCCTATCGCGCCACCGGCTGGGATCTCGCGGTGGGTTCTTCCGGGACGGCCAAGGCGATCTGCGACCTGCTCGAAGCCAACGGCTTCGCGGCGGGCACCATCACGCGCGAGGGGCTCGAACGGCTGCGTCACCGGCTCGTCGCGGCCGGACACGCCGCCAAGGCGGGGCTTGCCGGCATGCGACCGGACCGGGTGCCGGTGCTGCCGGGAGGGGTGGCGATCCTGTCGGCGGTGTTCAAGGAACTGGGGCTGGAGGAAATGGTGTATTCCGAGGGGGCGCTGCGTCTGGGCGTGCTCTATGATCTGCTCGGCCGATATCACCACGAGGACATGCGCGAGGCGACCGTCGAGTGCTTTCTCCAGCGCTATGAAGTGGATCGGGCGCAGGCCGCGCGGGTCGCCACGACGGCGCTCGATCTCTACCAGCAGTTGCGGCCGCAGGAGGACATCGAAACCTCGCCGGCGGCGCAGTTCCTCGCCTGGGCGGCGCGACTGCACGAAATCGGCGTCTCCGTCGCGCATACCAGCTATCACAAGCAC
>JBKBOI010000221.1:0-2379 GCA_046294935.1 Rhodocyclaceae bacterium
GTTCAAGAAGGGCTGGGACATGCATTACAAGGGCATCATCGACTATCGCAAGGCCTCGAAAGTCACCGCGATCAACGCCGCCAACAAGTCGGTGTTGATCGAGGGCCTCGACGAAGTCAAGGGCGACGTCGTCAATTTGATCCCACCGCAACGCGCCGCGCACATCGCGGTACAGGCCGGCCTGGTCGGTGACGACAAGAAGTGGTGCCCGATCAAAGCCGACACCTTCGAATCGACCAAGCACAAGGACATCCACGTCATCGGCGATGCCTCGATCGCCGGCGCGATGCCGAAATCCGGCTACGCAGCGAACTCCGAAGCGAAAATCTGCGCGACCAACATCGTCAACTTGATGAATGGTCGCCCGGTCACACCGTTGTCCGGCATCAACACCTGCTACAGCTACATCACCGACGACGAGGCCATCAGCGTCGCGGCAGTGTATGCCTCGAAGGATGGCAAGATCATCGCGGTGCCCAACTCGGGCGGTGTTTCGCCGGCCGACTGGTCGATGACCAAGACCGAAGCCATCTACGCCAAGAGCTGGCTCAAGAACATCCTCACCGAGATGTCGTCCTGACCGAGCCCGCAGGCAAGCAAGAACCCCGCCGCGGCGGGGTTCTTTTTCTCGCTCGCAAAAAATCGGCGCTGGCGCAACGGCACTGCGCCGGCTGGCTGCTACTGCTTTCCGGTACTGCCGAAACCGCTTGCGCCGCGGTGCGAGGTCTCGAAGCCGTCGACGACGTTGAACGCGACCTGCAGCACGGGCACGATCACCAATTGCGCGACGCGGTCGAGTGGATTGAGCACGAAAACCTCGTGGCCACGATTCCACAACGAGACGAAAATCTCGCCTTGATAATCCGAATCGATCAGACCGACGAGATTGCCGAGCACGATGCCATGCTTGTGCCCCAGTCCCGAGCGCGGCAGGATCAAAGCCGCGAGACCCGGATCGCCAATGTGGATCGCGATCCCTGCCGGCACCAGCATCGTCTCGTTCGGATGCAGCCGCACCGGCGCCTCGATGCAAGCGCGCAGATCCATGCCCGCCGCCCCCGGCGTGGCGTAATGCGGCGCATAACCGCCCTGCTCATCCTTGAGACGGGGATCGAGGATGCGTACGTCAATCGTGTGCATGGTAAAGCTCCGCGATATGGCGCACGATGGCGCGCGCCAGGGTCAGTTTGTCGCCGGGCGGCAGGGGATGGGCGCCCGCCGCGTCGAACAGCGTGATCACATTCGCATCGCCGCCCATGCCGTCCTGCACCAGATTGCCGACGACCAGCGGCAGCCCCTTCGCACGCCGCTTGCCTTCGGCATATTCGGCGAGGCGCTCGCTTTCGGCGGCGAAGCCGACACAAAACGGCGCATCAGGACGCGCCGCCACCTCGGCGAGGATGTCGGGGTTGGCGGCCAGTTCCAACGTCAGCGTCGCCGCGCCTTTCTTGATCTTGTGCCTGGCTGGCGTTGCCGGCCGGTAATCGGCCACCGCCGCGACGGCGATGAAGATGTCAGTCGGCAGGGCCGCGATGACGGCATCGCGCATCTCGAGCGCGCTTTGCACGTCGATGCGCGTCACCCCCGCGGGGGTTTGCAGGCACACGGGGCCGGAAACCAGCGTCACATCCGCGCCGGCTTCGGCGCAAGCCCGCGCCAGCGCATAGCCCATCTTGCCGGAACTGAGGTTCGTCAAGGCGCGTACCGGGTCGAGCGGCTCGTAAGTGGGCCCCGCCGTCAGCAGCACGCGCTGGCCGGCGAGCAGTTTCGGCTGAAAGAAAGCGATCAGCGCATCGCACAGCTCGGCGGCTTCGAGCATGCGCCCTTCTCCGATCTCACCGCAGGCCTGCTCGCCGCTGGCAGGCCCCAGGATGACGATGCCATCACCACGCAATTGCGCGATATTGCGTTGCGCGGCGGGATTGGCCCACATCCGACGATTCATCGCTGGCGCGACGAGCAGCGGGCAGTCGCGCGCAAGACAAAGCGTCGAGAGCAGATCGTCGGCGCGGCCTTGCGCCAGGCGGGCGAGGAAGTCGGCCGTCGCCGGCGCGACCAGCACGGCATCCGCGCCGCGCGTGAGATCGATGTGGGCCATGCCGTCATCCTGCTCGGTCTGCCACAACGAGACATGCACCGGCCGTCCAGTGAGGCCCTGAAAGCTCAAGGGCGCAACGAAGCGCATCGCCGCCTCGGTCATGACGACATCGACGGTCGCGCCCGCCTTACCCATCAGTCGCGCCAGTTCGCAGGCCTTGTAAGCGGCGATGCCGCCGGTCACGCCGAGCACGATGCGCCTGCCTTGCAAATCGTTCATGACAGATAGAATGGCGGAAAATGATCGAGAGAATTCTAGCTCATGGCGATCACCGACTGGCC
>JBKBOI010000222.1:0-2351 GCA_046294935.1 Rhodocyclaceae bacterium
TCACCAACTCGCTGCGCTTGCAAAAGCGGTGAGCGCCGTCGAGTTCTCCTACGGGGCCGCCTTCCTGGTCGGTCTCTTCGGCAGCGGACATTGCCTCGGCATGTGTGGCGGGCTGGTGTCGGCTTTCTTCATGAAAATCGGCGCTGGCGGATCGGCACCCTTCCCCGCCATCCTCGCCTATCACCTCGCGCGCATCTCGGTTTATGCCGTCGTCGGCCTGCTCGCCGCGCTGATGGGCGCCGCGCTCGTCTCCACCGGCCGCCTCGGCCTGGCGCAGGGCCTCTTGCAAATCGTCGCCGGCCTCGTCGTCATCCTGCTCGGCTTCGATCTGCTCGGCCTGTCGCCCATCAGGAATGCCTGGGGTTTCGCACCACTTTCCTGGCTGCGCAGACAATTCATGGGCGCGACGCAAAAGGGCCCCATCGTCGGCAGCCTGATCGGCGGCGCGATCAATGGGCTCATGCCCTGCTCGATGACGATGGCGATGGCGGTGAAGGCCACCACCGCGCCCAGCCCGCCGGAAGGCATGCTCTTGATGCTCGCCTTCGGCGCGGGGACACTCCCCTCGATGCTCTCCGCCTCCGTCCTCTTCGGCAAGCTGGGGCCGCGCCTGCGCGGCGCGCTGCTCAAAGGCGCGGCGATCACCGTCATCGCGCTGGGCGTCTCGACCTTCTGGCAAGGCTTACGCTACTTCCTCGTGATGGTCAAACTGGTCGGCTGAAGCAAATCGGCACCGACGAGAGGTACTCATCCCTGCCAGTTCGCCAGATCCCGCCAGCCGGTGAGGAAACACCCCTCCCGCTCATAGCTTTCCTCGCCGCCATAGATCAGCACCGGCTTCGAGGTCGGCGTGTCGCCGGCGAATTTTCGCCATTTGGCCAAGCCGTCCAGCCAGTCGGCCGCAAAGGTGGCGCCGGACTTGATTTCCACCGGCTGCAAACCCGCTGGTGTTTCGAACAGCAAGTCGATCTCGTGCCCGGTACTGTCGCGCCAGAAAAAGAGG
Organism: Rhodocyclaceae bacterium; assembly: GCA_046294935.1. Classification (GTDB taxonomy): domain Bacteria; phylum Pseudomonadota; class Gammaproteobacteria; order Burkholderiales; family Rhodocyclaceae; genus Sulfuricystis. The sequence goes on from JBKBOI010000222.1 coordinate 1,004, forward strand.
TCCGCCGGTTGGCCGGCGTTGAATCGCCACTTGATCATTTCGGCGACGACCCAGGTTTCGAACAAGGCGCCGCGCGCGGCATGCGTCGCCAGCGACGCTTCGTCGCGGATGCCCAGCAGCCAGGCCATCAGGCCGACATCGAGAAAATACAGCTTGGGCGATTTCACCAGCCGCTTGCCAAAGTTGCGGAAATAGGGCGGCAGCCGGGTCACCAGATAACTGGCTTCCAGCACCGATAGCCATTCGCGCGCCGTCACCGCCGATATGCCGCAATCCGTCCCCAGCGCCGCAAGATTGAGCAACTGGCCGGAACGTGCCGCGCACATGCGCACGAAACGCTGAAACTGCGACAGATCGCGCACGGCGACAATCTGCCGCACATCGCGCTCCAGATAGGTGGCCACATAGTTCGGGAACCAGTCGCTCGCCGCCAGCTCGCGCTGGTAAAGCGCCGGATAACCGCCGGTCAGCAACAGCCGGTCGAGCGTCGGCGGCAGGCAATCCCCCTCCCGCATCTCGGCCAGCGACAGGGGCAGCAACTCCACCCGCCCGACCCGGCCGGCCAGCGACTGGCTCATGCCGGCGATGAGGTCGAACTGCGCCGAACCGGTAAGCACGAAGCGCCCCATGCGCGGCGCTTCATCGACGATGCCTTGCAGCCAGGACAAGAGCGCCGGACAGCGCTGCACCTCATCCAGAATCGCGCCCTCGGGAAAACGCGCCAGGAAGCGCTTCGGATCGCGTTCGGCGAACTCCCGTTCGTCCGGATTTTCCAGCGAGACATAAGGCTTGTCCGGAAATGCGGCGCGGGCCAGCGTCGTCTTGCCGGACTGGCGCGGTCCGGTAATCGCCAGCACGGGAAAGCCTCGCGCCAGCCGTTCCAGCGTAATGTGCGCTTGACGTGGAATCATGACCGCTCCGCCTTTCATTGCAAATCGAAAGTTTACATTTCGATCTGCAATCATAGCCGCTCACCCGGTTTGCAGCAAGAAACACCCGCACTCTCACTGCGGCTTGATCGACATCAAGACGGCATGCAGAAAACCTGCTGGCTGCGACATTTCGTCACTTCCCACATTCCGACCTTGGTCATAGATTCGCGCCCTTGCGTAGGTTCTTCGGAGGGGAGAGAAAAACCATGTCGCACCAAGGCTTGCGTCTTTACCGCCATCATGCCTTCATCGCTTGCATCCCGCTCGCGGCGGCGCCGGTTTTCGCGGCCGGCACCGAGCAAAAGCTCGACGAGATCTCGGTCACCGCCACCCGCGAGGCGCGTCCCACCGGCGAAGTGCCCCAGGCGATCAGCGTCGTCGGCAAGGAGACGCTGAAGGAGAAAAAGATGTTCAAC
>JBKBOI010000223.1:0-2347 GCA_046294935.1 Rhodocyclaceae bacterium
CATTGTGCCGTCGATTGCTGCCGGTCGATGTCGCCGAGCATGACATGATGGCCGCGCCGCGCCAGTCCGCCGGCCAGATTGGTCGCCAGCGTGCTCTTGCCAACGCCGCCTTTGGGATTTGCGATCAGATAGGTTCGCATAATTAATTATGGTAACAGTCTTACCACCAACATGGCGCAGCGCCGCCGCCGGGCCACCCCAAGGCGGCGCGGCCCGCGCCGGATGGCGCATACCGCGAAGGCGGACGAAGGCGAGGCCCTCATATTCGAGCGCAGCGAGCTGATCGCCCCCCGAGGGGGGTGAAGGGCGGCGGGCCTATGTCCGCAGGCAATTGGCGTCGACCACCGCCAGCGCGGTCATGTTCACCAGCCGGCGCACCGTTGCCGTCGGCGTCAGGATGTGCACAGGCTTGGCCGCGCCGAGCAGGATCGGCCCGACGGTGATGCCTTCGCCGTTGGTTTCCTTGAGCAGGTTGAAGGCGATGTTGGCGGCATCGACATTGGGCATGATGAGCAGATTCGCTTCGCCTTTCAGGCGGCTGCCCGGATAGGCGCGCTTGCGGATCTCTTCGTTCAACGCTGCATCGCCGTGCATCTCGCCATCGACTTCCAACTCCGGCGCGCGCGCGGCGATGATCTCGAGGGCGCGCGCCATCTTGCGCGTCGCATCGGTCGGCACGCTGCCGAAGTTGGAATGTGACAGCAGCGCCACCTTCGGCACGAGACCAAAGCGCCGCACCTCGTCGGCCGCCATCAGTGTGATGTCGGCGACCAGCCCGGCGTCCGGGTCTTCATTGACGTAAGTGTCGCAAACGAACAACGTATGCCGCGGCAATAGCAGCAGGTTCATCGCCGCGAAGCAGTGGGCGCGGGGCTTCAAGCCGATCACATCATTGACATGACGCAGGTGCTGGGCGTGGCGACCGACGGTGCCGCACAGCATCGCATCGACATCGCCCCGTTTCAGGAGCATCGCGCCGATCAGCGTGGTGTCCGAGCGCAGCATCTGCTTGGCCAGTTCCGGCGTGACCCCCTGCCGACCCATCAGCGCGTGGTATCCGTTGCACAGCTCGCGGTAGCGCGGATCGGAGAGCGGATTGACGAGCTCGAAATCGACGCCAGGACGGATGCGCAGGCCAGCGCGGGCGATGCGCATCTCGATCACCTCCGGCCGGCCGATCAGCACCGGATGGGCGAGGCCTTCGTCCTTCACCGCCTGCACTGCACGCAGCACGCGCTCGTCCTCGCCTTCGCAGTAGATGACGCGACGCGGCGCCTGTTTCGCGGCGGCGAATACCGGCTTCATCACGAAACCGGAGTGATAGACGAAATTGTCTAGCCGCTCCCGATAGGCGGCCAGATCGGCGATCGGCCGGGTCGCGACACCGGATTCCGCCGCCGCCAGCGCCACGGCCGGCGCGATCTTGACGATCAGGCGCGGATCGAAGGGCTTGGGGATCAGGTACTCGGGACCGAACTGGACTGATTCTCCGCCATAGGCCATCGCCACGACGTCGGAAGCCTCGGCCTGGGCGAGTTCGGCCAGCGCGCGCACCGCGGCGAGCTTCATCGATTCGGTGATCGTCGTCGCGCCGGCGTCCAGTGCGCCGCGGAAGATGAACGGAAAGCACAGCACGTTGTTGACCTGGTTCGGATAATCCGAACGGCCGGTGGCGATGATCGCATCGTCGCGCACCTCGCGCACCTCTTCGGGGAGAATTTCCGGCGTCGGGTTGGCCAGCGCGAGAATCAGAGGCCTGGCCGCCATCTTCGCCACCATCTCCTTTTTCAGTACGCCGCCGGCCGACAGGCCAAGGAACACGTCGGCACCCGTGATCGCCTCACCCAGCGTGCGCATCTCGGTTCGCTTGGCATAGCGCGCCTTGAGCGCGTCCATCTCCTGCGGACGGCCTTCATACACCAGCCCGTGGATGTCGGTGACCCAGATGTTCTCGACCCGGACGCCGAGCTGGACGAGCAGCTCCAAACAGGCGAGCGCCGCCGCGCCCGCCCCGGAAGTGACGAGCTTCACCTCCTCGATCTTCTTGCCGACCAGCTTCAGGCCGTTGAGGATGAAGGCGCCGACGACGATCGCCGTGCCATGCTGGTCGTCGTGAAACACCGGAATCTTCATCCGCTCCCTAAGCTTCGCCTCGATGGTGAAGCACTCCGGCGCCTTGATGTCTTCGAGATTGATGCCGCCGAAGGTCGGCTCAAGCGCGGCGATCATGTCAATCAGCTTCTCGGGATCGCGCTCGGAAAGCTCGATGTCGAAGACGTCGATGCCGGCGAACTTCTTGAACAGCACCGCCTTGCCTTCCATCACCGGCTTGGCGGCCAAGGGGCCG
>JBKBOI010000224.1:0-2345 GCA_046294935.1 Rhodocyclaceae bacterium
GTGCTCAACTTCGCGCAGGGCGCGATGGTCTATTTCGCCGCACTCTCCGTCGTCGGCGTGATGGAAAAGGGTGCGCCATTGTGGCTGGCGATCCTCGCCTCGTTCGTGCTGATGATCCTGCTCGGCCTGGCGACGGAAAAATTCGTACTGCGCAAGATGGTCAACCAGCCACCGATCGCGCTGTTCATGGCCACCATCGGCCTCTCTTATTTCATCGAGGGTCTGGGGCCATTGCTGTGGGGCAACGAAGTGCGCGCGCTCGAGATCGGTCTCGTCGACGAGCCGATCCCCTATTTCCTCGACACCTTCAACATCGTCATCAGCCGCTTCGACCTCGTCGCCTCAGGACTGGCTTTCAGCCTCGTCGCTTTGCTGGCGCTGTTTTTCCAATACACCCGAATCGGCCGCGCGCTGCGCGCGGTTGCCGACGATCATCAGGCGGCGTTGTCGATCGGCATCCCGCTCAAGCACATCTGGGCGTTGGTGTGGGCCGTGGCCGGTTTCGTCGCGCTCGTCGCGGGTCTGCTCTGGGGCGCACGCAATGGCGCGCAGTTCGCGCTCACCTTCACGGCACTGAAAGCCCTGCCGGTGCTGATCCTCGGCGGTTTCACCTCGGTGCCGGGCGCGATCGTCGGCGGGCTGATCATCGGCGCCTCCGAAAAACTCGCCGAGATCTACATTCCACCAGTGATGGTGAGCCTGTTCGGCGGCAATTTCGGCGGCATCGAAGGCTGGTTTCCTTACGTGTTGGCACTCTTGTTCCTGCTGGTGCGGCCGGAAGGGTTGTTTGGCGAAAGACACATCGATCGGGTATGACGTATGTTCTATCGAGAAACCGGACAATTCAAGACCAGCTACGCAGCCGACCAGCAGATCTTCCCGATCCGCCAGGACCGCATCGGTATGGCCATTCTGCTGGCGATCGCCTTCGTCATCGTGCCGATGACGGCGGGCAACTACTGGTTCAATGCGATCCTCATCCCCTTCCTGATCTTTTCCCTCGCCGCGCTGGGGCTCAACATCCTGACCGGCTATGCCGGGCAGCTCTCGCTCGGTTCCGCGGCCTTCATGGCGGTCGGCGCCTATGCCGCCTACAACTTCCAGGTGCGCATCGAGGGCATGCCCGTGCTGCTCTCATTTTTCCTGGCTGGGCTCACCGCGGCGGGGGTGGGCATCCTGTTCGGCCTGCCCTCCTTGCGCATCAAAGGCTTTTACCTCGCGGTGGCGACACTGGCCGCGCAGTTCTTCATCGTCTGGTGCCTGACCAAGTTTCCCTATCTGTCGAACTATTCGTCTTCGGGCGTGATCTCCGTTCCTGGCGTCGAGATCCTCGGCTTCAAGTTCGACACGCCGCAAAGCCGCTATCTGCTGGTGCTGACGATCGTCGCGCTGCTCGCGCTGGCGGCGAAGAACATGGTGCGCTCGACCACCGGGCGCGCCTGGATGGCGGTGCGCGACATGGACGTCGCCGCCGAGGTGATCGGCATCCGCCTGATGCGCACCAAGCTGCTGGCCTTCGCGGTGAGCTCTTTCTATTGCGGCGTCGCCGGGGCGCTCTACGCCTTCTGCTATCTTGGCTCGGTGGAACCCGACGGTTTCTCGCTCGACCTGTCGTTCAAGATCCTGTTCATGATCATCGTCGGCGGCGTCGGCAGCATCCTAGGCAGCTTCCTCGGCGCCGCCTTCATCCTGCTGGTGCCGATCTTTCTCGACATCGCCCTGCATCCGATCGCCGCGGCGTTGCATCTGCCGCTGTCCGCCGCCGACGTCTCGAATATCCAGCTGATGGTGTTCGGGGTACTGATCATGTTCTTCCTGATCGTCGAGCCGCATGGGCTGGCCCGCCTGTGGCAGATCGGTAAGGAAAAGCTGCGGCTCTGGCCGTTCCCGCACTGACATTACAACCACACCACGAAGAGGAGACTCAGATGATCAAACGCTTCAAGCAAGTCGCACTGGCCGCCTCCGTTGCGGCTCTCTGTTGTACAGTGGCCGTCCCCGCTGCTCAGGCGGCCGATCAGCAGTTCTTTCCGATGCTCTCCTACCGTGTCGGTCCTTATGGCGCCAATGGCGCATCGTTGTTCGGCGGGTTCATCGACTATCTGAACTACGTCAACATGAAAGGTGGCGTCAATGGCGTGATGATGACTTGGGAAGAGTGCGAAACCGAATACAACAACGCCAAGGGGGTGGAATGTTACGAGCGCCTGAAGTCGAAGGCGGCCAAGGCGCCGGGGCCATTGCATCCATTGTCGACGGGCATCTCCTACGCGCTGGTCGATAAGACCGTGGCCGACAAGATACCGCTGGTGATGATGGGCTATGGGTTGACGACCGCCGTCGAT
>JBKBOI010000225.1:0-2284 GCA_046294935.1 Rhodocyclaceae bacterium
CTGCACGGTGTGACCGTTGTCGGTGATGCGGAACTGCGTCGGCCGGTAGTCGAACTTGATCGGCTCGAGATCGACGCGGATGCCACCGCGGATGTCGATCGGCGACTGGCGCTTGCCAAGGCTGCACGTTTCAAAACCCGGCAGCTTGCCCCAGTTCTCGGGGGCGCCCAGGCCGCTGTAGCTCCAATGCACATGCGAGAAGTCATGCCCCTTGTGTCTTTCATCCGCTCTGGGCTTTTCTTCCGTCTCGGCTGCCTTGGGTTTGGCCACGACCTTACGCGGCCCGGATGTCGCCAGCATCATCTCGCGTTGCTGGCGCGTCAGCTCCTCCGCCGGCGCCAACTCGGGCAGCTTGAGCACCGGACGTGGCGCCGGCTTGACGGCCGGCGCGGCGGGCGGCGCCGGAGAAGCCTTCGGCGCCGGCGCCGCAGCCTGGGGAGCGGCTGCGGGTGGAGGGGTGTGCTTGAATGGATCTTCCGCCTTCGACTTGTCGATCTGCGGCACTTCGAACAAGCGCGGTTTGGCCGGCAAGGCCCCCGCTGCCGGCCCACCCTGCTCTGCTGCCTGCGCCATCGCAAGCCAAGCTGACAGCAGGGTCGTACCCAGCGCGGCCAGGCTGTGCTTTCTCATGGACATTGCATTCCCTTTTCTTCTGGGTTTCGCGCTATTACGGCATTTCCTTGCAGTACTTTATACGGCAATACGGTTGCGTTCGAGCCCGGATTCCAGTAGTTTCGCTGCTTCACCCACGGAGTGCATTGCATGAACGCCAACGAAAACATAGTTTCGGCGCAGGCTAACTTCGGCGCAGCCGAAGTTAAGCGAAGCGAAGCAAGCGGCCGAAGCCACAAATTCGTCGCCGCCGAAGCCCATGTGGACGGCGCGGCGATCCAACCCTTCCCCAACTCGAGAAAAATCTATGTCACCGGCTCGCGCCCCGACATCCGCGTGCCGATGCGCGAAATCAGACAGTCCGACACACCGACCAGCCTGGGCGGCGAGAAAAACCCGCCGATCTATGTCTATGACTGCTCCGGCCCCTACACCGATCCGACGGTGAAGATCGACCTACGCCAGGGGCTGCCGCCAATGCGCGAGCAATGGATCGAAGAGCGCGGCGACACCGAACGACTGCCGGCGCAGACCTCGGAATACGGCCGCGCGCGGCTCGCCGACCCTCGGCTTGCCGGCATGCGCATGGCCCACACCCGCCTGCCGCGCCGTGCCAAGCCGGGCATGAACGTCACGCAAATGCACTATGCCCGCAAAGGGATCATCACCCCCGAAATGGAGTTCGTCGCCATCCGGGAAAACCAAAAACTCGAGGGCTTGACCGAACTGCTGAAAACCCAACATCCCGGACAGAGTTTCGGCGCCAGCATTCCGAAGGTCATCACGCCCGAATTCGTGCGCGACGAAGTAGCACGCGGCCGGGCGATCATTCCCGCCAACATCAACCATCCGGAATCCGAGCCGATGATCATCGGCCGCAACTTCCTCACCAAGATCAACTGCAACATCGGCAACAGCCCGCTCGTCTCCTCGATCCAGGAAGAAGTCGACAAGATGGTCTGGGCGATCCGCTGGGGCGGCGACACGGTGATGGATCTGTCGACCGGCAAGAACATCCACGAAACCCGCGAATGGATCGTGCGCAATTCCCCTGTACCGATCGGCACGGTGCCGATCTACCAGGCGCTCGAGAAAGTCGATGGCAAGGCCGAGGAGCTTACCTGGGAGCTCGTCCGCGACACCTTGATCGAGCAGGCCGAGCAGGGCGTCGATTACTTCACGATCCACGCCGGCGTGCTGCTGCGCTACATCCCGCTGACCGCCAAGCGCCTGACCGGCATCGTCTCCCGCGGCGGCTCGATCCTCGCCAAATGGTGCCTTGCCCACCACCAGGAGAATTTCCTCTACACGCATTTCGAAGAGATCTGCGAGATCATGAAGGCCTACGATGTCGCCTTCAGCCTCGGCGATGGTCTGCGGCCCGGCTCGATCCACGATGCCAACGACGAGGCGCAGCTCGCGGAGCTGAAAACCCTCGGCGAGCTGACCGACATCGCCTGGAAACACGATGTGCAGGTGATGATCGAAGGGCCGGGCCACGTGCCGCTGCACATGATCAAGGAGAACATGGAACTGCAGCTCAAATGGTGCAAGGAGGCGCCCTTCTACACGCTGGGGCCGCTGACCACCGACATCGCCCCCGGCTACGACCACATCACATCCGCGATCGGCGCCGCCTTGATCGGCTGGTATGGCACCGCGATGCTCTGCT
>JBKBOI010000226.1:0-2254 GCA_046294935.1 Rhodocyclaceae bacterium
GCCGCTGTTTCGCCGCCAGATCCGCATGGGCGGACCGGTGACGCTCACGCATCCGGAGGTGACGCGCTATTTCATGACCATTCCCGAAGCGGCCCAACTGGTCATCCAGGCCGGCGCGCTGGCCAAGGGCGGCGAAGTGTTCTTGCTGGACATGGGCGAGCCGGTGAAAATCATGGATCTCGCGCGCCGCATGATCGAGCTTTCCGGCTTGACGGTGAAGGACGCAGCCAATCCGGACGGCGACGTCGAGATCCAGATCATCGGCCTGCGCCCAGGCGAGAAGCTCTATGAGGAACTGCTGATCGGCGATAACCCCGAGCCGACCGCGCATCCGCGCATCATGAAAGCGCGGGAGGATTTTCTGCCGTGGCAGGTGCTCAAGCCGCGCCTATTCGAATTGGACGGAGTGCTGGCCAGCCAGGACGCGGGCGCGATACGGCAAGCGTTGGCCGCGCTGGTCGCCGGCTATCAGCCCTTATCCGTCCAGTGACCCGACTTGCCGCCGGCTTTCTCCAGCAGGCGGATTGCTTCGATCACCATGCCGCGGTCGACGGCGCAGCATATGGATTCGTTGGCGACATCCTGACATTGGCGATTTCACCCGTTGGGAGATGCGCAAAGTAGTGGATTGACGTCTCGCGGCGCTTGGCGGTATCGCCGCCTTCGGCAGGGGAGCCCACCCTGCCGCATCGAAGCGCTTTGCCCTGCGCCGCGATGAACGCACACGCCACGCCGACCAACCGCGGTTTGGGATGATCGAGAATGGTTTGATCCAGCGAAAGCATTGACCATTTTCAATGCATCTGGAAAATAGTCAAGACTTTTTTCCAGGAATATAAAATTGGATGCAAAGCGTTACCTTGCCCCGCGCATTCGCGCTGATCTCGCGCACAAGCTCGTCATCCTGACCGGGCCGCGTCAGGCTGGAAAAACGACTCTCGCACGGCAATTGCTGGCCGAATATCCACGTGCCCAGTATCTGAACTGGGATGTACCGGCTGACCGTGAAATCATCGTTTCAGGCGCATGGTCGCCGCGCGCCGGCCTGGTGGTTTTCGATGAGATACACAAGATGCGCAACTGGAAGGTCTTTCTCAAAGGGGCGTGGGATGGGCGCAGTCCGAATCAGGCGGTGCTGGTGACCGGCAGCGCGCGCATGGAGACATTCCGGCAGGGAGGGGAATCGCTTGCCGGCCGTTATTTTGCCTGGCGGCTGCATCCTTTTTCGGTGCGCGAAGCCGTTGATTCGCTCGGCATGGCCCCGACACAGGCGCTCGATCGGCTCGTCGAGCGAGGCGGTTTCCCAGAGCCTTTTCTTGCCGCGAACGATTTGGCGGCGCGGCGCTGGCGCAGTCAATATGCGACCGACCTGATCCGGGAGGATGTGCTCGAATTTTCGCGGGTTCATGAAATCCGCAACCTGCAGTTGTTCGTCGAGCTGCTGCGGGAACGGGTCGGCTCGCCCATCAAGATTTCTTCGCTTGCCCAGATGCTGCAGATCTCGCCGACGACTGCGACACGCTATCTGGAGATTCTCGAAGCGCTCTACATCGTCTTCCGCGTCACACCCTGGCACCGGGATGTGGCACGCTCCATCCTCAAGGAAAGCAAGGTGTATTTTTTCGATACCGGAATGGTCAGGGGCGATGCCGGCGCGCGGCTGGAGAACGCCGTGGCGGCGATGCTGCTCAAGCACGCTCATTTCAGGCAGGATGGGGAAGGCAAGGCGGTCACGCTGCATACGATTCGTGACAAGGAGCATCACGAGATCGACTTCGTCCTCGCCGAGGACAATGTCGTCACCGATCTGATCGAAGTGAAGCAGAGCGACTCTACCGTATCACCTTTTTTTCACCGCATGGCGGAGCGTTTCGGCCGGGCGCGTGCGGTGCAGATCGTCGCGGAGCTGCGCCAGGAAAGCCAGCGCGGCAGGGTGGCGGTCGTTTCTGCTGCCGAATGGCTCGCGACGTTATCCGCCTGAAGGGTTGTCTGCCACCCAATGCCCCGACTTGCCGCCGGCTTTCTCCAGCAGGCGGATTGCTTCGATCACCATGCCGCGGTCGACGGCCTTGCACATGTCGTAGAGGGTGAGTAGCCCGACCGAGCAGGCGGTGAGCGCTTCCATTTCCACGCCGGTGCGGCCGACGGTCTCGGCGGTGACGGTGCAGGTGACGCTGTGCGTGGCTTCGTCGAGATCGAAGTCGGCGGCGACACGGGTGAGACTGATCGGATGGCAGAGCGGAATCAGCTCGCT
>JBKBOI010000227.1:0-2220 GCA_046294935.1 Rhodocyclaceae bacterium
CAGCCTGCGCTCGAGCCTTGCCGCACCGCGTGTAAGGTGAGCCACGGGCCAGTGTGATATCTTCGGGACAAGCCCTTAGTCCATTGCCCTCATGACGTTTCTCAGTCTTCTTTGCGTCCTCGTGCTCGAGCAGGTCAGGGCAGCGCCTGCCGCCCAGGTGTTTGCCGCGCTCTCCGCCTATGCGCGCTTTCTGGAGCGCCACTTCGACGGTGGCGAAGTGCGTCATGGCATGATCGCCTGGCTTGCCGGGGTCGGCGGATTGGTGTCGCTGACGTTCATCGTGCATTACGTCCTGGATGCGATCCATGTCCTGCTGGCATTCGGCTTCGATGTCCTGGTACTGTATTTCCTGCTCGGCTTCCGCCAGTTCAGCCATTACTTCACGGACATCCAGCTCGCGCTGCGCATGGGCGAGATCGAACGGGCACGTCGTCTGCTCGCCGAGTGGCGCGGACAGATGGACGAGCGGCTCGGACCGGCTGCGATCGCGCAGCTGGCGATCGAACAGGGCATCCTCAGCTCGCACCGGCATGTCTTCGCTCCGCTGTTCTGGTTTCTGGCGCTCGGTCCCGCTGGCGCCGTCCTCTATCGGTTGGCGCTGACGATGGCGGAATCCTGGCGCTCGAATGCACCTGCAGCCGAGGCCCCGGCGCCCTTCGGCGTCTTCGCCCGCCGCGTTTTCGGCGTGCTCGACTGGTTGCCGGTACGCATCACGGCAGTGACGTTCGCGATCGTCGGTGATTTCGAAGACGCCGTGTATTGCTGGCGCACCCAAGCCGCGCAATGGCACGATCCCGCCGCCGGCATCTTGTTGGCCAGCGGCGCCGGTGCGCTGGGCATCCGCCTCGGTCAGCCATTGCCACTCGAAAGTGAAGGTGCGTTGCGGCCCGGGCTCGGGCTCGGCGATGAGGCCGATGTCGAACACCTCCAGAGCGCCATCGGCCTGGTCTGGCGCGCGTTGGTGCTGTGCATGTTGTTGCTGGCCCTCCTGACCGTGGCCTATTGGGTCGGCTAGCCCATTTCTTTCAGTCAATCGAAAAACAGGAGTGGAATATGTCTAGCAAGGAAGTGGTCGTTCTCAGCGCCGTGCGTTCCGCCGTCGGCACTTTCGGTGGCTCGCTCGCCGGCATCGAACCTGCCGAGCTGGCTGGCCAGGTCGTCAAGGCCGCGATCGAGCGCGCCGGCGTCGATCCCAATCAGGTGACCTTCGCCGCGGTCGGCAACACCATCCCGACCGAATCGCGCTATGCCTATGTCGCCCGGGTGGCGACGATCCAGGGCGGCATGTCGATGGACTCGACCGCCTTCGCCGTCAACCGCCTGTGCGGCTCGTCCCAGCAGGCGATCGTCAATGTCGCTCAGGCGATCATGCTCGGCGATGCCGAATTCGGGCTGGGGGGTGGCGTCGAGGTGATGTCGCGTGGCGCGTATCTGCTGCCGGCGCTGCGCTCCGGCGCACGCATGGGTGATACGCAGGCGATCGATGCGATGGTCGCGGTGCTGACCGATCCGTTCGGCGTCGGCCACATGGGCATCACTGCCGAGAACCTCGCTGCCAAGCACGGCATCACGCGCGAGGAACAGGATGCATATGCCGTCGAGTCGCAGGCGCGCGCGGCGCGGGCGATCGCCGAGGGCCGCTTCGAATCGCAGATCGTGCCGATCACGATCAAGACGCGCAAGGGCGAGGTGGTGTTCGATACCGACGAGCATCCGCGTCCCGGCACGACGATGGAGACGCTGGCGAAAATGAAGCCAGTCTTCAAGAAGGATGGCACGGTTACCGCCGGCAATGCTTCTGGCATCAACGATGCCGCCGCCTTCCTGGTGCTCGCCGATGCCGCGAAGGCGGCTGCGGCGGGACACAAACCCATCGCCCGCCTCGTCAGCTATGCCATTGCCGGCGTGCCGAACGACGTGATGGGCGAGGGGCCGATCCCCTCTTCGAAAGTCGCACTACGAAGAGCCGGCCTCACGCTCGAACAGATCGACGTCATCGAGTCCAATGAAGCCTTCGCCGTGCAATCGATCACCGTCGCGCGCGGCCTCGGTCTCGACCCGGCGAAGACCAATCCGAACGGCGGCGCGATCGCGCTCGGTCATCCGGTCGGCGCCACCGGCGCCGTGATCGTCACCAAGCTGCTGCACGAGCTGATCCGTATCAACGGCCGCTATGGCATGGCGACGATGTGCATTGGTGGTGGGCAGGGCATCACGACG
>JBKBOI010000228.1:0-2211 GCA_046294935.1 Rhodocyclaceae bacterium
GGAGTATTTTGCCCAATCGTCTGGCTCAATAGTTGAGCCAGACGATTTGACTTTCATGCAGCGGAGGCTACGCCCCGCTGCATGAAAGGCCCGCCTCCTTCGCCCCTCGCGTGGGGTCTTTCGTAATCGCGCCGCATGCGCAGCGCTCGAAAATAGGGCGTTTCGTGGCGCACGTCGCGGATTGCGCCTGGCGGCGCGGCATGCGCGACGATACGCACGCCATGTTTGTCGGCGGCAGGATGCTTCGCGGCGGTGGATCGCCAGCTTTTTTTATCGCTCGAACAGCGCGACCGACTCGACGTGCGAAGTGTGCGGGAACATGTTGGCGATGCCGGCGGCGACGAGCCGGTAGCCCTTTTCATGCACCAGCACCGCCGCATCGCGCGCCAGCGTCGCCGGATTGCACGAGACATAGACGATCCGGGCCGGTGCAGCGTCGCCGATGCTCTTGACGAGTTCCACTGCGCCCTCGCGCGGCGGATCGATCAGCATCTTGTCGAACCGCCCCCAGAGGGCGAGTCGCTCGCTCGTCACCTCGAACAGGTTGGCGACGTGATAGTCGATCCTCGCCGCCAGGCCATTGGCGAGCGCATTTCGCCGCGCCCGCGCCACCAGCGCATGGCTTCCCTCGATGCCGACCACCCGGGCGCCCAAGCGCGCGATCGGCAAGGTGAAATTGCCCAAGCCGCAGAACATGTCGGCCACCGCTTCGCCGGGCATTGGCGCCAGCAAACCAAGCGCCCGCCGCACCAGCACGCGATTGACGTCGTGATTGACTTGGGTGAAATCGGTCGGCTTGAATTGCAGCGTGACATCGAAATCTGGCAGTCGGTAGCTGGGCCAGGGTGCATCGACCGGGTGAAACGGATGCGCCGTGTCCGGCCCGCCTGGCTGCAGCCACAGCATGACACCCGTCTCGTCGGCAAAAGCCCGCAGCACTTCCTCGTCCGAGGACGTCAGCGCTTCGAGGATGCGCAGCACCAGCACCGCAAGCCCGTCGCCGACGGCCACCTCGATCTGCGGCAGCCGCTCGGCGATCGAAAGCTGCCCAACCAGCATCCGCAAGCGCGCCAGCAATGCGGAAATCGGCGCTGGCAACACGGCACAGGAGGTCATGTCGGCGACATAGGAGCTCTTCTTTTCATGGAAGCCGACCAGCACGCCACCTTTCTTCACCACCTTGCGCACGCTCAGCCGGGCGCGTCGGCGGTAGCCCCAGGCCGGGCCGATGATCGGTGGCAGGACGGTTTCCGGTTTCAGGCGGGCGATGTGCCAGAAGACATCTTCGAGCACGCGCTGCTTGACGGCTGCCTGCGCATTGATCTCGAGGTGCTGCATGCTGCAGCCACCACAGACGCCGAAATGCGGACAGCGCGGCGCGACGCGCTGACTCGACGGCGCGAGCACGCTCTCGATGCGCGCGGTATCGAATTTCGGCTTGCTGCGCAGGCGAGTGAAACTCACGCGCTCGCCTGGCAAGGCACCCTCGATGAACACGACCTTGCCCTCGACATGGGCCACCCCGCGCCCGTCGTGGTCGAGCGCTTCGATCGTGGCGACGTTCAGATCTCCCGCCATGAGAACCCTTCGTTTTGACAGGCAACCCCGATCCAATCCGAAGTGCAATTCAGCGCTTCGGCCAGCGCGGCGCGCGCAAGCTCCGGCCGATTGTTTTCTTCGGACAGATGCGCGGCGACGACATGCCGCAGGCGGCCGCCGCCGAGCGCGCGCAGCAGCCAGGCTGCCTGGCCGTTGTCGAGGTGGCCGTAGGCGCTGGCGATGCGCTGCTTCAATGGCGGCGGATAGCGGCCATTGGCGAGCATTTCGGCGTCATGGTTGCATTCGAGCACCAGCGCCGCGCAATCCTTGAGCATCGCGACGATGTGCGGCGTGATGCTGCCGGCATCGGTGAGGACGCCCAGCCGGCTGGCGCCATCGGAAAACACGAACTGGGTCGGCTCGCGCGCGTCGTGCGGCACCGGATAGGGATGGATTTCCAGATCGCCGATCGCGAAGCGCCCATGGCTATCGAAGCGGCGCAGCGCAATGTCCTGCAACTGTCGGGAAGCCGCGGCGGTGCCGAAGCTTGCATGCACCGTCCAGCCGAAGCGCGCGGCGCAGCGCGCCGCGCCACCGACGTGATCGGCATGCTCATGGGTGAGCAAGACGGCCGTGATGCTCTCCGGCGCAACGCCCAGACGCGCCAGCCGG
>JBKBOI010000229.1:0-2190 GCA_046294935.1 Rhodocyclaceae bacterium
ACGCCCACCGTGCCACCTTTCCAGTAGCCCTTGCGGGTTTCATAGGAATGCTCGAGGTGGCCGAGCAGGTCGACGACGTAATCCTTGTCCTTCGCAAGACGCTTGAGGCCAGTGACGAAGCTGGGCCATGGGCCGGACTCGAGCTGGTCTAGCATAGGGGTTGGGTGAAGCGGTTTGGCCATGTTATCTCCTCGTTCGTAGGTGACTGTTGGGAACTGGTTGTTCGCTGATGTTCGTGCATCCGGCGCCAGTTTATGGGTCTGTATTATCAGTACCGGCTGGCCAGTCGCACCATACCTCCGGCAGGTAGAATAACCTCGATCGAAGGGGTAAGGGAACCTACCCTGATGGAGTATCGGACTTCCTCCCATCCGGTGATGGCCATCACCATCTTGCGGTGCGATAGTCTGGCCCCATCTCCGTGACGTCCATCAATCGAGCCGATCCTGCCGTGGATGAGATCATTAGTTTAGACAAATTCCGTGTACCGGTCGGTAACCAGGAAATCGAGTTGCAGCAGATTCGTTTCGCGGCAGGCGGCATGCCGGTGCTGCGTTTGCGCATCCGCGAACATCGGCGTTTCACGATCTTCGATATCGATCCCGTCACTGCCGGCCGCTGGGGCAAGGTGATGGCGGAGTGGTCGAGACAGCAACTGGAGGCTTTGGAGTCTGATCCACCCCTTGTCGAGACCGTGGCAGAGGAAAGGTCCACCGGCGAGGTGCCGGAAATCGTCGATGTCCAGTTCGCCCTGCAAGGTTCCAGCGTGCCGCTCGATCATGCCGACGCCCTCTGGCAGGCGATCCGCCATCTCCTGCCCTGGCTGGAAGAGGAGGCGTTGGCGGGCGTGCATCCGTTATATGGGCTTAGTCCGGGTGAAGGCGTCTGGTACCTCGCCCGTCGTTCCCATTTGACGCTGCGCCTGCCACGCCGTCGCGTGGCGGACGCTCAGTCCCTGGTCGGCGCCAAACTCGATGTCGCTGGCTCGATCATCGAGGTCGGTGCCGCCAATGAGAAGGCGCTGCCCGAGGCACCGGTGCTCTATTCGAAATTCGTCACCTTCGGCGATGGCGATGCGCCAGAGGAGGAGCGATTCTACGCCGCCTGTCAGCGGGCGTTGGCGGCGCTGCGTCTGGTGCCGCGCTCGCTGGTCTGCGGCAAGCGTCGGACGGCTCGCATCGGAGATGGCGTGTTGCACGGCTTCAGCCTGATGGTGAATGGTCTCGATGCCGAAGGCGCGCTGCGCCTGATGCAACAGGGGCTCGGCATCGAGCGTAAGCGCGGCTGCGGTATCTTCGTGCCGCACAAGGCAAACCCGGCCGACGAGGCAGCGAGCTGAAAAACAATCATCCATTCATGTCGCTACAAGGAGGAAAAGATGGGTATCGTCATCAATGGCGTCGAAAAGGAAGTCGATGAATACGGTTATCTGCTCGAGCCCGATTTCAGCGAGGAAGCGGTGCATGCCTTCGCCGAAAAGGAAGGCATCGCGCTGACCGAGCAGCACTGGAAAGTAATCAATTACCTGCGGCAGAAATATCAGGAAGACGGCCACACCCCGAATCTGCGCAACCTGATCAAGGGGCTCCAGGAGGAGGGCATCATGCCGGAGGCCGACAACAAGCTGATGTTCGAGCTGTTTCCGGATGGTGGCGCCGCCAAGCAGGGCTGCCGCATCGCGGGCTTGCCCCAACCTTACGGCAAGGGCGGATATTGATCCGTGGCCATCCGCCTCAAGACCAAGTTTCACACGCCGGGGCAACGTTCCCCGGCAACGCTCGCCTCGGTGGTGGCCGTGCTCGCCTGGAAATTGGCGATCGAATCGATCAAGCGCATGCGCAAGGCCGATTACGACATCGATCCTGGCCGACCCTACTTCGATTTCGTCTGCGAGTATCTGGCCTTTCTCGCCGTGGCGGCGGACCGTGTCGCTTACCGTGCGCTCGATGAGGCGGCGCGTAGCGAGTTCACCACGGCGCTGGTGAAGAACATCGCCCGCTTCGTCGAAGAAAACAACATCATGCTTTTGGGCGAGGCCGTGCCTGGCGAATCGCAGCGGCATTTCATCGACCTGTTCAACCGCCGCGCCGCCGATTATGCCGAATTCGACTACACGGAAAAGGGGCCCGATTTCGGCTTCAAGCGCTTCTTCGCTGCCTGCCTGCGGGACGTGCTGCCCGAGAAGGACAA
>JBKBOI010000230.1:0-2159 GCA_046294935.1 Rhodocyclaceae bacterium
ATCCAGAGATCGCCCGCGAGATCGAAAACAAGATCCGCGCCGCGGTGGGGGTGGCTACCTTGCGCGTTGCCGAAGCGGGTGAGTGAGCTCTATGCGCGTGCGGTGAGGCTCCTGGCGCGGCGCGAGCACACGCGCGCCGAGCTGGCGAGAAAACTCGCCGCTCACGGCACCGCGGAAGAAATCGCAATGGTTTTGAACCAACTGGCCCGGGCCGGGTTGCAGTCCGACGCCCGCTTTGCCGAAAGCTACGTCCGCAGCCAGGCCGACCGGCTCGGTACGGCTCGTCTGCGCCAGACATTGCGCAGCAAAGGCGTCGATGCCGCACTGATCGAGGCACAAGTCGCCGACTTGCCGGATGAGCTGGAACGCGCCCGTGCCGTATGGACGAGAAAATTCGCTGCCCTCCCTGCCGATGCCAAGGAATGGGCAAGACAAGCGCGTTTTCTCCAGGGGCGCGGGTTTTCCGCCGAGACCATCCGCAAGTTGCTCAAGGAGATCGACGCATGACGACGCTCTCCGCCCAGCACCTATTCAAGAAATTCCGCGGCCGCACCGTCGTCAAGGATGTCAGCTTCGACGTGGGCGGCGGCGAGGTCGTTGGCCTGCTCGGTCCAAACGGAGCAGGCAAGACCACCTGCTTTTACATGATCGTCGGTCTGATCGCCGCTGACGGGGGAGAACTCTTCATCGAAGACGATGGCCGCAAGACCCGTATCACCCACCTGCCGATCCATCGCCGCGCACGTCTGGGCCTGTCCTATCTGCCACAGGAAAATTCGGTGTTCAGGAAACTCACCGTCGCGGACAACGTTCGCGCCGTGCTCGAACTCCAGGACTACGATGCGGCGACGATCGACACCCGCCTGCAGGAATTGTTGGAAGAATTGCATATCAGCCACCTGCGTGATCAGCCGGCAGTGGCGTTGTCCGGTGGCGAACGCCGCCGTGTCGAGATCGCCCGGGCGCTGGCCACGAGTCCGCGTTTCATCCTGCTCGACGAACCCTTCGCCGGGGTCGACCCGATCGCCGTGATCGACATCCAGAAAATCATCGGTTTTCTGAAAGAGCGCGACATCGGCGTGTTGATCACGGACCACAACGTGCGGGAAACGCTGGGTATCTGCGACCGGGCGACGATCATCAACGAGGGCGAAGTGCTCGCGGCTGGACATCCGACCGAGATCATCGATAATGAAAACGTGCGCCGGGTCTATCTCGGCGAGCATTTCCGGATGTGAGTGCCGTGAAGCAAACGCTCCAGCTCAAGCTGTCGCAGCATCTCGCGCTGACGCCACAGTTGCAGCAGTCGATCCGGCTATTGCAACTATCGTCTCTGGAGCTCGATCAGGAAATCGAGCAAGCCCTGCAGAAAAACCCGCTGCTCGAACGCGTGGAGCCCGGCGAAACCGCCCTCTACGGTAGCGCGCAGGACGCTTCATCCCAACCCCGTGATGAGACCCCTGCCAGCGCCGAGGAACGCATCGAAGCCACCGCCGAATGGAGCGAGGATGGCTTCGAGTGGCCTGCTGCCGGCGCAAAGGGGCCGCGCGATCCGAACGACGAAGACGTCGATGCCGGCGAGATGCAGGCGGCCGCCACGTCTTTGGCCGACCATCTGATCGGCCAACTCGCGCTATCGCAACTTTCCGGGCGTGAGCGTCTGCTCGTCGCCTTCCTGATCGAGGCGCTCGACGAGGATGGTTATCTCGGCCAGCCACTCGAGGAGCTCGCCGAGGCGCTGCCGCCCGAGCTGATCGGCGAGCCTGACGAAGTGGTCGATGACTTGCAGATCGCGCTTCGCCACCTGCAGAGCTTCGATCCACCGGGCGTCGGCGCGCGCAATCCCCGTGAATGTCTGCTGCTGCAGCTTCAAAACCTGCCCGCCACGCCGGCGCGCGAGCTGGCGCGCACGATCGTCAGCGACCACCTCGAACGGTTGGCCTCACGCGACTACGCGCGCATCAAGAAGGCGACGGGCTGCGACGATGAGGCGTTGCGCGGCGCGCATGACCTGATCCGCTCACTCAACCCACGCCCTGGCGCGCAGTTCGCGGCACTCGACACGCGCTTCGTCGTACCCGACGTGATCGTCAAGAAGCTCAACGGCCAGTGGGTCGTGCATCTGAACCAGGAAGCCATGCCACGCCTGCGCATCAATC
>JBKBOI010000231.1:0-2101 GCA_046294935.1 Rhodocyclaceae bacterium
CGGCGACCCCTGAGCCGCGGCAGATTTCGAGCAGATGGCCGGCCAGCCCGAAGCCCGTCACGT
Source organism: Rhodocyclaceae bacterium (assembly GCA_046294935.1). Lineage (GTDB taxonomy): Bacteria > Pseudomonadota > Gammaproteobacteria > Burkholderiales > Rhodocyclaceae > Sulfuricystis. The sequence goes on from JBKBOI010000231.1 coordinate 64, forward strand.
CGGTGACCGCATGCACGCCCGGCATCTCGGCGAGCCGCGTGCCGGTGACGTTGAGCTTCGTCGTCCAGCGGATCATCTCGCCATAGCCCTGCGGCGAAAGCTCGCCCTTCTTGAGCGCGGCCGAGAGAATGCCGATGCCGAGCGGCTTGCCGAGGATCAGCGCATCCCCCGCTCTCGCGCCGGCATTTCTCTTCAGATGGGCCGGATTCACGATGCCGAGGGCGACCAGGCCATAGACCGGCTCGACGAGGTCGATCGAATGCCCGCCGGCGATCGGGATGCCGGCCTCGGCGCAGATGCTTTCCCCGCCGGCGAGGATCTGGCGGATCGTGTCCTCGGGCAGCTTGTCGAGCGGCATGCCGACCACGGCCAGCGCGAAGATCGGCCGGCCGCCCATCGCATAGACGTCGGAGAGCGCGTTGGTCGCCGCGATGCGCCCGAAATCGAAGGGATCGTCGACGATCGGCGTGAAGAAATCGGTGGTGGCGACTACCGCCTGCGTGTCGTTGAAGCGATAGACCGCCGCATCGTCGGCGGTCTCGACGCCGACCAGGAGATCGGCGGGAACGGTCTTCAGCGGCGATTCGGCCAGTAGGCGCGAGAGCACGGCCGGCGCGATTTTGCAGCCGCAGCCGCCGCCATGAGAAAAGCGAGTGAGCTGGATTTTTTCCATATGTTCGAACGAGCTTTCAGTGAAGACTAATCTGCGCAGCAGGTTATGTCGGAACTAGAATGCGGTCAGTTTGATCTCGTCCATGGCCCGATGCCACCAAAGCTTCCCAGAGGAGTCGCCACGGTAGCACAACTCGGCGAATTCGACGCCATCCTCGATGCGCGCTCGCCCGCCGAATACGCCGACGACCACATCCCGGGGGCGCAAAGCTGCCCGGTGCTCTCGAACGAAGAGCGCGCCCAAGTCGGCACGCTCTACAAGCAGGTCTCGCCTTTTGAAGCAAAGAAGCTCGGCGCCGTGCTGGTCGCCCGCAACATCGCCGCGCACATCGAAGCCCACTTCCTCGACAAGCCGAGATCCTGGCGGCCGCTGGTCTATTGCTGGCGCGGCGGCCAGCGCTCCGGCGCCTTCACCCACATCCTGCGCGAAATCGGCTGGGATGCGCACCGTCTCGAAGGCGGCTACAAGGGCTGGCGCCACCATGTGATCGAACGGCTCGCCGTGCTGCCCCGGAAGTATTCCTTTCGCGTCGTCTCGGGAGCAACTGGCAGCGGCAAGTCCCGCCTTCTCGAAGCGCTGACGCGGCTGGGCGCGCAGGTTGTGCACCTCGAGCAGCTCGCCGCCCACAAAGGCTCGGTGCTGGGCGCATTGCCGGATTCGCCTCAGCCTTCGCAACGCCTGTTCGAATCACGTCTGCTGCAGGCGCTGGAAAAACTCGATCCCACCCGGCCGGTCTATGTCGAAGCCGAAAGCCGGCGCATCGGCAAGCTGCAATTGCCGGATGCGCTGATCATGGCGATGCGCAACGCGCCTTGCCTGAGGATCGAAGCGTGCCGTGCCGCCAGAGCCGATTTCTTGTTGCGGGATTACGCCTACTTCCTCGCACGGCCCGACTGGCTCGCCGAGCAGCTTTCGCATCTTCGCGGGCTGCAAAGCAACGCGACGCTATCGCGTTGGAACGCCCTGATCGCCGCCGGCGAATTCCGCGCCTTGGTCGAAGAGTTGCTGGAGAAGCATTACGATCCCCTCTACGCGCGCTCGCAGGAAAAGAACTACCGTTATGCCGACGCGCCGGTCTTCGCCACCGACGACCTCTCGCCCGAAGCGATCAGCCGGCTGGCGCAGCGCATTCTGGCAGCCTGACCGGCCGCCCGCGGCGCGCGCAGATGCGCTGAATCACCTGCGGGCCGGGAATTTCCCCCTGTTCGAAGGCGACCACCGTGAAGCGCTTGCCGACCAGCTCCAGCAGCTCCCCGGGCCGCAGCAGATGCGCGGGATTTTCCGGCTTGCCATAGAGCTGCTGGCCTTCCATGAAGGTCTCGTAGATCAGCACGCCGCCTTCGGCCAGGCAATTGAAAATCTGGG
>JBKBOI010000232.1:0-2064 GCA_046294935.1 Rhodocyclaceae bacterium
GGCGAGGTGAAGACGCTGGCCAAGGCCGAATGGCTGGGCGGCATCCCGCTGCTGCGCGGCCCCGGCCTGCTGGTTGGCTATTACCTCAACGAGCTGCTGATGAAGCTTCTGCCGCGCGAGGATCCGCATGCCACGCTGTTCGATGCCTACGGCAGCGCGCTGGCGGTGCTCTCACGTGGGGCGACCGAGGCGGCCGAGCTGCGCCGCTTCGAAAAAATCCTGTTGCGCGAGATCGGCTACGGTTTGCGCCTGGATCGCGATGCGCAAGGCCGGCCGATCGAGCCGCAACGCCGTTACCGTTATCAGGTCGAGCGCGGCGCGCTGCCGGCCGAGGAAAGCGAGACAGGGCAGCCGATTACCGGCAAGACGCTGCTCGATCTGGCGGAGGATAATTACGCCGATCCGCGCACGCTGCTGGAAGCCAAGCAACTGATGCGCGCCCTGCTGGCACATCATCTGGAGGGCCAGCCGTTGCAGACGCGGCGGGTGTTCATCGATCTGCAGGAAATTTGACAGCGCTTCGAGTGGAGAAAGCATGATTCATCTGGGAGTCAATATCGACCATGTGGCGACGTTGCGACAGGCGCGCCGCACCTATGAGCCCGATCCCGTTGCCGCAGCCGCCGAGGCGCAACTGGGCGGCGCCGACTGCATCACCGTGCATCTGCGCGAGGATCGGCGCCACATCATCGACCGCGACGTCGAGCTGTTGCGCCAGACGGTGGCGGTGAAGCTGAACCTCGAAATGGCGGCCACCGACGAGATGGTCGCCATCGCCTGCCGTCTCAAGCCCGAGATGGCGACGTTGGTGCCCGAAGGTCGCCATGAAATCACCACCGAGGGCGGGCTCGACGTCGCCGCGCAGGAGACACGGCTCGAGGATGTCGTCAGGCGTCTCAACGAGGCCGGCGTCTATGTCAGCCTGTTCATCGATGCCGATCTGCGCCAGGTCGAGGCCTGCGCCCGTGTCGGCGCGCAGGCCGGCGAAATCCACACCGGCCCTTACGCGCATGCCTTCCACGCCCATGGCCGCGACATCGCCAGCCCGGCCGCGCAGGCCGAACTGGCGAAAGTCGGCGCTGCTGGCGCGGCACTGATCGACCTGGGCTTGCGCTTCAATGCCGGCCATGCGCTCACCTATGCCAACGTGCAGCCGGTCGCCGCGTTGCCAGGCGTCAGCGAGCTGCACATCGGTCACAGCATCGTCAGCCGTGCCGTGTTCGTCGGCCTGCGCGAGGCGGTGCGGGAAATGAAGCTCCTGATGCGCGAGGCCGCCGCGAAGTGATCCACGGCGTCGGCACCGATCTCGTCGCTATCGGGCGCATGCAGGCGCTGTGGCAGCGCCATGGCGAGCGGGCGATCGATCGGCTGCTCGCTCCCGAAGAACGTGACGAATGCCGTGCAAGCCGTGATCCGGGCCGCTTCCTCGCCAAGCGCTTCGCCGCCAAGGAGGCGCTCGGCAAGGCACTGGGCACCGGCATCCGTTCGCCGGTGCTGCTCACGGCCATCGCCGTGAGGCATGATGCGCTCGGCAAGCCGTTTTTCAGCTTTGGCGCGGAACTGGCGCAATGGATCGCCGCCCGCGGCCTCGTCTGTCACTTGTCGTTGTCCGACGAGGCCGGGCATGCGCTGGCCTTCGTCGTCGTGGAGCAATCGTGAATCACGGCCCTTTGATGATCGATATCGCTGGCACGGAGCTCTCCTCTGCCGAACGCGAACGACTATCCCATCCGCTGGTCGGCGGTGTGATCTTGTTTGCCCGGAACTATCGCGATCCCGACCAGCTTTCCGCGCTCTGCGCCGAGATCCATGCCCTGCGCGATCCGCCGTTGCTGATCGCCATCGACCACGAAGGCGGGCGCGTGCAGCGCTGCCGCGAGGGCTTCACGGTGATTCCGGCGATGCGCCGCTTGGGCGAATGGTGGGACAGGAGCCCTCACGCGGCTGTCGAGACCACGCGCATGCTGGGCTATCTGCTCGCCGCCGAACTTCGCGCTTGCGGCGTCGATCTTTCCTTCACCCCCGTGCTCGATCTCGACTACGGCGTGAGTAGCGTGATCGGCG
>JBKBOI010000233.1:0-2044 GCA_046294935.1 Rhodocyclaceae bacterium
CCCCCCCTTGAACGGCACGCCGATCCGGCTCATCCAAAAATGGTTTCTATGTAAAGTATAAAAACCATTGTTTGCTGCGCTGCAGCAATCTTGCCTATACTGCGCTGCATCACGAACACGTGCGGGGCGCAACCCTGCGCGTGCGAGATGGAAAAGACGATACGCCGTCTTTTCGCCCCGCTCGTCGGAAAACCACCGGCAGCGCCGTGATTGGCCGTCGAGGCGCATGCCCGCAAGGTGTGTGCTTCGCTCGGCCGGCAAGTTCGCATTGTGCGCCTCTTTCGACCATACTGGAAGGAAAAGGCGCAAATGGGATTTTTCGTCACGGCGCAAGGCTTATTGCAGTGCGCCATTCGGGGGTGGTGCTGCTTGGCAATGGAATCGGTAGCGAGTTTGGCTGTGGCGGGCGGGTTCATGGCTGCGTTGGGGGTTACCCTGGCGGGGCTGCTTGCCTATGCCAACCGCAAGCTCTTCGTTCGTGAGGACCCGCGCATCGAACAGGTCGAAGAGCTGCTTCCCAAATCGAATTGTGGCGCCTGTGGCCAGCCGGGCTGCCGCGGCTTCGCCGAAAAGGTGGTGGCGGGCGAGGTGGTGCCCGCGCAATGCACGGTCAGTTCGCCGCAGCAGCGCAAGGACATCGCCAGCCTGCTCGGCGTCGACCCTGGCAACATCGAAAAGAAGGTGGCGCGGCTCGCCTGCGCGGGCGGCCGCCACGTCGCTTTCATGCGTGCGCACTATGCCGGACTGAAGACTTGCCGCGCCGCGGCAGTGGTCGGCGGTGGCGGCAAGGAATGCGCCTGGGGCTGTCTGGGCCTGGGCGATTGCGAGGCGGTGTGCGATTTCGATGCGCTGCACCTCGACGAGCACGGCCTGCCGGTAGTCGATGCCGACAAATGCGCGGCCTGCAACGACTGCGTCGAGGTCTGTCCCAAGGGCCTTTTCTCGCTGGAACCGGTCAGCCGCAAGCTGTGGGTGGCGTGCAAGAACCACGCCGATGGCGATACCGCCGAACGGGCCTGCGAGGTCGCTTGCACTGCCTGTGGCAAATGCGCCGCCGATGCGGCGCCAGGGCTGATCCGCCTCGATGGCAATCTGGCCACGATCCGTTACGAATTGAATGCCTGGGCGACGCGCGAGCCGATCGAGCGCTGTCCAACCGGCGCGATCGTCTGGTTCGAAACGCCGAACAAGGCGGTCAAAGGCGCGGCCGCCAAGAAGATCCTGCGGCAGGATGCCCTGCCTTTGTTGCAATAAATATCCTCAACCAGAGGGAGTGGAGAAATGTTGATGAAACTGTTCAAGTCCGACAAAAGCGAAAGCGGCCAGGCAGCCCCGCAGGTCAAGTATCCGGGCATTCGCGATGCCGTCGATGGCAACACCGCAGTCATCCATGTCGAGCGCGAGGCCTCCGATGCCGCGGGCGCCTACCCGATCACGCCCTCGACGCAGATGGGCGAATACTGGGCAGACGAAGTCGCCAAGGGGCATCTGAACATTTCGCAGCGGCCGCTGGTCTTCATCGAGCCGGAATCCGAGCACGCCGCGGCCGGGGTCACGGCCGGCATGGCGATGGCGGGCCTGCGGGCGACGAACTTTTCCTCGGCGCAAGGCGTCGCGTTCATGCACGAATCGCTCTACGGCGCGGTCGGCAAGCGCCTGCCCTATGTGCTCAACATGGGCTGTCGCGCGATCACCAAGGCATCATTGAACGTGCATTGCAGCCACGACGATTACCACTGCGTCGATGACACCGGCTTCATCCAGGTGATGGCGAAGAACACCACCGAGTGCGCCGACCTCAACCTGATCGCGCGCAAGATCGCCGAGCTGTCGCTCACGCCGGCGATCGTCGGCCAGGACGGCTTTCTCACCACCCACCTGATCGAATCGACGCTGCTGCCGGAACGCGAGCTGATCGAGGAATTCGTCGGCCGTCCCGACGACATCATCGACACGCCGACGCCGGCGCAACAGATGATCTACGGGCCGAAGCGCCGCCGCGTGCCGGCGATCTGGGATGTGGATGTGCCGCTCGTATCCGGCG
>JBKBOI010000234.1:0-1998 GCA_046294935.1 Rhodocyclaceae bacterium
TGCCGCCAACGAGCAGCAAGCGCCGTCCCCTTGGATAAGACTCGACGACTTCATCGCTCGGGGCGGCTTCCCAGGGGATGACGAGAGTGAATGTGCTGCCTGCGCCCGGCGTGCTCGTCACTTCGATATCGCCACCCATGAGCCGCGCCAGCCGCCGCGAGATGGCGAGCCCCAGGCCGGTGCCGCCATGGCGCCGGGTGGTCGAGGCTTCGGCCTGCACGAATGGCTGGAACAGTCGCGAGAGCGCTGCCGGCTCGATGCCGATGCCGGTATCCCGCACGGCGAAGCGCAGCCGGCCATCGTCCGCCAACGCCACCATCAGCGCGATCTCGCCCCGCTCGGTGAATTTCGCCGCGTTGCCGAGGAGATTGACGAGAATCTGCCGTAGCCGGGCCGCATCGCCCAGGATCGCCTTCGGCGCCTGCGGCGCGATACGCGCATACGCAGTGACCGGTTTGCCGGCCAGGCGCGGCGCGACGAGCTCGAGGCTGTCGTCGATCAGCGCCCGCAGGCTGACCGGACGGCGTTCGAGCGTCACGGCCCCGGCTTCGATCTTGGAGTAATCGAGAATATCGTCGATCAGGGCGAGCAGATGATCGGCGGAAAGCTTGATGGTCCTCGCAAAGCCTGCCTGTTCGGCATCGAGCGGGGTGTCGAGCAGCAGGTCGGTCATGCCGACGACACCGTTCAATGGCGTGCGGATCTCATGGCTCATCACGGCGAGGAATTCCGACTTCAAGCGCGCCGCCTGCTCCGCCGCTTCCTTGGCCTCGAGGAGTCGGCGCCGGGTTTCCTCGGTGGCGCTGCGATCGGAAAACACCGCGACCGATCCTCCCCAAGGGCCTTCTTCAGGCAAGGGGGCGCCGGTGACCTTGACTGGCAGCGCGCTGCCATCCTTGCGGAAGAACACCTCTTGCTCGGAACGATAGACGCGCCCCTCCTGCATCGCGAGATGGATCGGACACTCTGCCGCCGGCAAAGGGCGTCCGTCAGGGCGGTGATGGTGAATGATGTCGTGCAGGGGCCGACCGACGAGTTCCTCGAATTCATACCCCAGCATCCGCGCGCCCTCGCTGTTCAGATACACCAGCTTGCCGGCGCGATCGAGGGTATAGACGCCTTCGCCAAGGCAGTCGAGTATCGCGCGCAGATAGTCTTCCATCCGCCGCGCCGCCAACTCAGTCTTTTTCTGGCGCGTGATCTCGGTGCGGATCGACAAGTAGCCCACGGGCTTGCCGTTGCCGGAAGCGCGAATCGGCGCGATCGTTGCCTCCACCCAATAGAAACCGCCGTCTTTTTTCTTGTTGCAGACTTCTCCATGCCAAATGCCGCCCTGGGCGATGGTGCGCCACATCTCGCGATAGAGCGCATCGGGATGCACGCCCGATTTGAGCAGGCGGTGGTTTTGCCCCAGCAGCTCCTCGCGGGAATAGCCCGAAACGGCGCAAAAATGATCATTGACATAAGTGATGCGGCCCGTGACATCAGTCGCCGAAACGATCGCATGCGCATCGAGCGTGGCGAGCAGTGCATCGAGAACCAGCGCCTCTTGGCCAAGGTTACCGACGATGGCTGCCAAAAACGATTGGTATGAGGGAGCCTGGGACATGGTGCTCGCTATGTTACGACAGGCTGGCGCGTCATTCACGACCGTTCGTCCGCCTTTTCTTTTCCGCGCAATGGCTTTGGGACGGCGAACGAAGTCTTGCGTCCCCGCGACGAGATGGGCGAGAGTGGCCCGATGCTGTCGACCGCGACCCGCGAACTGCCGCGTCGGGCGACTTGCGCACCGTGTCGTGGCAGCATCTTCCGCATCCTGCCAGGTGCTGGAGAAGACATGCGACACGGGCGAGTGAGAGTGGCGTGTGTTACTCTCCGCGCCGACGAGCGTCATTCGCCAAGATTCATCGCAATGCAGCCAATCCACCACTTCCCGATCACCACCGTCTGGCCTGGCGCCCCCTACCCTCTTGGCGCCACCTGGGATGGCGCAGGGGT
>JBKBOI010000235.1:0-1982 GCA_046294935.1 Rhodocyclaceae bacterium
GCGAAGGCCGTCGCATCCATGACGGCGAGATTGCGCCCGATCGCCTCGTCGAAGCTGATCCTGGAAAAACGCATCGCCGCCGGGTCTTTTTTCGGATCGGCGCTATACACGCCATCGACCTTGGTGGCCTTGAGCACGATCTCGGCGCCGATCTCGGAGCCGCGCAGCGCGGCCGCGGTATCGGTGGTGAAGAACGGATTGCCGGTGCCGCCGCCGAAGATGACGACCTTGCCTTCTTCGAGATAGCGGATCGCCTTGCCGCGGATGTAGGGCTCGACGACCTGTTCGATGGTCAGCGCCGACTGCACGCGGGCATTCATGCCAATCTTGCGCATCGCATCGGCGAGCGCCATCGCATTCATCACCGTCGCCAGCATGCCCATGTAGTCCGCAGTGGCGCGATCCATGCCGGAAGAGGCGGCGGCCATGCCACGGAAGATGTTGCCGCCGCCGATCACCACGCCGATCTCGACGCCGAGCTCGGCCACGCTTTTCACCTCATTGACGATGCGCCAGAGCGTCTCGCGATTGATGCCATAGGCATCATCGCCCATCAGCGCCTCGCCGGAAAGCTTGAGCAGGATGCGCTTGTAACGCGGTGCGACGGCGGGCATGATGGCTTTACTTCTTGGCGGCGGCAGCCTGGGCGGCCACTTCGGCGGCAAAATCGGTCTGCTTCTTCTCGATGCCCTCGCCGACGATGAAGAGCGCAAAGCCGTTGACCGTCGCGCCCTTGCTCTTGAGCAATTGCTCGATGGTCTGCTTGCCGTCCTCGGCCTTGACGAACACCTGGCCGAGCAGCGTGACGTCCTTGAGGAATTTCTGCACCGTGCCCTCGGCGATCTTTTCGAGCATCGCCTCCGGCTTGCCGGCCTCGCGCGCCTTTTCGATCGCGATGCGCCGCTCGGTGTCCAAGAGCTCCGCCGGCACGCCAGAGGCATCCAGCGCCTTGGGCTTCGAGGCCGCGATGTGCATCGCGATGTCCTTGCCGAGCTGATCGTCGCCACCCGTGACATCGACCAGCACGCCGATCTTCGACCCACCATGCACGTAGGCAGCGAGCTTGCCCTTCGCTTCCATGCGCACGAAGCGGCGGATCGTCATGTTCTCGCCGATCTTGCCAATCAACGCCGTGCGTGTAGATTCGACGGTGCCCGCGCCCAGCGGCAACGCCGCGAGCGCCGCGACATCGGCGGGGTTCTGCGTGGCGACGAGCTCGGCGCAATTCTTCGCCAGAGCAATGAACTCGTCGTTCTTGGCGACGAAGTCGGTCTCGCAATTGACCTCCACCAACGCCCCCAGCTTGCCATCGGCGGACAGATAAAGGCCCACGACACCTTCGGCGGCGATGCGGGTCGCCGCCTTCGTCGCCTTGTTGCCGAGCTTGACGCGCAAAATCTCTTCGGCCTTGGCCATGTCGCCGCCGGCTTCCGTCAGCGCCTTCTTGCACTCCATCATCGGCGCGTCGGTCTTCTCGCGCAGTTCCTTGACCATGCCTGCAGTAATTTCAGCCATCCTCATCGACTCCCGGTAGTCACTCTTCGGTTTCTTCTTCGACCTCGACGAACTCGTCGTCGCCGGCCAGTTGCTGCACGACTTCATTGATCGCCTGATTGCGGCCTTCCAGGATCGCATCGGCGGCACCCCGCGCATACAGACGGATCGCGCGCGAGGAATCGTCATTGCCGGGGATCGGATAATCGATGCCGATCGGGCTGTGGTTGGTATCGACCACCCCGACGATCGGGATGCCGAGCTTGTTGGCTTCGGTCACGGCGATCTTGTGATAGCCGACATCGACGACGAACAGCGCGTCCGGCAATGCATTCATCTCCTTGATGCCGCCGAGGCTCTTCTGCAGCTTGGAAAGCTCGCGTGTCAGCATCAGCGCTTCTTTCTTGTTCATCTTTTCGAGCGTGCCGTCCTCGACCAATTGCTCCATTTCCTTGAGACGCTTCAAGGATTGCTTGACGGTCTTGAAG
>JBKBOI010000236.1:0-1932 GCA_046294935.1 Rhodocyclaceae bacterium
GTCGATGCGCAGACGCGCTCGAAGACCAGCATCAACGAACTGCTGCGTGACTGAGGACACTCCTATGGGCGCGATGCACAAGCTGCTCAAGCTGATGGCGGAAAAGAACGCCTCGGATGTCTTCGTCTCGGTAGGCGCGCCCATCAACATCAAGATCAATGGCGTGGCACAGCCGGTCAACCAGCAGGTGATGGACAACGCCACGGTGATGGCGCTGCTCAAGGAAATCCTCACCGAGCGCCAGCTCGCCGAATTCGAAACCACTTACGAGCTCAATATCGGCTATGCCCTCGAAGGCGTCGGCAACTACCGCATCTCGGTGATGCGACAGAAAGGCACGCCGGCCTTCGTCGTGCGCTACATCCCGGCGCAGATTCCGCGTCTCGACACCCTCAACCTGCCGCCGGTGCTGGCCGATCTGATCATGGAAAAGCGCGGACTGGTGCTGGTGGTCGGCGCCACGGGCTGCGGCAAGACGACCTCGATCACCGCGATGCTCGACTACCGCAACGAGCGCGTGTCCGGCCACATCCTGACGCTCGAAGACCCGATCGAATTCATCTTCACGAACAAGAAATCGATCGTCAATCAGCGCGAGATCGGCTCCGATACCCGCGCCTATCAGGTCGGTCTGAGAAATGCGCTGCGCCAGGCGCCGGATGTGATCTTCATCGGCGAGATCCGCGACAAGGAGACGATGAGCCAGGCGATCGCCTATGCGCAATCGGGACACCTATGCCTGGCCACGCTGCATGCCAACAACAGCTACCACACGATGAACCGCATCATCAGCTTCTACCCGCTGGAAAACCGGCCGGCGCTCTTGGCCGACCTAGCGGTGACGCTGAAGGCGATCATCTCGCAGCGGCTGGTCAAGAAGCCCGATGGCACGCGCCTGCCGGCCGTCGAGGTGCTGCTCAATTCGCGCTACATCGGCGAGCTGATCGAGAAAGGCGATCTGAATGCGATCAAGGAGGCGATGGAACAAAGCCTCTCCCCCGGTTCGCAAACCTTCGAGCAGGCGCTCTACGCCCTCTACCGTGCCGGCACCATCACCCTCGAAGAAGCGCTCGCCAATGCCGATTCGGCGAACAACCTGCACTGGCTGATCAACAACACCGAACTCGAAAAGAAAAGCGAAGAAAAGCCGCGCGTGCCGCTCACCGAGCCGGGCGCCATCCAGACGACGACCGAAAACGGCGCCAGTTTCGCCGAATTCACGCTGCGGATGGACTGATGTCGGCAGCGCTCGAACTCGCGAAGCACCTGATCGCGCGCCGCTCGGTGACACCCGAGGATGCCGGCTGTCTGGAGCTGATCGCGGCGCGGCTCGGCGCTCTGGGATTTGCCTGTGAGCGCCTGGACAGCACCGGCCCGACCGGGCGGGTCGCCAACCTGTGGGCGCGGCGCGGCACGGCGAAACCGCTCGTCGTCTTCGCCGGCCACACCGACGTCGTGCCGCCCGGGCCGCTCGAGCGCTGGCATTCCGATCCCTTCACACCCACCGAGCGCGAAGGCCGGCTCTACGGCCGCGGCGCCGCCGACATGAAGACTTCGATCGCCGCCGCGATCGTCGCCATCGAGCGCCTGCTGGCAGAGGGCGAACCGAACGGCTCGCTTGCCTTCCTGCTCACCTCGGACGAAGAAGGCGATGCCACCGACGGCACGGTGAAGGTCGTCGAGGCGCTGAAAAAGCGTGGCGAGACCATCGATTTCTGCATCGTCGGCGAACCGACGTCGGTCGAGAGACTGGGCGATACGATCAAGAACGGCCGGCGCGGCTCCCTCTCCGGCAAACTCACGGTCTTCGGCGTGCAGGGCCATGTCGCCTATCCGGAAAAGGTCAAGAACCCGATCCATCGCGCCGCCCCCGCCTTGGCGGAACTCGCCGCCGCCCACTGGGACATCGGCAACGAATTCTTCCCGCCGACC
>JBKBOI010000237.1:0-1921 GCA_046294935.1 Rhodocyclaceae bacterium
GCTATCCGCTCGTCGTCGCCGTCGGCCTCTCCCATGACGATCTGGCCGCCGCGACGGCCAACGAGCGGCGCGCCCTTCTGGGCGGCGGCCTCATCGCCAGCTTGCTCGCCCTCCTCACCGGCCATGCCCTCGCGCGCGCCCAGGCGCGCACCCGCGAAGCCTTCCTCGCCCAGCAAACCCTCATCGAGCTGCGCGAACGGGATGCCCAGCAACTGGCCGAGGTCGTCAATACCCTGAACCGCGCCCAGCGCGTCGCCCACATCGGCAGCTGGCATCTCGACATCCGACAAAACCGTCTCGAATGGTCAGACGAAACCTACCGCATCTTCGGCGTCACCGACCATCATCCGCTCTCCTACGAAAGTTTCCTCGCCCTTGTCCATCCGGACGACCGCGAAATGGTCGATACCGCCTGGCAGGCCGCCTTGCAGGGGGCGCCGTATGACATCGTGCATCGCATCGTCGTCAATGGCGAGACGAAATGGGTGCGCGAGCAAGCCGAGCTCAAGTTCGACCCCCAAGGCCAGCTTCTCGCCGGCATCGGCACCGTGCAGGACATCACCCGCCAGCAGCTCGACCAGATCGAACTCGAGGAATCGCGCGCCGCCGCCGAGGCTGCCAACCGCGCGAAATCGGAATTCCTCGCCAACATGAGCCACGAGATCCGCACGCCGATGAATGCGATCCTGGGCCTAACCCAGCTCGCCTTGGACGGCCCGCTCGAAGAGGGCCAGCGCGAGCTGCTCACCAATGCGCTCGCCTCGGGTCGCGCGCTGCTGTCGATCTTGAACGACATCCTCGACTATTCGAAGATCGAGGCTGGCCACATGGAAATTGCGCGCCTGCCTTTCTCGCCCGCCGACGTGCTCAAGGAGACGGGCGATCTCTTCGCCGCCCAGCTCAAGGAAAAATCGCTCTCGCTCGATATCGAGATCGATCCGGCGCTCCCTGCCGAAGTCGTCGGCGATCCGCTGCGTCTTGGCCAGGTGCTCGCCAATCTGGTCGGCAATGCCATCAAATTCACCGAGCGCGGCGGTATCACGCTTTCCGCGCAGCTCGCCGCCGAACGGCCTGAGGGCTTGATGCTGCGCTTCGCGGTGCGCGATACCGGCATCGGGCTCGACCGCGCCACCGCCGGGCGGCTCTTCCAACCCTTTACGCAGGCCGATGGCAGCATCACGCGCCGCCACGGCGGCACCGGCCTCGGGCTCGCGATCTGCAAAAAACTCGTCACCCTGATGGGCGGCGAGATCGGCGTCACCAGCCAGCCCGGCCGGGGAGCCACCTTCTCCTTCACCATCGTCGTCGGGCGCGCCGACGGCGCCGCCAAGACGGCTTCGGCCATACAGAACTCGACACCGGCGGGACGGCGCCTTGCCGGCCGCGTGCTCGTCGTCGAGGACAACCCGTTCAATCAGCAGGTGGCGCGCGGCTTCCTCGAAAAGCGCGGCCTCGAGGTGCATGTAGCCGCCAATGGCGCCCTCGGCCTCGAAGTCGTCTTGCACGAACCTTTCGACCTCATCCTGATGGATTTGCACATGCCGGTGATCGACGGCATCGAAGCGGCGCGGCGCATCCGCACCCTGCCCGGCCGGCAGCACATACCGATCGTCGCCATGACCGCCGCCGTCACCGCCGAAGACCGTGCCCGCTGCGAGGCGGCCGGCATGGCAGATTTCATCGCCAAGCCGATCGATCCCGATGAACTCGCGCGCGTGCTGGAGCGCTTTCTCGCCGAAGCCCCGGAACAGCCGGGTGCGGAACCCCCCGCCGCGCCGGAGGCCGATGCCGCGCCGCCGGGGCTCGAAGCGTCGCGCGCGCTTGCCCGTCTTGGCGGCGATCACGCCCTCTATGCCCGCCTCATCGACGAATTCGCCGCCGCCAACGCCGATTTCGTCGAACGGCTCGCCGCGCAGTTGGC
>JBKBOI010000238.1:0-1909 GCA_046294935.1 Rhodocyclaceae bacterium
TCGAACGGAGCAGTTGCATGGCGCGATGTTATCGCGCCAGCGCTGATTCATCATGAAGGGCGGTCGCCCGCCGGTTTCATTTGCAGGGATGGTTTCTCGACCATGAAAGTCAGCACTGCTCCCACGGCAGGCCATCGTGCCGCCAGCCGTTTTGCGTGCCACGATGATGATTCTCGTCGAGATCGCCTTCGAAGCCATGCAGCACGTTATAGACGCGCGTGAAGCCCGCGGCTTCGAGCGCTTGGCCGGCATCGACCGAGCGGTTGCCGGAACGGCAGATCAAGACGACCGGCCTATCATGCACATGGCCGGCAAGTTTCTTGACTTCGCCGACGAAATGCGGGTTGATCTCCCAGTCCGGGCCGTCGTTCCAGGGCACGTTGAGGCAGCCGGCCGGGTGACCGACGAAGAGGAATTCCATCTCGCTGCGGCAGTCGATGAACAGCGCCTTGGGATTGTCCTGCAGAAATTGGGCGGCTTCTTTCGGGGTCAGGTGTTCCATGCGGCCTCCTCACGATGACGTGTAACGAACAATACTACTGATATGCCCATAAATCAAGCAAATGAAAGCCGCATGCCAACGATCATGACGATCACGACGCACCGGAGGATGAAGACGGCGGCCGGCGGGCGAATCGTGAGCGGATGTCGGCAGCCGTAGGCGAAGGCATCAAGCCCAAGCCGACCACCCGCTCGCGACGGTTTCTCGAGGCGCCCGTTGTTTCACGCTAGAATTTTCCATGATTCGCAGACTTCCGAACCCTTCCCATGCAGCCTGACCGTTCCCGCGAGCTTTCTGCTTTGCTCGCGCAGCGCATCCTCATTCTCGATGGCGCGATGGGCACCATGGTGCAAAGGCATGGCCTTCTCGAGGCCGATTATCGCGGCGAGCGCTTTGCGGCGCATCCCAAGGACCTCAAGGGCAACAACGACTTGCTCTGCTTGACGCGGCCGGATGTGATCGCCGGCATCCACGCGGCCTATCTGGAAGCCGGCGCCGACATCATCGAGACCAATACGTTCAATGCCACGCGCGTCTCGCAGTCCGAATACGGCCTCGAAGAGCTGGCTTACGAGTTGAACTTCGCCGGGGCGCGGCTGGCGCGCGAGGTGGCCGACCGCCATTCGACACCGGAAAAGCCGCGCTTCGTCGCCGGCGTGCTGGGGCCGACTTCGCGCACCTGTTCGATTTCTCCGGACGTCAATGATCCGGGCTTTCGCAACATCACCTTCGATGCGCTGGTTGCCGACTACACGGAGGCGGCGCGCGGCCTGGTCGAAGGCGGCGCCGATCTTTTGTTGATCGAGACGGTCTTCGACACGCTGAACGCCAAGGCGGCGGTGTATGCGCTCGAGCAATTCTTCGATGCGGCCAGACGGCGCTGGCCGGTGATGATCTCCGGCACGATCACCGATGCCTCGGGCCGCACGCTCTCGGGCCAGACGGCGGAGGCGTTCTGGAATTCGTTGCGGCATGCGCGGCCGCTGTCTTTCGGCTTGAATTGCGCCCTCGGCGCCAAAGAGCTGCGCCAGTACGTCGAGGAAATCGGCCGGGTGGCCGATTGCTTCGTTTCGGCGCATCCGAACGCGGGTCTTCCCAACGCCTTTGGCGGCTACGACGAAACGCCGGAGATGCTCGCCACGGAGTTGGCGCAGTGGGCAAGAGATGGGCTGCTCAACATCGCCGGCGGCTGTTGCGGCACCACGCCCGACCACATCCGCGCGCTTGCCGATGCACTGAAGGACATCCCGCCGCGCCGTCCCGCCAGCGCCGATTTCAAGCTACGCCTCGCCGGTCTGGAGCCGTGCAACATCGGGCCGGATTCATTGTTCGTCAATGTCGGCGAGCGCACCAATGTCACCGGCTCGCGCGCGTTCGCGAAGATGATCCTCGAAGAGCGCTTCGACG
>JBKBOI010000239.1:0-1809 GCA_046294935.1 Rhodocyclaceae bacterium
GGTGTTTTTCATGAACGGGTTTTCCTGCCGCCGGGCCTCGTTGCGGCCAGATGGCCGCCGGTGCGGCGATAAAAACGGGCGCCCGCCGGGGGGCGCCCGCAACCGCATGGGAAGCGCAGGGAAGAATCAGTAGTGGTAGGCCGATTCGCCGTGGGCCGTGATGTCGAGACCTTCGCGTTCTTCGTCTTCCGGCACGCGCAGGCCGACCAGCAGATCGACGATCTTGTAGCAGACGAAGGCCACCACGCCTGACCACACGACCACGACGCCGACGCCCCAGAGCTGGCTGACGATCTGGGCCGCCATGTCGTACTCGCCGACCTTGTTGGCGACGTAGTCATACACGCCAGTGCCGCCCAGGGCCGGCGAGGCGAACACGCCGGTGAGCACCGAGCCGAGAATGCCGCCGACGCCATGCACGCCGAAGACATCGAGCGCGTCGTCGGCACCGAGCTGCTTTTTCAGACCATTGACGCCCCACAGGCAGATTACGCCCGCCAGGAGACCGATGACGATCGCACCCATCGGGCCAACGAAGCCGCAGGCCGGCGTGATCGCCACCAGTCCCGCGACCGCACCCGAGGCCGCACCGAGCATCGAAGGCTTGCCTTTGAACAGCCACTCGGCGATCATCCAGGAGAGCGTCGCGGCGGCGGTGGCGAACAAGGTGTTCGCCATCGCCAGCGCGGCGGTGCCGGTGGCTTCGAGGTTGGAGCCGGCGTTGAAGCCGAACCAGCCCACCCACAGGAGCGCTGCGCCCACCATGGTCAGGGTGAGGCTATGCGGGGTCATCGCTTCGCGGCCGAAACCGATGCGCTTGCCGACCAGATAGGCGCCGACCAGGCCGGCCATCGCGGCGTTGATGTGCACCACCGTGCCGCCGGCGAAGTCGAGCGCACCCTTGGCCCAGAGGAAGCCGGCGCCGGCGACCACCTTCTCGAGCGAAGCTGAATCGGTGATCGCGTCGGGACCGTCCCAGTACCACACCATGTGCGCCATCGGCAGGTAGCTGAATGTGAACCACAGTACCGAGAACAGCAGCACGGCCGAGAATTTGATGCGTTCGGCATAGGCGCCGACGATCAGCGCGGTGGTGATCGCGGCAAAGGTGGCCTGGAAGGCGACGAACACCAGCTCGGGAATCGCCACGCCCTTGCTGAAGGTGGCGCCCACCGAGTCCGGTGTGACGCCCATCAGGAACAGCTTGTCGAAGCCGCCGATGAACGGCGAGCCGCCGGTGAAAGCCAGGCTGTAACCATAGATCGCCCAGAGCACGCTGATCAGCGCGAAGATGACGAACACCTGCATCAGCACCGAGAGCATGTTCTTGGCCCGCACCAGACCGCCGTAGAAGAGCGCCAGTCCCGGAATGGTCATCAGGATCACCAGCACCGTAGCCATCAGCATCCAGGCGGTGTCGCCCTTGTTCGGCACCGGCACAGCGGCCGGAGCTTCGGCCGGAGCGGCTGCCTCGGCCGCCGGGGCGACGACCGCGGTAGCCGCCGCAGCGCCGCCTGGCTCATCGGCCGCCAGCACGCCACCCGTGATGCCGAGCAGGCTGATGGCGGTGAGCAAGATTGCAAGTAGCTTCTTCATTTGAAATCTCCTTAGAGGGCGTCCGTGCCGGTTTCGCCGGTGCGGATGCGGATCACTTGCTCGAGGTCGAAGACGAAGATCTTGCCGTCACCGATCTTGCCGGTGCTGGCGGACTTCTCGATCGCCTCGATGGTCTGTTCCAGCAGTTCCGACGGAATCGCGGCCTCGAGCTTGACCTTGGGCAGGAAGTCGACGACGTATTCCGCGCCGCGG
>JBKBOI010000240.1:0-1802 GCA_046294935.1 Rhodocyclaceae bacterium
GCGCTTCATCGGCAAGCTGGGCCGCGGTCCCGAGCCGATGCTGATTTTCCTCGAAGAGTGGCCGTCGGTGGTCAAGGCGGTGGGCAAGGAAGCGCTCGCACCCGTGCTCGGCTTCATCCAGGCGATGCAGAAGTCGCCCAATGGCAAGGCCATCACGTCTTTCCTCCAGACCCTGGCCGCCGTCGCCCGGCGGCTGCAATCGGTGGAGCAGCTGCAGCATTATCTCGACATCGCGCGCGATCTGATGCGGCGCACCACCGGCTCGATCCATGGCAGGCAGGCGACATTGCCGAGTCCCGGCCTGCCGGCATTCTTCGAACATGCATCCGAGGTACTCGATCTGATCTCGATCGGCGGGCTGAAGAACTGGGTCGAGTATGGCATCCGCAACTACGACCATCATCCCGAGCGCCAGGCAGACTATTTCGCGCTGCGACTCGCCGACAGCCGCGCGGTCGTGCAGCAGGAGCGGCGCGGCACGCTATTTACCCATGTCGAACGCAGTCTCGATCTTTACCTGCGCGCACTGTGGCGCGAAGGCGCGCAGCTCATTCCTTATTCGACGGCCTTCGACGATCTACGCAAACCGCTGCC
Source organism: Rhodocyclaceae bacterium (assembly GCA_046294935.1). GTDB lineage: Bacteria > Pseudomonadota > Gammaproteobacteria > Burkholderiales > Rhodocyclaceae > Sulfuricystis. The sequence goes on from JBKBOI010000240.1 coordinate 595, forward strand.
CTATTACGACAGGCTCGGCATGCGCATTCCGGACGCGTACGACGATGATCGCGGCGTGACCGGCATCGATCGCTATCGCGTCACGCTCGCTCACATGGTGGGCCATCGCCGCTGGAGCTCGCCGCAGATCGCCGACAATTGGAGCCCCTTCCAGCGCCTGGCGGTCGAATTCCTCGAAGACGCACGCATCGATGCGCTCTTGATCCGCGAATATCCGGGCTTGCGGCGCATCTTGCTCGCGTTGCATCCGCGGCCCATCGAGGACGCCTGTGATCCGGAAACCACTTCCTGTTTGCGCCATCGCCTGGCGATGCTCTCGCGCGCCTGTCTCGATCCGCGACATGGTTATCGTGATGCGGCGATCATCGATACGGTCGAGCACTTCCATGCCCTGCTCGCCGACGGGCCGGCGACGACGGCAGAGATCGCTTCCCTCGCACTGACCTTCGTCGCGCGCACGCGCCGTCAAAGCGATCAGCTGGCCAAGGTGCATTTCGAGGACACGGTAGTCGATTACCGCGACGACAATCGTCACTTGTGGCGTTACATCGAGGATTCAGACGACGAGGAGTTCTTCGACGATCCTGACAAACGGCTGGCGAAGGAATCCGAGATCGTCGGCCTGCCGCCGCGCCACTACCCCGAATGGGATTACGCCAGCAAGACCTACCGACCCGACTGGGCGAGCGTCTATGAAGCGCTGCACCCTGCCGGCAATCCGGCCGAAATCGACGCGTTGCTCGCCAAGCATGCCGCGCTGGCGAAGCATCTGAAGCGGCTGCTCGATCTTTTGAAGCCGCAGGACAAGGTGCGCATCCGCTATCAGGAGGAAGGCAGCGAGCTCGACCTCGACGTGGCGATCCGCTCGCTGATCGATTTCAAGGCCGGCAGCCAGCCCGATATGCGCATCAACATGAGCCACACGACCGCCGGGCGCAGCATCGCCGTGCTGCTGCTCGTCGACTTGTCCGAATCGCTGAATCAGAAAGTCGGCGCCAAAGCCGCGAGCAGCGGAAGGGAATCCGCCGCAGGTGGGGGCTTGGCGGCCGTGAGTAGCACCGTTACGGCACAGAGCATTCTCGAGCTTTCCCAGGAGGCAGTCTCCCTGCTTGCTTGGGCGATCGATCGGCTGGGTGATCCGCTGGCCATTGCCGGCTTCCATTCGAACACGCGCCACGAGGTGCGCTACCTGCACATCAAGGGCTTTT
>JBKBOI010000241.1:0-1762 GCA_046294935.1 Rhodocyclaceae bacterium
TTCTCACCAACCAAAACCATGCCCGCCTCAACTCGAGCAAGCACCTACACCTATCGGCTGTTAGGTTTTTAAAGATCTGCTCGACGAAACATCGAAGGATCGAGGTGCATCGAGTAAAGACTGCCATTATAGCCAGCCGAACGATTGCGTCAACACCCTTTTCGGATTTTTTTGTCCGCAATCGGGCGAAGCGGCCAACAGGACAATGAAATATATTGTTTTTCATCGGGTTGCGGAAGAGATTCGACCAACGTGAATTCTCTCACCGGCCAGCGGATCGGTGGCTCCAGCCTCGGCAGATCACTGCAATGGGCTTTACGCACGAGGGTGATGTGGGGCACGTAAGGCCGTTTGTCCAGATGGAACCCCACTGCAAGCAGGCCGTCCGTCAGCGAGTCGTAAAGTCGGCGCTGACGGGACGGCACCTCGGAACATCCAGCCCAGGCGATCCGGTTGTGTGGCCAGTATCCGAGCCGATCGATATTCATCTCGAAAGGTTCGCTTCGAATCCCCTCCGCCAAAACCATGAGCCGGTCGAGCTGCTCGGCTGATACGGCCCCGATGAAGACGAGGGTCATGTGAATGCTGTCCCGGCGGGTGCGCCGTCCTTTACAGCGCCTGGCTACTTGGCCAGAAAGCGCGTCGAGCGCCTCCAGGGCTTCGGCAGGCGGCCAAAGCGCGAAGAATACCCGCCGTAGACTAGGCTGCACCGACTCAATCTTCACGGATCAGCAACACTACGGCTTCGGCGGCGATGCCTTCGCCACGCCCAACGAAACCCAAGCGCTCGGTCGTCTTGCCCTTGATATTGACGCAGGCAATGGGAATACCGAGATCGTCGGCGATGTTTTCGCGCATCGCCGCCACGTGCGGTGCGATGCGCGGTGCCTGGGCGATCACGGTGCCGTCGATGTTGCCTACCCGCCAGCCTGCCGCACGTACGGCCGCCAGCGCCGCCCGCAGCAGTTCCCGGCTGTCGGCATCCTTCCACCGTGCTTCGGTGTCTGGAAAGAGATGGCCGATGTCGCCCAACCCTGCCGCTCCGAGCAAGGCATCGGTGATCGCATGAAGGAGCACATCGGCATCGGAGTGGCCGAGCAAGCCCAGAGGATGCGGAATCGTCACCCCTCCCAGGATCAGCTTGCGATCGGGTGCCAGCGCATGGACGTCGAATCCCTGCCCTACTCTGAACTCCATCGTTTCCTCCGGTTGGCCAGAATCCATTCGGCCAGCTCGAGATCGAGCGGCCAGGTCACCTTGAGATTGGTCACATCGCCCGCGACGAGTTTGGGATGCAAACCCAGCGCTTCGATCGCGCTCGCCTCATCGGTCACGTCGGGGCTTCGTTCCAGTGCTTCGAGGAGCATCCGGTAACGGAACATCTGGGGTGTCTGCGCCTGCCACAGACCTTCGCGCGCGACCGTTTCGGCCACGCGTGCCCCTGGCTGCGCGCGCTTGAGGGTGTCGGCCACTGGCACGGCCAAAAGCCCACCGACGGGATCGTTGGCGACTTCGCCGATGAGTTTTACGACATGATCGGTCGTCAAACAGCATCGTGCCGCGTCGTGCACGAGCACCCAGTCGTCGTCCGTGACGAAGCCACGCATCGCCCGCAATCCCTCGATAACGCTTTGAGCGCGTGTGCGTCCGCCACAGCGCGAAATGGTCAGACGGCTCGCGAATGCCGACCAGTCGTGGGTATCCCAAAGGGTATCGTCCGGGGCGAGAACGACATGGACGTGCTCGATCACCGGAATAGCGG
>JBKBOI010000242.1:0-1716 GCA_046294935.1 Rhodocyclaceae bacterium
GAAATACGTCGAGGGCCGGCCGATCGTCAACCGCTGGCGCACGCCCGACGAAGTGCCGGTATTCACGCCGGCGGCCGCAGCGCTCTCGCAGGAGCTGATCGGACGCGGCTTCCGCTTCGTCGGCCCGACGATCGTCTATGCGCTGATGCAGGCGACGGGAATGGTCAATGACCACCTCGTCACCTGTCCGCGCCATGCGGAGCTGATCAGACTTTGGTAAAAGTCATCTGACCATCCCGCACATCGACTTTGATGCGGTCCTTGGCGGCGAACCTGCCTTCGAGGATCAGCTTGGCGAGCGGATTCTCGATACGGTCCTGGATCGCGCGCTTCAAGGGCCGCGCGCCGAAGACCGGATCGAAGCCCGCCTTGGCGAGTTCTTTGAGCGCCGCATCGGTGACTTCGAGGCTCATCTCGAGGCGTGCGAGGCGCTTTTCCAGATAGCCGAGCTGGATCCTGGCGATATCGGCGATATGCGCATCGGAGAGTGGATGGAAGACGATGATTTCGTCGATACGATTGACGAACTCGGGACGGAAATGCGTCTTCACCTCGCCCATCACCGCCATCTTGATCACCTGATAATCCGAATCGGCCATCTGCTGGATCATCTGGCTGCCAAGGTTCGAGGTCATCACGATCACCGTGTTCTTGAAGTCCACGGTGCGGCCCTGGCCGTCGGTCATGCGGCCGTCGTCGAGCACCTGCAACAGCACGTTGAACACGTCCGGATGCGCCTTTTCGACCTCGTCGAAGAGGATCACGCTATAGGGCTTCCTGCGTACCTGTTCGGTGAGGTATCCGCCCTCCTCATAGCCGACATAGCCGGGCGGCGCGCCGATCAGCCGCGCGACCGAGTGTTTCTCCATGAACTCGCTCATGTCGATGCGGATCAGGTGCTCTTCGCTATCGAAGAGGAATTCGGCCAGCGCCTTGCAAAGCTCGGTCTTGCCCACCCCAGTGGGGCCAAGGAACAGGAAGGAGCCATAGGGCCGGTTCTCTTCCGACAGCCCGGCGCGCGAACGGCGGATCGCATCCGAAACGAGGCGCACCGCCTCGTCCTGGCCGACGACGCGCTGGTGCAGTCTTTCCTCCATGTGCAGCAGCTTGTCGCGCTCGCCCTGCATCATCTTGGCCACCGGAATGCCGGTGGCGCGCGAGACCACCTCGGCGATCTCCTCGGCGCCCACCTGGGTGCGCAACAGCTTCCGGGGTGCCGTCTCGCCAGCGCCGACTTTTTCCGCGGCCTTGAGCTGGGCCTCCAGTTGCGGCAGCTTGCCGTATTGCAGTTCGGCGAGCTTGTCATACTGCCCTTTACGCTGCAGATCGGCGATCTGGGCGCGAATGCGGTCGATTTCTTCCTTGATGTGCTGAGTGCCCTGCACCTGGGCCTTTTCGGCCTTCCAGATCTCTTCGAGATCGGAATATTCCTTCTCCAGTTTCCTGATCTCTTCCTCGATCAACGCCAGGCGCTTTTGCGAAGCCTCGTCTTTCTCCTTGCGGACGGCCTCGCGCTCAATCTTGAGCTGGATCAGCCGCCGATCGAGTTTGTCCATCGCCTCGGGCTTCGAGTCGATCTCCATCTTGATGCGCGCGGCGGCCTCGTCGATCAGGTCGATCGCCTTGTCTGGCAGGAAACGGTCGGTGATGTAGCGATGCGACAGTTCCGCCGCGGCGACGATCGCCGGGTCGGTGATCTCGACGCCGTGGTGGATT
>JBKBOI010000243.1:0-1712 GCA_046294935.1 Rhodocyclaceae bacterium
GCATGGATGTCAGCGCCGACTTGCAACGACTTGATGGCCGTTAAGCCTTTTCCGGCGCATTCAGGCAAAATGCTCCTCCCATGCTGACTGCCACCGCTCTTTCCTGCGTCCGCGGCGAACGCCGCCTGTTTGCCGGCCTCGATCTCGCGCTCGAGCCCGGAGAATGGCTGCATGTCCAGGGCGAAAACGGCGCCGGCAAGACGAGCCTTTTGCGCATCCTCGCCGGCCTGTCGCCGCCGGCGACGGGCGAGGTGTACTGGCAGGGCGAGCCGATCAGGACATTGGCCGAGGAATACCGGCGCCACCTGCTGTTCCTCGGCCATCACGGCGCGGTCAAGGAGGAACTCACCCCGCTGGAAAACTTGAGCTTCGCCGCCGAACTCGATGGCGCCACCCTATCGGAAGCCGAAGCGCTCGCCGCGCTGGCGCGCTTCGGTCTCAGAGGCCGCGAGGATCTGGCGGTGCGCTTCCTCTCCGCCGGCCAGAAGCGCCGCGTGCTGCTCGCCCGGCTGGCGGTGAAGCGAGCGACGCTGTGGATCCTCGACGAGCCGTTTACCGCGCTGGACGTCAAGGCGGTCGAGCTGCTCTCGCAGCTGATCGTCGAACACGTCAAAGGCGGTGGCATCTGCATCCTCACCAGCCACCAGAGCATCCCGCTGCCCAACGGCAAGGTTTTGAAGGTGGGCCAATGAAGGCGATCCTGGCGATCATCCGCCGCGATCTCATGCTGGCGATGCGCAGGAAGAGCGATGTGCTCACCGCGCTGTTCTTCTTCATCATCGTCACGAGTCTGTTTCCGCTTGGGGTAGGGCCGGAACCCGCCCTGCTCAAGAAGATCGCGCCGGGCATCCTCTGGGTGGCGGCGCTCTTGGCGACGATGTTGGGCCTCTCGCGGCTTTTCGCGCCCGACCATGCCGACGGCACGCTCGAACAGATGGCGCTCTCCGCCACCCCGCTGGGTCTGCTGATCGTGGGTAAAATCGCCGCCCACTGGCTCACCACGGGGTTGCCGCTGGTATTGCTGGCGCCGGTGCTCGGCATCCAGTTCGACCTCGATGCAGACGCGCTGGGCATCCTGGTGCTGGCCTTGCTGCTGGGCACGCCATTGCTGTCGCTGATCGGCGCGATCGGTGCGGCGCTGACGCTCGGCGTGCGCGGCGGGGGGGTGTTGCTATCCTTGCTGGTGTTGCCGCTCTACGTGCCGACGCTGATCTTCGGCGCCGGCGCGGTGGAAATGGTCGTCTCCGGCCTGAGCGCCACCGGCCACCTGTCGCTGCTCGCGGCGCTCTTGGCCGTGGCGGTTTTTTTCGCGCCGTGGGCGACCACGGCCGCTTTGAGGATTGCGCTTGAGTAACAGACTGATCAACTGGTTCAAGTTCGCCAGCCCCCAGAGCTTCTACCCGCTCGCCGGGAAGATGATCCCGTGGTTCTGGACGCTGGCGGCGATCTTTCTGATCGTCGGCCTTTACATCAGCTTTTTCGTCGCCCCGACAGACGCGACACAGGGCGAAGGCTATCGCGTCATCTTCATCCACGTCCCCGCCGCCTGGATGTCGATGTTCCTCTATTGCGTGATGGCCGGCTGGGCCGGCATCGGCCTGGCGCTCAACACGCGCCTGTCGGGCATGATGGCGCAGGCGATCGCGCCGACCGGTGCGCTGATGGCTTTCTTGAGCCTGTGGACCGGCGCCTTCTGGGGCAAGCCGATGTGG
>JBKBOI010000244.1:0-1624 GCA_046294935.1 Rhodocyclaceae bacterium
AAGGCCGCCGGCGGCGGACGCCATCCGAAGATCCCGCCGCCTCCGGCCCTTTACGGCCCGGCCCGCCGCAACTCGCACGGACCGGACCTCACCATCGCCGCCACGCGCGAGCGGCTGTCGCAGGACGCCCGGGCCCTGCCGCCCGCGGCCGGCGCCCTCGCGCCGGTCGCCGTAGCCCTGGCCGTGGCCGGCATAGGCCTGGGCCTGCGCCGGGCCTGACGCGGCATGTAACCCCGGGCGATCTCGCCTACGACGCTATAGAAAGGTTGAGTGAATGAGTAATAAGATATTTACTCTTGGGCATAAGGACGCGACCACGCGCGCGCGCACGACGGCCGAAGGCTCGCCCGTCGCGCGCGCCACGAGCTCTTCCTCCTTGACCGCCGGCACTTCGATCATCAGGTCGAAGCGATCGATGAGCGGCCCCGAGAGCTTGCCGCGGTAGGCGGCGATTCTCTCGGGCGTGCAGCGGCAGCGCTCATTGCCCAGATAGCCGCAGGGACAGGGATTCATCGCCGCGACGAGCTGGAAGCGGGCGGGAAACTCTGCGTGCCGCGCGGCGCGCGAGATGCGGACGTGGCCGGTTTCCAGCGGCTCGCGCAGGGCTTCGAGCACGCGGCGCTCGAATTCCGGCAGCTCGTCGAGGAACAGCACGCCGTGATGCGCCAGCGAGATTTCGCCCGGGCGCGGATTCGCGCCCCCACCGACGATGGCCGCCACCGACGCCGAATGATGGGGCGCCTGGAAAGGCCGCCGGCCCCAGCGCGATACATCGAAGCCGCCGACGAGCGAATGCAGCGCGGCGCTCTCCAATGCTTCCTGGTCGGTCATCGACGGCAGAATGCCAGGCAGTCGGGCGGCGAGCATCGACTTGCCCGAGCCGGGCGGCCCGCTCATCAAGAGGCTGTGGCCGCCCGCCGCAGCGACTTCCAGCGCACGCTTGGCCGGCAGCTGTCCTTTGACCTCGGCGAGATCGGGCGCGAAAGTCGGCGCTGGTGATACGGCACCCTGATGCGCTTCGAGCGCCAAAGTGCCGGCGAGATACGCGCAGACTTCCAGCAGCGTGCGCGCCGGCAGGATCGTCGCGGCCCTGACGAGCGCCGCCTCGTCGGCGCTGGCCGCCGGCAACACGAAAGCGCGGCCCGCGCCAGAAGCCGACAGGCACATCGCCAGCGTGCCGCGCACGGGGCGCAGCTCCCCGGAGAGCGATAGCTCACCTGCGAACTCGTGATCATCGAGATGCCTGGCCGGTAGCTGGCCGGAGGCGACGAGGATGCCCAACGCGATCGGCAAATCGAAACGGCCGGATTCCTTCGGCAGATCGGCCGGGGCGAGATTGACGGTGATGCGTTTGGCGGGAAACTCGTAGCCGCTGTTCTGGAGCGCGGCGCGCACGCGATCGCGCGCCTCCTTCACTTCCGTCTCGGGCAAGCCCACCAGAGTAAAGGACGGCAAACCATTGGCCAGATGCACCTCGACCGCGACTTCGAGTGCCTCGAGCCCCGCCAGCGCACGGCTTCTCAGGACGGCAAGGGTCATTCAACCTGAAAACCGCAGTTGGGGCGTTGCGTGTGCGTTCATCGCGGCGCAGGGCAAGGCGTATTGATTCGGCAGGGTGGCTCCC
>JBKBOI010000245.1:0-1609 GCA_046294935.1 Rhodocyclaceae bacterium
TTCCATGCCGCGCTCTGACGGTTATTTGCGTGACCGGCTAGGACGCCTCAGACGAGCATTCGCGGCGATGCGCATGCGCAATGCATTGAGTTTGATGAAGCCTTCGGCGTCCTTCTGGTTGTAGGCACCGGCGTCGTCCTCGAAGGTGGCGATGGTCGGATCGAACAGCGAGTCGGTCTTGGAATCGCGGGCGACGACGGAAACCGAGCCCTTGTAGAGCTTGACGCGTACCCAGCCATTGACGTTTTGCTGCGTATGGTCGATCAGTACCTGCAAAGCCTTGCGCTCCGGGCTCCACCAGTAGCCGTTGTAGATCAGGCTCGCATAGCGCGGCATCAGGTCGTCCTTCAGATGCGCGACCTCCCGGTCGAGGGTGATCGATTCGATCGCCCGATGGGCTTTCAGCAAAATCGTGCCGCCCGGGGTTTCGTAACAGCCGCGCGATTTCATGCCGACATAACGGTTCTCGACCAGATCGAGCCGGCCGACGCCGTGCCTGCCGCCGATCTGGTTCAGCGTGGCGAGCAACTCGTGCGCCTTCATCTTCTTGCCGTTGATCGCGACGAGATCGCCCTGCGCGAATTCGAGATCGAGGTATTCGGGTTTGTTGGGCGCTTTTTCTGGCGCGACAGTCCAGCGCCACATCGATTCCTCGGCCTCTGCCGACGGATCTTCGAGATGGCGACCTTCATAGGAGATATGCAGCAAGTTCGCATCCATCGAGTAGGGCGAGCCGCCCTTCTTGTGCTTCATCTCGATCGGGATGCCATGCTTTTCGGCATAGGCCAGCAGCTTTTCGCGCGACAGCAGGTCCCACTCACGCCACGGCGCGATGATCTTGACGTTGGGCATCAGTGCGTAGGCGCCGAGCTCGAAGCGCACCTGGTCGTTGCCCTTGCCGGTGGCGCCGTGGGCGATCGCATCGGCGCCGGTCTGTCTGGCGATCTCGACCAGCCGCTTGGCGATCAGCGGTCGCGCGATCGAGGTGCCGAGCAGATATTCGCCTTCATAGACGGTATTGGCGCGGAACATCGGGAAGACGAAGTCGCGCACGAATTCTTCGCGCAGATCGTCGATGAAGATGTTTTTCGGCTCGATGCCGAGCATCAAGGCCTTGGCACGCGCCGGCTCCAGCTCCTCGCCTTGGCCAAGATCGGCGGTGAAGGTCACCACCTCGCAGCCATAGGTATCCTGCAGCCACTTGAGGATCACCGAGGTATCCAACCCGCCCGAGTAGGCGAGCACGACTTTCTTGATGCCCGATTTCGCTTTCACCATCTCACTTTTCCTCGACTTTGCCCAGCACCAGATATTCCAGCAATGCTTTCTGTGTATGCAAACGGTTTTCCGCCTCGTCCCAGACCACGCTCTGCGGTCCATCGATCACATCGGCAGTCACTTCCTCGCCGCGATGCGCCGGCAGGCAGTGCATGAATAGGGCATCGGGCTTGGCCACGCGCATCATCTCGGCGTCGACCTGCCAGTCGCGGAAGGCCTTCATGCGCGCATCGGCTTCCGCCTCGAAGCCCATCGAGGTCCACACATCGGTGGTGACGAGATCGGCGCCGCGCGCCGCCTCCATCGGGTCGGCAAACTGCTCGAAATGGTC
>JBKBOI010000246.1:0-1562 GCA_046294935.1 Rhodocyclaceae bacterium
AGGTGACAACACCGCCATGCGCCGCGAGGGGCGTGCAATCCACGCCGTAGCGCTTAACCCAACGGGTGAAATCGCCAATGTCAGGATGTCGCCAACGAATCAGTAAATTGCAACTCATGGGGCGCGACCGACTGCGGTTTTCAGGTTCCCGCCTTGCGCTGGCTTTCGAGTTCGGCGAGTCGCGCTTCGAGCTGCGCCAGCCGCGCCTGCGCGCGGGCGAGCAGTTCCTTCTGGATTTCGAAATCCTCGCGCGTGACGAGATCGAGCTTGGCGAGCTGCGCGGTGAGCAGCGCTTTGAGATTCTTTTCGATGTCGGCCGCGGGAGTCTTGGCAATGAGCGCGGAAATCCTGGCGCTGATGTCTTCGAGAAATTTTTGGTCGAGCATGGTGGTCTCGGTGAAATCGGTTGAATGGGTATGGCAAGTGTAACCCGCGCGTCATGCCAGTAACAATTGCTGCGGCACGGCAACCAGCGCACTCTCATGGTGCGCCATCGGCTCGCGAGCGAATCAAAGTAGTGCGAGCAGTGCATGGCCCAACAGTCCACAGACAGTGCGCAAGCTGCATAACCAACTGTTTATCCGTGACTATTTTTCATTGGCATGCAACGTGCAGAACGGGTTTGCGAAGTTTTCTTTTCCTGCAACCACTTGGAGTCGCCATGAACGCAAAATTTGTCGCCCTCACTATTGCCGCTGCCCTTGCCTCCCCGCTCGGCGCCGTCGCTGCCGATCCGGCGCCGACGCCCGAGCACAGCTTCACCGGCAACTTCACGCTCGCCTCCGAATACATCTATCGCGGCATCGGCCAGACCAACCGCAAGCCGGCCCTGCAAGGCGGTTTCGATTATGCGCACGCGAGCGGCCTGTATGCCGGCGTCTGGGGCTCGAACATCTCCTGGCTGTCCGATCTCGGCGGCATCAGCTCCAGCCTCGAGCTCGACGTCTATGGCGGTTACAAGGGCAGCTTCGCGAACGACTTCGGCTATGACGTTGGCGTGCTGACCTACAACTATCCTGGCACTTACCCGAGCGGCTTCACCGATGCCGACACCACCGAAGTCTATGTCGGCCTCGGCTGGAAATGGCTGTCCGCGAAGTACTCCTACGTCACCTCCAGCCACATCTTCGGCTGGGTCGGACCGAATGGCGAAAAGACGCGCGGCAGCGGCTACCTGGAACTCAATGCCGCCTATGACCTCGGCGATGGCTGGGGCATCAACGGCCATGTCGGCCACCAGAAGATCAAGAACTACGGTGATGCTTCCTACACCGACTGGAAGCTCGGCGTGACCAAGGACGTCGGCTTCGGCGTCTTTGGGCTGGCCTATGTCGACACCAACGCCAAGGGCGATGCCGGCCAACCTTATCGTAACGCCTTCGACAAGGACCTCGGCAAGGCGCGGCTGCTTTTCACCTTCGGCAAGACCTTCTGAAAGGAATCGCCATGAAATTCGTCACCGCCATCATCAAACCGTTCAAGCTCGACGAGGTGCGCGAAGCCCTTTCTGCCGTCGGCGTGCAGGGCATCACGGTCACCGAAGTCAAGGGCTTCGGTCGGCA
>JBKBOI010000247.1:0-1277 GCA_046294935.1 Rhodocyclaceae bacterium
CCGCTCGCCGGCTTTCCCGCGCGGCGCTGGCAAGCAGTTGCTCGCCGGCGACGGTGAGGAAGAGCCGGTTGGGCAGGCCCGTCAGCGCGTCGTGGTGGGCGAGATGGCGGATCTTCTCCTCACTCGCCTTCTGTTCGCTGATGTCGGTGAAGCTGCCGATGTAATACTCGATCTCGCCGCGCTCGTTTCTCACCGTCGAGATGGCGAGCAGTTTCGGATAAATCGCGCCGTCCTTGCTGCGATCCCACAGCTCGCCCTGCCAAAAGCCGGTCCCCTGCAGCGCCTGCCACATCGCGCGATAGGTTTCCGGCGCTGTGCGCCCGGAGGAGAGAAAGCGCGGGTTCTGACCACGCGCTTCTTCCGCGCTGTAACCGGTCAGCCGCGTGAAGGCGGGGTTGACTTCGATGATGCGGTTGTCGCGGTCGGTGATGATGATCGCCTCGCCGCTATGCTCGAAGACGTGGGCGGCCAGACGCAGTTCGCGCTCGCTGCGTTTCTTGGCCAGCAGGTTTTTGACGCGCGTGCGCAGCACCGAGGCGATCACCGGCTTGGTCAGATAGTCGTCGGCGCCGAGCTCTAGGCCGTCGAGCTGGCTTTGCTCGGAGACGTCGGCGGTGACGAAGATCACCGGCACATCGCGCGTCTCGGGCTCCTCGCGCAGCTTGCGCAGCACCTCGATGCCGCTTAAGTCGGGCATCATGACATCGAGCAGCACGAGCTCGGGCCGGGGTTCGGTGCGCATGATCGCCAGCGCATCGCTGCCGCGCGTGGCGGTCTTGAGGCGATAGTCCTGCTTCAGGGCGGCGGCCAGCACATGCAGATTGGCCGGCATGTCATCGACCAGGAGCAGGAGTGGTTTGTCGGTGGGGGCGGAAAAGACCATGGGGCTCTACCTTGTGCCGGCGACGAGTGCCTCGAGCGTGGCCAGCGCCCCGGCGTGATCGAAGTCGTCGATCTGGCGCAGGAGGCGCGCCAGCCGCCCGCTCGCATCCTGACGCGCGGCGCGGGCAAGTTCGGCGATGATCTCGTCCGGCGCGATCTCGCGCGCGACGAGCCAAGGCCGCAGCGTTTCGAGCAGGCGGGTAAGATCGATCGCCGCTGTGGCCTCGCTCTCGCGCTGGCGGGCGAGCCAGGCGGTGATCGCGGCGCGCGTCTCGGCAAGCGCGTCGATGAGGGCCTGCAGCGCCGGCCGCCGCTCGCCGCCTTTGACGCGCGCTTCGAGCTCGCGCGCCGCTTCGGCGAGCGTGCGCATGCCGAGATTGGCCGCTGCGCCCTTG
>JBKBOI010000248.1:0-1155 GCA_046294935.1 Rhodocyclaceae bacterium
ATTGGTGCGCAAGCCGCGAGACATATCAAACAGATAGGCGAGGGAGCGAGCACCGCGCAACGCAGCCATCCGCCCGCACAGCAGGTTTATCGAGGTGCCCACCAGAGGGAGCCCTTCATGTCCGCAACCATCAAGCAGGACGATTTCATCCAGTCGATCTTCGACGCCTTCCAGTTCATCAGCTACTACCATCCGCGCGATTTCGTCCAGGCGCTGGGCCGGGCCTACGAGCGTGAAGAAAGTCCAGCCGCAAAGGATGCGATCGCCCAGATCCTCACCAACAGCCGGATGTGCGCCGAAGGCAAGCGGCCGATCTGCCAGGACACCGGCATCGCCGTGGTGTTCCTCAAAATCGGCATGGACGTCCGCTGGGATGCGCGGATGTCGCTGCAGGAAATGGTCGATGAAGGCGTGCGCCGCGCTTATCTGCATCCGGACAACAAGCTCAGAGCCTCGGTGCTGCTCGATCCGGCCGGCAAGCGCATCAATAGCAAGGACAACACGCCGGCGGTGGTGCATGTCGAAATCGTCCCCGGCGACCAGGTCGAGGTCATCTGCGCCGCAAAGGGCGGTGGTTCCGAAAACAAGGCGAAGTTCGTGATGCTCAACCCTTCCGATTCGATCGTCGATTGGGTTCTCGAGACCGTGCCGACGATGGGTGCGGGCTGGTGTCCGCCGGGCATTCTGGGAATAGGCATCGGCGGCACGCCGGAAAAGGCGATGTTGCTCGCCAAGGAAGCGCTGATGGCGCCGATCGACATCGATGCGCTCAAGGCACGCGGGCCGCAGAACCGCATCGAGGAACTGCGCCTCGAACTTTACGAAAAGGTGAATGCACTGGGCATCGGGGCGCAGGGGCTGGGCGGACTCACTACCGTGCTCGACGTGAAGATCCTCGACTACCCGACGCATGCCGCCAGTCTGCCGGTGGCGATGATCCCGAACTGCGCCGCGACGCGCCATGTGCATTTCACGCTGGATGGCTCCGGGCCGGCAAAACTCGAACCACCAAGCCTTTCCGACTGGCCGCAGGTCGTCTGGCAACCAGATACGGAAAAATCGACGCGCGTCGATCTCGATACGCTCACACGCGCCGAGGTCGCCTCGTGGAAGCCGGGCCAGACCCTGTTGCTCACCGGCAAGCTGCTCACTGGA
>JBKBOI010000249.1:0-1151 GCA_046294935.1 Rhodocyclaceae bacterium
GTGCGCCCGAGGTGCATGCCTTGGGCGCATCGATTTCTTTTGAGGAACGAAGATGCAATTTCAAGCGCTTTTGAAGCCCCGCATCATCGATGTTCAGGCCTTGTCCCCCGTCCATGCTCGTGTGGTCATGGAGCCTTTCGAGCGTGGTTTCGGCCATACTTTGGGCAATGCCTTGCGGCGCATACTACTGTCATCGATGCCAGGGGCGGCTCCGACTGAAATTTCCATCGAGGGCGTATTACACGAATATTCCACCTTGGAAGGCGTGCGCGAAGACGTCGTCGAGATCATGCTCAACCTCAAGGGCGTGGTGATGCGTCTGCACAATCGCAGCGAAACCATGCTGACTCTCGCCAAAAAAAGCGAGGGGGACGAAACGGTCGTTACTGCAGCCGACATCGAGGGAAACCATGATATCGAAATCATCAACCCCGATCATGTGATCGCCCATCTCGCACCTGGCGGCAAACTGAACATGCAGATCAAGGTCGAGAACGGCCGTGGCTATGTCCCTGCGAATGTGCGGACATCCAGCAAGGAAAGCAAGACCATCGGCCGTATCTTCATGGATGCGTCGTTCAGTCCGGTACGTCGCGTCAGTTACCAGGTCGAGGCTGCGCGTGTCGAGCAGCGTACCGATCTGGATAAACTGGTGATCGATATCGAAACCAATGGTGCCATCGATCCGGAGGAAGCGATCCGCCATGCTGCCGGAATCCTGATGGATCAGCTCTCGGTATTCTCGGATCTGGAAGGAACCCCAGTGTCTGTCGAGACACCGAAGCAATCCGTCGTCGACCCCATCCTGCTGCATCCGGTCGACGATTTGGAATTGACCGTCCGTTCTGCGAATTGCCTCAAGGCGGAAAACATCTACTACATCGGCGATCTGATCCAGCGCACGGAAACCGAATTGCTCAAGACACCCAATCTGGGTCGCAAATCTCTCAATGAGATCAAGGAAGTCCTCGCCTCGCGTGGGTTGTCCCTGGGCATGAAGCTCGAAAACTGGCCGCCGCCGGGTCTGGCGAAGATGGGCTGATTGTATTACTCACGATAACGGGGCGCCTTGAAAAACCGTCGCGAGCGGGTGGAGGGCAAGGCGATTGGTGCGCAGCGACCGAGACATAACAAGTAGTTAGGCGAGGGAG
>JBKBOI010000250.1:0-971 GCA_046294935.1 Rhodocyclaceae bacterium
GTGCAGATGGACCGCAACAAGGCGGGCATCTACAAGTTCAATGCCCAGGCGCTGGTGGGTGAAGAGCTGGCCGTCTCGGCCCAGCTGATGTGCACGGTTCGCCAGGTGAGCTGAGCCCATGGCGCAGATCCATCCCACCGCCATCGTTGACCCCCAGGCCCAGTTGCACGAGTCGGTGACGGTGGGCCCCTTCACCACCATCGGCCCCCATGTGCGCATTGGTGAGGGCACCACGGTGGGCTCACATTGCACGATCGAAGGGCACACCACGATCGGGGCGAACAACCGCATCTACCAGTTCGCGTCCTTGGGGGCTGATCCGCAGGACAAGAAGTACAAGGGCGAGCCCACGCAGCTCATCATTGGCGATGGCAACACCATCCGCGAGTTCACCACCTTCAACACCGGCACGGTTCAAGACAAAGGCATCACGCAGGTGGGCCATGGCAACTGGATCATGGCCTATGTGCATGTGGCGCATGACTGCATCATTGGCAATGACAATGTGATTGCCAACGGGGTGCAGTTTGCCGGTCATGTGCTGGTGGGCAACCACACCTTGATTGGTGGCATGAGCGGTGTGCACCAGTTCGTGCGCATTGGCGACTTTGCCATGTGCGGCTTCCAGACGCGTCTGTCGCAAGACCTGCCGCCGTTTGTGATGGCCGCCGGCAACCCGGCCGAGGCCCAGAACGTGCACCAGGAAGGGCCTCGCCGTCGTGGATATTCGCCCGAGCGCCTGTCGGCACTCAAGCTGATGTACAAGCTGCTGTACCGCAAGGGCTTGACCCTGGATGCGGCCCGTCAGGAGATCGAGGCCTTGAAGGCTCAGGCCCCTGAGGCCGTGTCGGACATCGACTTGATGCTGACCTTCCTCGCGCAGGCGCAGCGCGGCATTGTGCGTTGATGGCGGCTGGATGCCAGGATTGAACATGAGCGCCTTGGAGGCCCTGCATGCCTGACAAGGCCCC
>JBKBOI010000251.1:0-832 GCA_046294935.1 Rhodocyclaceae bacterium
CTCCGTCGATGTCGCGCAACCGGAGCTGATGCTGCGCGAGCCGCATGAAGCGCTGCAACAAGCCAGCGTCATCGCCATCGGCCCCGGCCTCGGCCAATCGAAACAAGCGGGCGAGCTGCTCGAACGAGCGCTTTTTCTCGACTTGCCTCGCATCGTCGATGCCGACGGTCTCAATCTGCTGGCGCAGGCGCCACAGCTGCTACGCCAAGGTGCCGCCCCGCCAGCGCCGATTTTCGCACGCATCGCCTCGCGCGCGCCCCTCATTCTGACGCCGCACCCCGCCGAGGCCGCGCGGCTCTTGGGCTGTCTGCCCGGCGCGATCCAGGCCGACCGTCTTGCGGCGGCACTGGAGCTGGCTTGCCGTTTCAATGCCTATGTCGTCTTGAAAGGCTGCGGCACGATCATCGCCACGCCCGACGGCCACTGGTTCATCAACACCAGCGGCAATCCTGGGTTGGCAAGCGCCGGCACGGGCGATGTGTTGACCGGCATGGTGGCCGCGCTGCTCGCGCAGCACTGGCCGCCACTCGAAGCCTTGCTCGCCGCGGTGCATCTGCATGGCGCAGCGGCAGAGGCCTGCGCTGCAGAAGGCCGCGGCCCGGTGGGTCTTGCCGCCGGCGAACTGATCGACGCCGCGCGTCGCATCCTGAATCGCTGGATCACCGAACTTGGCTGCTGAACGACACCTTTTCGCAACGCGAGCCTCGCCCGCGCAGCAGGTTCATCGAGGCGCCCCGCAGTCGACCGTGCTTCATGAGTTGCGAGAGACCGATTCGTTGGCGATATCCTGACATTGGCCATTTCACCCGTTGGGAAATGCGCGACAAAGTGG
>JBKBOI010000252.1:0-812 GCA_046294935.1 Rhodocyclaceae bacterium
CGCGACATTCTGAACGAGCTGGAAAAGCCCGGGCGCGACCCGCGGCCGGACTTCCGGGTCGCGCGCTTCGACGACACGGTGCAAGATCTGAAGGACCTCAAGCCCGGCATGGTGCTGGAGGGTACGGTGACCAACGTGGCGCAGTTCGGCGCGTTCGTGGACGTCGGCGTGCACCAGGACGGTCTGGTGCACGTCAGCCAATTGGCCAACCGGTATGTGGCCGATGCGCGCGAGGTGGTCAAGGCCGGCGACATCGTGCGCGTCAAGGTGCTGGAAGTGGACTTGCCGCGCCGGCGCATTGCGCTGACCATGCGGTTGGACGCGCAGCCGGGGCAGACGCCGTCCGCGCGCAGCGCCGGCGGAGCCGGCAACGGGGCCGGGGGTGCCCGCGTGCGCGCCCGCCCGGCCGAGCCGGCCGCCACGGCCATGGCATCTGCGTTTGCCAAGCTGCAGGGGCTGCGGCAGCGCGGATAATCGCATGCGGATATGACGCTCGACGAATTGCTCAACCTAGCCAAGGCGATCCCGAGTATCCCGCGTGTGGTCTCGGAGGTCACGGCCGAGCTCGACCGCGACGATCCCGATCCGCGCCACATCGCCGAGCTGGTCGCCACCGACCCGGGGCTGACGGCGCGCCTGCTCAAGCTGGCCAATTCGGCCTTCTTCGGATTGACGCGGCAGATCGACAGCGTCGGCGAGGCGATCACGGTGCTGGGCTTCAATCACCTGCGCACACTGGTGCAGGCGGTGGCTCTGGGCAGCAGCTTCAAGACCGTGCCGGGCGTCAATCTGGAGCAGTTTTGGCGCTACAA
>JBKBOI010000253.1:0-773 GCA_046294935.1 Rhodocyclaceae bacterium
GCACTCGGCCTGCCCGCCTTCGTGAAGCCTTCGGCCGAGGGCTCCAGCGTCGGCGTGTTCCGCATCGAGGCCGAGGAAGACCTCGCCGCGGCCGCGGCCTTCGCCGCCACCTATCCGGGCGAGCTGCTGGCCGAGCAGATGCTCACCGGCGGCGAGTTCACCGTCGGCATCCTCGGCGACCTTGCCCTGCCCTCGGTCCGCATCGTCCCGGCCCGGGGCTGGTACGACTACCACGCCAAGTACATCGCCGAGGACACCCAGTACCACTGCCCCGGCCTCGAGGGCGAGGAGGAGGCGGCCATCCGAGCGCTCGCCCTGGCGGGCTTCCGCGCCGCCGGCTGCAAGGGCTGGGGGCGGGTGGATGTGATGCGCGATGGCGAGGGCCGCTTCCTGCTGATGGAGGTGAACACCGCGCCGGGCATGACCAGCCACTCGCTGGTGCCCAAGGCCGCCGCCCGGCTCGGACTCGGCTTCGAGGCCCTGTGTCTCGCCATCCTCGCCCAGACCCTGGAGGCCCGGCCATGAGCCCGCTGCTGCGCCTCGTGGCCTGGAGCCTTGCCCTCGGCCTGCTGGCACTGCCGGTGGTGGCGGTGGTGCAGGGCTGGATCGGCGGCGAGCGCTGGCCGATCCGCACCCTTGCCCTGCAGGCGCCGCTCAGACTCGTCGACGAGGCCAGCATCCATGCCGCGGTGCAGCCGCTGGCCGGCGGCGGCTTTTTTGCCGTCGATCCCGACGCAGTGCGCACGGCGCTGCTCGCCCTGCCCTGGGTGGAT
>JBKBOI010000254.1:0-242 GCA_046294935.1 Rhodocyclaceae bacterium
GCGGCGTGGTCCACGGTCAGCTGATAGTCGATCTCGACCGTGACCCCGGACGGGTTCAGCGCCTCGATCCGGGCCGCGAGGGCGGGCCCGAGACCATCATCCCCCCTCCCCGGATTGCCATAGCCGATCAGCAGGATGCGCGGCGTCACAGGCATTGCGCGGCGCGGTCGATCACCGCGCCCCCGGCGTCGATCAGCTCCACCTGCAAGGGCATCTGGCCCAGCGCATGCGTGGCGCAGGAC
>JBKBOI010000254.1:252-771 GCA_046294935.1 Rhodocyclaceae bacterium
ATAGGCGCGGATCGCGACCTCGACATGGTTCAGCATGCCTTCCGTGATCTTCGGCTGGCCCGACAGATGCTGCACCGCCACAGCCTTCACCGCGCGGTTCATGGCTTCGTTGTTGTGCGTGGTCGAGACGATCAGGTTGCAGAAGGTCACCTGGTCGTTCTCGTCCACCTTGTAGTGGTGGATCAGGTTTCCGCGCGGCGCCTCGATCACGCCGATGCCTTCGAAGCGCCGCTCGCCCTTGGCCACAAGGTCGGTGCCCTGCAGGTCGGGGTCGTGCAGAAGCTCGCGGATCTTCTCCACGCAATGCACCACCTCGATCATCCGCGCCCAGTGATTGGCGAGAGTGGAATGGTTGAGGCCGCCCGAGAACGCCCGCAGCGCGCCATGGGCGGCATTGGCAAATGGCGTGTCGATGAAGCCCGCCGTGTTCATCCGTGCCATGGGGCCGACGCGATACCAGCCGTCCTCGGCCCCCAAAGCGCGGATGAAGGGGAATTTCATGTAGGACCAAGATCTTAC
>JBKBOI010000255.1:0-763 GCA_046294935.1 Rhodocyclaceae bacterium
GCTGTCTGGTTGTGGAAGCGCAGCTTCCAGCTCTCGGGGTTCTGTGCGCCGTAGCGCTCGCGCATCATCCTGGCCCAGATTCTGCGGGCTGCTCTGAATTTGGCGATCTCCTCGAAGAACGAGTTGTGAGAGTTGAAGAAGAAGCTGAGCTGTGGGGCGAACGTATCTATATCGAGGCCCCGTCTTATAGCAGCCTCGACGTAGGCCATCCCATCGGCGAGCGTGAATGCTAATTCTTGGATCGCTGTGGCCCCGGCTTCTCTAATATGATACCCAGAGATACTTATCAGATTGAAGTTGGGCGTCTCCTTGGTGCCGAACTCGAAGATATCTATAATTAAGTCTACTGATGGGCGCGGGGGGATGACCCATTCTTTCTGGGCGATGAACTCTTTGAGCATGTCGTTTTGGATCGTGCCGCGGAGCTTCTCCCGTGGGACGCCCTGGGCATCCCCGATCGCGATATACATCGCATAGATGACGGGGGCGCTGGGGTTGATGGTGAAGCTCGTGCTGACTTTATCGAGGGGGATGCCGTCGAACAGGATCTCGAAGTCTTTGAGAGTATCGACGGCGACGCCTTCGACGCCGACCTCGCCATCAGCTAAGGGGTGATCGCTGTCGAGGCCCATAAGAGTGGGCATATCGAAGGCTGTGGAGAGGCCGGTTTGGCCCTCTTTCAGGAGGTATTTGAATCGCTGATTGGTCTGTTCGGGGCTGCCGAAGCCCGCGAACTGTCTCATGGTCCAGAGCCGCACGCGGT
>JBKBOI010000256.1:0-760 GCA_046294935.1 Rhodocyclaceae bacterium
CGACACTCCAGGGCCGAAAGTCGGCGCTGGCAAGACGGCACTGGAAACGGCCCTGGCTCACTTGCCTGATGAGCGCGGCCTTTGGGCGCTTCTGCGAGACGACCGGACACATCCAGACGAGGCCCTACCCGCCACCGGCATGGCGATCGAATGGGAGCGGCTCCTGTCGGCGGCCTTCATCCGGGACTCGGACTATGGGACGAGGAGCTCGACCGTTCTGACCGTGAGCGCCGGCGGCGTCGTGACATTCGACGAACAGACCTGGCTGCCGGGTGGCGCGGCCGGCGAGCGGCGGCGGTTCCGCTTTCACTCCTGAGCGGCGATTTCCCGCACCAGGCGGATGCCAGTTGTGTGCGTCAAGTTGTGCAATTATGCTGATCAGGTAATCGGTTGATTTCTCTCATGCGCTGCTGGTGGCGCGCCTTTTCTCACCGCGATGAACGCACACTCCACGCCGTCCAACTGCGGTTTTTGGGTTCAACCGGCCTCATCCTCGATGTCCACCCTCGTGTAAGGCGGCACGAGATCGAACAGCTCGATGATGTCGGCGTTCCTCATGCGGATGCAGCCGATCGAGCCGGGAATGCCCATCTTGACGGTGTCCGGGCTGCCGTGGATGTAGATAAAGCGGCGCATCGTATCGACCTCGCCTAGGCGGTTCTTGCCGACCTCGCAGCCAGAGAGCCACAAGATGCGTGTGAGGATCCAGTCGCGGCCCGGATGCGCGGCGGCGAGTTCAGGCGCCCACAGCTCGCCGGTA
>JBKBOI010000257.1:0-703 GCA_046294935.1 Rhodocyclaceae bacterium
GAGCAGTAGGATGGTGAAGGCGCCTGCCAGGATGTGCAGGCCCAGCCTTAGCAACCGCGGGTAGGCCTTGAGCGGCATTAAACCTGTTTCATGAAGTGCCGGGCGTAGGCCCGGTTGATGTTCTTCATGGCGAGCAGGATGGGCAGGTCGGCGGTGTTGAAGTCCGGGTCCCAGGCCGGTTCGCCCGCCACCCATGCCCCCACGCGCAGGTAGCCCTTGATCAGCGGCGGCAGGACTGCGACCGGTGCGCTGTCCAGGGCCTCCAGCGGCAGCGGGCAGCGCGGGAAGACCCGCCACTCGACCGGCCCGAGGTGTTTGTCCTTTACCGCATGCCAGACCGCGGCGGCATTCTGCCCGCCGTCCTGCATGCTGATGCTGGCGCAGCCGATCAGGTACTCGTAGTTGTTCTTCAGCATGTACTCGGCCAGTCCCGCCCACAACAGGGTGATGACGCCGCCGCTGCGGTAGTCGGGGTGTACGCAGGAGCGGCCCAGCTCGACCAGGCGCGAGCGCACGTGCTGCAGCCGGGTCAGGTCGAACTCCTGCTCCGTGTAGTAACTGCCGATGCGTTTGGCATTGGCGGGACTCAGGATGCGATAGGTGCCGACCACCTCGCCGGTGTCGGCGTCGCGCACTAGGAGGTGCTCGCAATAGGGGTCGAACAAGTCGGCGTCCACCCCCGGCTCGGGTCCGGTGAGGCGCG
>JBKBOI010000258.1:0-673 GCA_046294935.1 Rhodocyclaceae bacterium
CCCAGGCACCGGCGCGGTGCGTCACGCTGACACGGGCGTTGAGCGGCAACACCTGGTACAGCCCATCGCCAGTGCTGCGGTTGCGGCCTTTGAGATAGCTCAACTGCCCGCGCACGCCCCATTGGCCCGCATCGTTGCGCACCAGAGTGGCATGACCCGACAGATCCACGCCATACAGCCGCGCCGACACATTGGCGTAGCGCAGCAGCACGAAGCGCTGGTTGCCCACTTGATTGGGCAGGCGCGCGGCGTCGATGAAGTCCTCCACCTGGGTCAAGTGGGGCGCCACCCGCAAGGCCCACGATCGGTCTTCCGCGTGCCAATCCGCACTGGCCGACAGGGTGTTGGCGCGCTCTTTGCGCAAGTCGGGATTACCGACATAGCCATTGCCATCGCCGACGAAATTGTTCATCAGCGCTGCCATCTGCCAACTGGACCACGGATACAACTCGTACAAGCCGGGGGCGCGTTCTTTGTGCGCCAGCCCGAACTCCAGTTCGAACGTCGGCCGCGGCGTGTGGCGAGCGGTCAGTGCCAAGTCATGGGTGGTGAAGCGTCGTTGGCGATCCCGGGCGTTGAAGGCGGCCGCCTCGGCCCCCTGGTTGCCACCGCCGCTGGGGTTGTAGCCTGCCGCCGGGCCGGCATCCGTGCGCACGCGCTCGACGCGCCAGCC
>JBKBOI010000259.1:0-657 GCA_046294935.1 Rhodocyclaceae bacterium
CGCTGGCAGCCCGGCACGAAAGCGCCGCTTCGGTCACGCCGAAGCGATCGAGATCTTCCCGTGGCAGATAGATGCGCCCGCGCGATCCCTTGTCGAGGTCGATGCCGACGTCCTGCCAGTGGTTGACGAGCTGCAGCGCGGAGCAGACGGCATCGGCGCGGCACAGGTTTTCCGGCGTGGCGGCGCCGAACAGATGCAGCAGCAGCCGCCCGACCGGGTTCGCCGAGCGGCGGCAGTAGTCGAGCAGCTCGTCGAAACTGTCGTAACGGTCCTGGACGACATCCTGGCAAAAGGCGTCGAGCAGGTCATGAAACGGCGCCAGAGGCAGTCCGTGGACCGTGATCTGCTGCCGCAGGCGCTGGAAGATCGGATTCGTGCTCGTTTCGCCTCTGCCGATGAGGTCGAGCTCGGCGCGATAGTCAGCCAGCCGACGCAGGCGCTCGGCGGCCGAAAGACTGCCTTCGTCGACCAAGTCGTCGGCCGTGCGGGCAAAAGCATAGATCGCCTCGACGGCCGGCCGCAGCCGGGCGGGAAGCAAAAGCGAAGCAACGGGAAAATTCTCGTCGTGATCGGCCGACATTGGCCGCCAGTATAGTGGGATAGAATGACGGGCCGCGCGAGGGTGGCGGAATTGGTAGACGCACTGGATTTAGGTTC
>JBKBOI010000260.1:0-653 GCA_046294935.1 Rhodocyclaceae bacterium
CCCCTGCGCACTTGGCCTTGCCACGCCGATGTCGATCATGACCGCCACCGGGCGCGGCGCGCAGGCAGGCGTGCTGATCAAGAATGCCGAGGCACTCGAACGGTTCGAAAAGATCAACACTCTGATGGTCGACAAGACCGGCACGCTGACCGAAGGCAAGCCACGGCTGGTCTCGGTCATGCCCGAGCCGGGTCACGATGAAGCCGAAGTCCTGCGTCTCGCCGCGACGCTGGAGAAAGGCTCGGAACATCCGCTGGCCGAAGCGATCGTCGCGGGTGCGCAGGAACGCGGCGTGGCGCTGGGTGAGGCCAGTGACTTCGAAGCGGTCACCGGCAAGGGTGTAAAGGGCGTGGTTGACGGCAAGAGCGTGGCGCTGGGCAACCTCAGGCTGGTTTCGGACCTCGGGCTCGAGGCAGCGGAATTGACCGAAAAGGCCAACGCGCACCGCGACCTGGGCGAAACGGTGATGTTCGTCGTGCTCGAAGGTGCGGTTGCCGGACTCGTCAGCGTGGCTGATCCAGTCAAGGAGACGACGCCTGCCGCGCTAAAGGCGCTTCATGAGCTTGGCTTTCGCATCATCATGGCGACCGGCGACAATGAACGGACCGCGCGGGCCGTGGCCGCGCGGCTAGGCATCGACGAGATCCGCGCCG
>JBKBOI010000261.1:0-651 GCA_046294935.1 Rhodocyclaceae bacterium
ATGACGGTGTAGGCGGCCGACTCCTCCGCCGGCGGCGCAGGCGCAGGCGATGCGCCGAACATGTCGCCGGCGTTCGGATCGCGTACGGGCAGGTCCTCGCGCGGGAAGTCTTGGTCCGCCATGGCGTCATCTAACGGGACGGCCGGGCCCCGTGAAAGGTCTAAGTCGGCGCGGGAAAAGAAAGGTGGAGACCGGACAACGACCCGAGCCGTGACCCGTTGTGGCTGCTGCCTTCCGGCCCTGACCAGGTTGGCGGGGCGTTCGTCCGCCGCCGATCTCCGAGGCCGCATATGGCGGATGGGCGAACTCGATGCAAGCTTGGGCGGAATTGGCGCCGCGCCTGGCATCCGTGTCGATTGGCGTTAACCGTCCGCTGGGTGATGCCGTGCAGAGATCGTGGCCGGAAGGAGATCTCCACAGCATGAGCCGCCCGCTCCTCGCGCCCGCGAGCCTGGACCTGGCGACGTTCTTCGACGTCTCCCTCGATCTCCTTTGCGTCCGCGACAGCGACTACCGGTTCGTGCGGGTCAATCAGGCCTGGGAAACCGCCCTGGGCTACAAGATCGAGGAGATGGAGGGCCAGCCGATGCTGGACTTCATCCATCCGGACGACGCCCTGCCCAGCCGCGAGCGGATGCAGGACGTGAACGT
>JBKBOI010000262.1:0-642 GCA_046294935.1 Rhodocyclaceae bacterium
GATGGGCGTGGGCCGCACCTTCGGCGAGGCGTTCGTCAAGAGCCAGCTCGGCGCCGGCGTGCGCCTGCCGCGGCCCACCGACGCGGTGCGCAAGATCTTCCTGTCGGTCAAGCCCGGCGACAAGGCGCGCGTGGTGCCGATCGCGCGCGATCTGGCGGCGATGGGCTTCGAGCTCGTGGCCACGCGCGGCACCGCCGCGGCGATCCAGGCCGCCGGGGTGCCATGTACCGTGGTCAACAAGGTCACCGAGGGCCGCCCGAACATCGTGGACATGATCAAGAACGGCGAGATCGCCATGGTCATCAACACGGTGGAAGAGCGCCGCAACGCCATTGCCGACTCGCGCTACATCCGCGTGGCGTCGCTGGCCCACCGCGTGACCACCTTCACGACGATCTTCGGCGCCGAGGCGGCGGTGGAGGGCATGAAGGTGATGGACGACCTGCCGGTGTACGCGCTGGCGGAGCTGCACGCCCAACTGGTGTGATGCGGTGACCACCGACCACCCGCCGGGCGGCGTGTCCGGCTGGGTGGTTGCGCGGTAAACCGGTTATCATTACAAGCGAAACGACACCGCCGAACGGCAACGCTCGGCGGTTTGCTTTTGTGGGACGACCCATGCCAACGATACCGTTGACCAAA
>JBKBOI010000263.1:0-629 GCA_046294935.1 Rhodocyclaceae bacterium
CTGGTCCGGCGACTGCAACCCGAGCGCCGCCCAAATCGTCCACGTGCGACGCGCCGGCCTGCTCAACCTCAACGGAGGCGATACCATCAAAAGCCAGCAATGCCCAAGCCTGACCTGCGTGGCCCCGATAGGCGTCGTCAAGGACGGGCAGTTGCAGGTCTACGCACCGCTGGCCAACGAAAACCTCTACACCAACCTGTGGACTGGGCCGTTCTGGGGCTATCAACGCGTTATCGAAACGCTGGAAATGACCGAGCGGCCCCGCCGCCTGAAACCCGCCAGCATCTACTACCACACATACTCTGCCTCCAAGCCCGCCTCGCTGCAGGCGCTGGAAAAAGTCTATGCGTGGGCGCGCGCGCAGCCGCTGCACCCGCAGCCGGTCAGCGCCTACGTGCGCAAGGTCGAAGATTTTTTTGAGCACGTCGCGGTGGCGCGGCTGGCCGACGGGCGCTGGCTGCTCAAGGGCCGTGGCGATCTGCGCACCGTGCGCCTGCCGCCGGGCAGCCGCCCCGACTGGGCGCGCAGCGCAGGCGTGGCCGGCTACGCCGACCATCCTTCCGGCACGTATGTCCATCTGGCCAGCCTGCCGGCTGAGCTCGCGCTGCGCGAGGCAGCCGGCACCGACG
>JBKBOI010000264.1:0-624 GCA_046294935.1 Rhodocyclaceae bacterium
CCGCACCCACGATGTCTGCAAGACGAGCTAGTTTTAGTTTCTGCAAAGGCACTTTGACATGGGATGTGTTCGCGGGCACATGCTGGGTCGAGCGTATGGTTTCCTCATGTATTGGCCCACCCCCCCGCCGCTGCGGCGCGCGCGAGACGAACAGCGGCCGCACGGCGGCGAGCGCCTCCTTGGAATAGGTGCCAAACACCTCCAGGCGAGTGCGTAGCTCCTCCGCGTCGTCCACGAATAAGCGCGCCTGCAACTCTTGGCGGAAATGCGGCCAAGGCTCGGGGAAATGTTCGGCGAGGCGCTGGAACATCGCCGGATCGAGGATTTCGCCGGTCTCGGGGTCGGGGAAGCCGGCGCGCAGGTTTTCGAGTTCCCTGCGCCGCGAATAATCGGCGAGACGCTTGACCATGCTGTGGCTGCAAGCGGCGACGACGGCGGCATCCAGCGCATGGTGGCGGTCGCTCTCGCTGCGGATCTTCAGCAAGCCCCAGCGAGCGCGCAGGAAGGCGGTGGTCTGGCCGTTCAACACCACGCAGCGCTTGGCAACGGGCAACACCGTGCCGTCGGCCTCGACCTTTTCGGCGAGCTGAAGATAATTTTCGACCCAGTTCTTGAAGAAGCGGC
>JBKBOI010000265.1:0-613 GCA_046294935.1 Rhodocyclaceae bacterium
GAACAGGATCGCGCCGAAAGGCGCCAGCAGCCCCCAGAGGATGATGCCGCTGCCGGTGATGAAATTGCCGATGCTCCACTGCATCGCGAATGGCGCGAAGAGAAACAGCGTGAGTTGAGAGAAGCGGAAGAAATCGAAATTACGGGAATAGACGTAGAGCACCAGGTTGCCCGCCAGCGTGAGCTGGAATAGATAAGGCAGCGTGACGGAGAATTGCGGGCCGAGAGCCCAGTAAATCGCCACCCACAGCATCGAGGTGACGCTCACCAGACCGGTGGCAAAGAACAGCAATTGCTTGTTCAGTGCGAGCTCCGGAGAATCACCGGGCTCGACACCGGCATTGCGCAGCCGCTCCAGGAAGCCGTTATTGGGTGCAATGGGGAGTACCAGGGACATGCGCTAAGTATGACGCAATCCGCACTCCTCGGCATAGGGGCGCAAATGGCCTTCCGGTAGAATATGCTCATGATCGAGATCATGCTCAACGGTGAGAAGCGGCAAGTGGCAGCACCCCTGACCATCGCCCGGCTGCTGGAGCTGGAAATCACCGAGTCGGTGTTTCTGGAAGATCTGGAGTCCGCGCGCACCACGTTGGGGGCGCTCGACGCGCAGG
>JBKBOI010000266.1:0-582 GCA_046294935.1 Rhodocyclaceae bacterium
TCAACGGACGCACTCCGGGCGAAATACCCACCCCACCCGTGCGCGCGGCCCGAAACGGCAGCGTCATCGACAGCATCCGCACCGGATGCAACAGCATGCGATCACGACGGCGCATCGTCATCCTCTGCCTTTGAGCACCGCCATCAGGTGCAAATAACGCCCACAGATCGCTGGCAGCCCCGTCGGAAAGCGGGCAAACAGCGCAAACGGCCACGGCGCCCTTTCCAAACGGCGCTTGAGTCGCCGCGGACGCAACCAATCCCACCAACGCACCGGCTGGGGCGCCAAGGCCAGCACATCGTCGTGGCCAAAATCTTCGGTGTGCGCCAAGGCCGCCACCAGCCGAACCTCGTCCGCCGTGGGATAAACCACCGCCCGCTCCGCCAGCGCCTGGGCATACGGCTTGAGTGCCGCAAACTCCGTCCCCGCGAGCGCCTGAGCCGCCAGCATGTGCTCCCAACATAGCATGACACCCTCCTGCAGCGCCAAGATGCACGGGTTGCAGGCCATTTCCGCCTGCCGATCGGCGGCGGCATCGTCTTTGAACACCGGCTCCACGCGGCCACCCTCCAACCGATAGTC
>JBKBOI010000267.1:0-580 GCA_046294935.1 Rhodocyclaceae bacterium
AGATCGGGGTGTACCAGGAGCACCTGTTCACCGAGGCGGTGCAAGCCACGCTGCGCGAGGCCATCGCCCGCATCGACGAAGCCAACCCCGCCGGACCGCGCCCGCCGCGCGTGCTGCTGACCACGGCCCCGGGCGAGCAGCACCAGCTCGGGTTGCTCATGGCGGAGTGCTTTCTGGCCCTGGAGGGGTGCGACCGCTTGCCGCTGGGTGTGTGCACGCCGGTGGCCGAGATCATCGACGCCACCGAGCGGACAGGGGTCGACGTGGTCGCCCTCAGCTACAGCGACCATGCCAGCCGGCGCGATGTCATCGACACCGTGGCGCAGCTGCGCGAGCGGCTGGCCGCGCCGGTGGAGTTGTGGATCGGCGGGGCCGGGGCGATCCGCGCCCTGCGCCGGCTGCCGCCGGGCGTCGTCGTGTTGCGCCGGGCAGCCGATGCCGCCGCCCAGGTGCGCCGGTGGCGCCAACGCCGCGGTCTGGCTTGAAGCGGCGATATCGTCGGCGGCCGGTTGCGGCGGGGCAGACCTTGGGAAGTCTTAATCCCTTTGAAATCAGGGCATGTTTGGAACAGACGCTTCAG
>JBKBOI010000268.1:0-580 GCA_046294935.1 Rhodocyclaceae bacterium
GAAGAGGCTCAGCGGAGCCGGGCGAGCTTCAGCAGGTGGTCCCGGGGCGTCGCCCGGTAGGCGATGGCCCCGTGCGGCGCGCAGTAGGCCCCGCGCTCGGCGCGGCGGCCGCACAGCGCGAAGCCGGGCGCCTTGGGATCGCCGATCGGCCAGCGGCAGGCGTGCGGGCCGATCGAAGCCACGTCGCTCAAGCCGAGGACGGGCGCCGGCTCCACGACCAGGGGCCAGGGCCGCAGGACCGGCGTAAGCCGGCGGCGTGGCGCCCGCCCCCTTTTTGTGGCGGCGCCCGCGTTGCGGCTTCCCGGCCGCGGGGGACGCGCACGACCGGAAAGGCCCAGGCGGTGGACCTTGCCGATCACGGCGTTGCGGGTGACCCCGCCGAGCGCCCGGGCCACCTGTGAGGCGCTGAGCCCGTCCTTCCAGAGGGACTTCAGCCGATCGACGCGTTCGTCGGTCCAATGCTCGGACATGGGGAGAGGCCTTCTTCGTGTCCGCGCCCCGAAGTGAGCGCGCCTCTCCCCGCCCTTCCTTTCCCCTCCTCAGGCCGCCGCCTGGGCCGCCTCGGGCGTACTGAAGGCGA
>JBKBOI010000269.1:0-577 GCA_046294935.1 Rhodocyclaceae bacterium
CGGGGGCCGAGGCGGGCGAAGGCCTCGACGATCCATTGCTCGTGCGCGTGCGCCATGCGCGCGAACGCCTCGCGCCCGGCGGGTGTCAGCCGCACCCGATAGGCGCGCCGGTCGTCGGGGACGCTCAGGCGCTCGACGAGTCCCTCGCGCACGAGCTGGTCGGTGACGCCGGTGACGTTGCCGCCCGTGACCATCAGCCGGCGCGAGAGCTCCTTCATCTGCAGCCCTTCGGGGTGCCGTTCCAGCTGGGCCATGAGGTCGAAGCGCGGCAAGGTGGTCTGGAACTCGGTGCGCAGCCGCCGCCGCACCCGCTGCTCGACGAGCTGGGTGCAGGTCAGCATCCGTAGCCACAGGCGCAGCGCGTGCGGGTGCTCGCTGTGCAGCCGGGCTTCCAGGTCGGCGGGGGCGGGGTGTCGGTCCATGGGGGTCAGGCGCTGCGCTGGCGCGCCAGCTCGCGATAGAGTTGGTCGCGGCCGCTCAGATACGGCAGCGGCCAGTCGATCCAGGGGCTGCCCAGCCGGGCCGCCTCGTGCAGCGTCCAGGCCGGATCGGCCAGGTGCGGGCGGGCAATGGCCAC
>JBKBOI010000270.1:0-571 GCA_046294935.1 Rhodocyclaceae bacterium
ATATCCAGATGCGCGAGCAGGACCAGGCAGTGAAACCACAGGTCCGCCGTCTCGTAGACGACCTGCTCGCGCACGCCGTCCTTGGCCGCCATCAGGGTCTCCGCCGCCTCCTCCGCCACCTTCTTCAGGATGGCGTCCAGCCCCTGTTGGTGCAGCCGCGCCACGTAGGAAGTCTGTGGGTCGGCGTTCTTACGCGCCGCCAGGGTCTGCGCCAGGCGCTCGAGGATGTCCGCCGCGCTCATCCGTGATAGATCTCGTGCGGGTCCTTGAGCACGGGCTCCACTGCCCGCCACTCGCCATCTTCCAAGCGTTGGAAGAAGCAGCTGCGTCGACCGGTGTGACAGGCGATGCCGCCGACCTGCTCGACCTTGAGCAGGATCACGTCTTCGTCACAGTCGATGCGTATCTCTTTGACCTTTTGGATGTGCCCGGATTCCTCGCCCTTGTGCCAGAGCTTCTTGCGCGAGCGCGACCAGTACACGGCCTCGCCCCGTTCGGCGGTCTGTTTGAGCGCCTCGCGGTTCATCCAAGAGACCATCAGAATGTCGCCACTGTCTGCATCCTGGGCGAT
>JBKBOI010000271.1:0-568 GCA_046294935.1 Rhodocyclaceae bacterium
GCGCAACTGGTCTTGCGATGCGGGTCGCGGCCGAGCCAGGCGCAGGCCAGGTTCCAGAGCTGCCCCTGCGGATCGGGCGCGTAGTAGACGGCGTAGCGGGCGCTCATGCCACCCGCGCGCCCTGACGCCAGACCTCGACCGGCGCCGGCCAGCCGCCGCTGCGTCGCGACACGCGGACGAGATCGGCGCGCTGCCCCGCCGCGAGCTCGCCGCGGTCGGTCAGGCCGACGCTGCGCGCGGGGCCGGAGGCGACGGTGGCGATCGCCGGCGCCAGCCGGCGCTGCATGAATTCGCTGATGGTCTGGGTGCCGGGGATGGCCCGCTCGCGCAGCTCCGCGATGCGCTGCGACACGATGCGGTCATACGCTCGCGTGGCGGCAAAGCGGTAGCCATTTTCGGCGATGGCGCGTTCGATGCCCGCGGCCAGCCCCACCAGATCGTCGAGCAGCGCCTGATCTCCTCGCGCTCGCGATTCCATGTCCGCGGTCAGGCGCGCCAGGCGCCGCTCGGCGTCGGCCAATGGCTCGCCCAGCGCCTTGGCCACCGGCAAGCCCAGCAGCGCCATCAT
>JBKBOI010000272.1:0-568 GCA_046294935.1 Rhodocyclaceae bacterium
CTCGGCATCCTCGCCGCCACTGCCTTGCCGAAATTCATCGATCTGAAGTCAGATGCCGCCGCCGCCGCCATCAAAGGCGCTGCGGGGGCCCTCACCAGTGCTTCCCAGCTCAACTACGCTGCGGCCGTGCTTGGCAAAGCCGGGTCGGTGGCACTCACTGCCAACGCTAGTGTTTGTTCGTCCGCCGTGAATAATTTGCTGCAGAACAGTTCCGACTTCACCACCGCGAACGATGCCGCGTCCGGGCAGTTCAGGTATGCCAGCAACGCTGGCACCTGCGGCACGGCGGGCGCTCTGATCACGTGTGGCCTCACCTCCAACGCCGACACAAGCAAGACCGCGACGGCCACGGTGATCTGCACGGGCTGACGGAGGGCGCGCGGGCGACTGGAAAGCGGGGTCGTGGCCCCGCTTTCGTGTTCCCGCGATACCGCTTGCCCCATCGGAAACGCGCTCTGGTTGGAAACCTCCTCCTTCAGAGGGGATGATCGGATACGAAAGTGGCGACACCTCTTCCCCGTGTCCTTTCGCCCGGCCATGCTGGGCACGGATTGAAACATGACGCAGA
>JBKBOI010000273.1:0-551 GCA_046294935.1 Rhodocyclaceae bacterium
TGGACGTTAGGCTTCACAAACCCGTTTCATCAATCAAGGAGAAGAAAATGGCAAGTTACGTAGAAAGCGCTCTGACAAAAGGCGAGCAAGTGGTTTATCAGGGGAAAGTCAGCATCTGGTCGCTCATGCCACTGCTGCTTCTTGGTCTCGTGTTTCTATTCTTCTACGGGCTGGGTCTTCTATTCTGGGTCGCGGCAGCCATCAGATACTTCACGACAGAGCTTGCCATCACAAACAAACGAGTCATTGCCAAATTTGGCTTCATCAGCCGATCAACCATTGAAATCAACCTTCAGAAGATCGAAAGCATCCAAGTCAACCAAGGCATACTTGGTCGCATTTTTAACTTCGGCTCCATCGTTGTTTCTGGCGCAGGCAATCCGCAAGCTCCAATTCCGGGCATATCTAATCCGCTTCAGTTCCGCCGCGCGTTCATAGACACTCAGGAAAGTAATGGGCAGCCACATATTGCTACACAGCCAGCCTAACGATCATGGTAGGGTTGTCACCACCCCTGAAGATGAAAGAAGCTTCGGGGAGGAAGGTGGGGG
>JBKBOI010000274.1:0-545 GCA_046294935.1 Rhodocyclaceae bacterium
ATTGCCGCCTTGTACTCCAACTGCCGCCGGAACTCAAAGAAGCCCATGTCGGCGATGGATCGCGCCAGATGCCGGTTCTTCACCATGCCGCGCACGTTCAGGTCTTCGATGGCGATGGTGTGAAACCGTCGCGCAAGGTCGGACGTGAGCTTGTGCAAGGCATCGAGCCGGAGGTTGGCAATGCGCGCATGCAGCCGCGCCAGCTTGGCCTTGGCCTTCTTTCGATTGGCCGAGCCTTTGCGCTTGCGGCTTAAGCTGCGCGAGAGTCGGCGAAGCCGAGATAGCAGCGCCTTGTGCGGCTTGGGGCCAGGAATGCGCTCTCCCGTCGAGAGCGTTGCCAGTGCCGAGACGCCCAAATCCACCCCGACCGCGCCTGGGGTTTGGCTTCGCCGAAACTCGCCTGGGACTTGGTTTTCGTCTTGAGGCTCGTTTTTGGCTTCGCCGAAACTTCGCCTTCGGCTCGTTTTGGCTTTGGACAGATGCGGATCATCCGGGACATCCACGGTGATGCTGACGAACCAGCGGTCGGCCACGCGGGAGATCGT
>JBKBOI010000275.1:0-528 GCA_046294935.1 Rhodocyclaceae bacterium
CTCCGACACCCACACGCCCGGCGCCAGTGTGCTGGGGCTGGAAATCCGCGCCGTCAACGGGCGCTTTCTGGACCTGTCGCTGCGCCTGCCCGAAGACCTGCGCGCGGCCGAGCCGGCTTTGCGCGAGCGCGTCGGCGCGCGCGTGCGCCGCGGCAAGGTGGAACTGCGGGCCTGGATCGAACAGCGCGGCGGCGGGGGCGTACACATGCCGTCGGCCGCCGAACTGCAGCGCCTGCTGGGCGCACAGGAACAGGTGCAGGCCTGGCTGCCGCAAGCGCGCGGCCTGTCGGTCGCCGAGGTGCTGCAACTCGCCCAGCGCAGCGCACCGGTGACCACCGAATGGGTGGAGCCCTTGCTGGCGCTGACCGATCGGGTGCTGGATGACTTCACCGCCGCGCGCGAGCGCGAGGGCGCGCGGCTGGTCGCCATGTTGCGCGACCGCGTGGTGCAACTGCGCGGACTGGCGGCGCAGGCCGAGCCGCTGGTGCCCCAGATCGTGGCGCAGCAGCGCGAGCGTTTTTTGCAGCG
>JBKBOI010000276.1:0-527 GCA_046294935.1 Rhodocyclaceae bacterium
CGTGCACCCGGAAGCCTACCCGGTGGTGCAGCGCATTCTGGCTGCGGCCGGGCAGCCCATCGAGGCCGTGCT
Source organism: Rhodocyclaceae bacterium (assembly GCA_046294935.1). Taxonomy (GTDB): domain Bacteria; phylum Pseudomonadota; class Gammaproteobacteria; order Burkholderiales; family Rhodocyclaceae; genus Sulfuricystis. The sequence continues at coordinate 73 of JBKBOI010000276.1, forward strand.
GGGCCGGCGCGACGTGCTGCGGGGGTTGGCGCCCGAGCGCTTCACCGACGAGCGCTTTGGCCTGCCGACGGTGCGCGACATCTTGGCCGAGCTGGAAAAGCCCGGCCGCGACCCGCGTCCGGAATTTCGCGTCGCGCGGTTTGACGATGCGGTGCACGACATCACCGACCTCAAAGCAGGCATGGTGCTGGAGGGCACGGTCACCAACGTGGCGCAGTTTGGCGCCTTCGTCGACATCGGTGTGCATCAAGATGGACTGGTGCACGTCAGCCAACTGGCCAACCGGTACGTGGCCGATGCGCGCAGCGTCGTCAAGGTGGGCGACGTGGTGCGTGTCAGGGTGCTGGAGGTGGACGTGGCCCGGCGTCGCATCGCGCTGAGCCTGCGCCGGGATGCCGAAGCACCCAACGCCACCGGCGCGCGAAGCGGCCCGGGCGCCCAGCGGCCGCGCCACA
>JBKBOI010000277.1:0-525 GCA_046294935.1 Rhodocyclaceae bacterium
TGTCCAGTGCAGCGGGCACCAAGGCCGGGTCGCCGCGCAGCAGGGTAATGCCGGCGGCGTGCATGGCGACATCGGTGCCGCTGCCCATGGCCATGCCCACATCGGCCGCCGCCAGCGCCGGCGCATCGTTGATGCCATCGCCCACCATCGCCACCGCGCCCCCGCGCGCCTGCCAACGCCGCACCACGGCAGCTTTGTCGGCCGGCATCACCTCGGCCTCGACCTCGCCGGCCTCGGGCCGCAAGCCCAGGCGACGCGCCATGGCCTCGGCGGCCGCCCGTTGATCCCCGGAAATCATGACCACCGCGAGGCCCCGCGCACGCAATTCGGCGATGGCCTGCGCAGCCCCGGGCTTGGGTTCGTCGGCGAAGGCCAGCAGCGCCAGCGGGCGCCAGGTGTTGTCCGGTTGCCAGGCCAGCACGGCCAGCGTTGCACCAGCGGCTTGCTGCTCGGCCATGGCCGATGCCCAGCCGTCCGGCAGCCCGGCCCCCGCCTGCAGCGGGCAGCCCAACTCCGCCATCCAGC
>JBKBOI010000278.1:0-521 GCA_046294935.1 Rhodocyclaceae bacterium
GCGGTGCCCATCGTGCTGGCGGTGTTTCCGGTGATGGCCGGTGTCGAGGGTGCCGAGACGTTTTTCAACGTCGCCTACGTGGTGGTGTTGGCGTCGTTGCTGCTGCAGGGCACCACGCTGCCGTGGGCCGCCCGTCGCGCCGGCGTGACACTGCCGGCGCGCGAGGACGCCAGCCGCGCGCGGTGGGTGTTTGGCGACTTCGAGGTGCATGGGGAGACGCCCATGGCGGCGCTGTGCGCGTTTTACGGCTGGCCGGCGGTGGGCGACGAGCAGCAACACGTGGCGGATTGGGTCGCGCAGCGCCTCGGCACGGCCCCGACCGAGGGCGACCAGGTCGTGTGGGGCACGGCCGTGCTGAGTGTGCGGCAGATCCGCCAAGGCCGCATCGAGCGTGTGGGCATCCGCATCGACGACGACACGCTCGGGTGACGCCACGGGGCGGGCGCTTAAGCCTCCAGACCAGCCAGCGCCCGAGCCAGCAGCGGCGCCAAAAACACGGCGTTGCTGGCGTGGGGCACGCT
>JBKBOI010000279.1:0-512 GCA_046294935.1 Rhodocyclaceae bacterium
TGGAGGGCCACACGGGGGTGGTCACGGTCAACCTGGGCACGGGCCGCGGCCACAGCGTACTGGAGATGGTGCATGCCTTCGAGCGCGCGAGCGGGCGCAAGATCCCCTACCGCATCGCCCCGCGCCGACCGGGCGACGTGGCGAGCTGCTATGCCGACCCCAGTCTGGCCGAACGCCTATTCGGCTGGCGGGCCGAGCGTGGCATCGAGGCGATGTGTGCCGACGCCTGGCGCTGGCAGCGCTTAAACCCGCAAGGCTACCCTGACTGAGCAAACATACGAGGCAGAGTCATCCATGATCCTGGTCACCGGCGGCGCCGGCTTCATCGGCTCGAATTTCGTGTTGGACTGGCTCGCGACCAGTCAAGAGCCCGTTCTCAATCTCGACAAGCTCACCTATGCCGGCAACCTGGACAACCTGGCCGCACTCCGAGACGACCCGCGCCACGTCTTCGTGCAGGGCGACATCGGAGACCGGGCGTTGGTAGACCGTCTCCTTGCCGAGCACCGGCC
>JBKBOI010000280.1:0-510 GCA_046294935.1 Rhodocyclaceae bacterium
GTACTGGATTGCCCACCGCCTCGGCCGGCGCCGGGAAGGTGCCGGGAAAGCCGGTGAGCACGCGCCGCGCCAGCCGCGCCAGCACACGGTTGGTCAGGCCTGGGGCGCGGTTCTGCTCGTGCACGATCAGCGGCAGGCCGAGGCTGCGTGCGGCAAGCCCGCCAGGCCCGCTGGCAAAGCCACCGAAGGCCAGCACCGCGCCGGGCGCCTGACGGCGCAGCAGGCCGCGGGCCTGGGCCACGGCACGGCCCACCCGCCAGGGCGCAGCCAGCAGGGCGAAGGGACCCTTGCCGCGCAAGGCGCCGACCGGCAGTACGTCGAGGGGGAAGCCGGCCTCGGCCACCAGCCGTTCCTCCATGCCGCCGGCCGAGCCCATCCAGCGCACCTCGCCGCCGCGCTCACGCAGCACCCGGGCTACGGCCAGGGCCGGAAAGATGTGGCCGCCGGTGCCGCCGGCCATCACGGTGAAACGCGGCGCACTCATTTCAGTTCCCCCAGCACCGGCTCGAT
>JBKBOI010000281.1:0-506 GCA_046294935.1 Rhodocyclaceae bacterium
TCGGCGCGCCGTGGGTGGCCCAGCGTGTGTGGGCGATGCCGGCGTGGGCGGTGACGCCCTCGCTCGCCGCGGTCAGCTCGGCCACGCGGCCGGCGCTGCGCACGCGCTGCACACCCTCGCCATTGAGCACGGCGATGCCGGCCGAGTCATAGCCGCGGTATTCGAGCTTGCGCAGGCCTTCGAGGAGGACCGGGACGATGTTGGCGGCCGGCGAGACGGCGGCGACGATTCCGCACATGGGGGTCAGGCCTTTCCGGCGGCGTTTGCCTTGGCTTTCGCGACGAATTCGGCGACGAAGGCGAGCATCACGCCGCCCATCATTCCCAGCACGGCGGCGAGTGCGAGCACCAGCGCCTTCTTGGGCTTGGAGGGCTTGGTCGGCGCGGTGATCTCGCCGCCGCGCTGTCTCCAGCACGTCGGCAATTTCGACCACGGGGCGCTGGCCGATGATTCGGCCGATGCGATCGGCCACGTCGGCACGGCTGTTGGACAGATTGTCCAACAAC